>JACQTD010000247.1 GCA_016210985.1 Acidobacteriota bacterium
AGGCGCCGGATCAGGTCGTCATGCGTTCGGTCATAAATGTCCAGAATCTCCTGGACGGTGACCGGCGTGGGCAGTTCCTTCCAGTCGATGACGCCTTTTTCCAACCCTTCGACCAGGGCCTTCTCTTCCAACATCAGCAACCAGGCGATGTCCCGGGCATTTCGGGATTTCGGGTCGGGTTTGTAATCGGACTTCTCCTGCGGAATGCGTGAAATGACCTTGCGTGTGACAGGTGTTTCTTTCTCCCAGAAACGCAAGAAAAAGGCTTTTTCGTCCATGGTGGATTTCTCCTTTGATCCGCTGGAGGCGGATTGAGCACAGAATTCAGTTCAGATTCTTATGCGGCATGACACCAAAAGCCGGCGGCCGCGCCTGTCTGGGTTAGGAAAGGTTCGCGTATGGGCGCCGGCGAACAGGCCGAAGCCGCGTCGGGCGACTTCACTCCGGCGAAGGCCACCCGGGCCCACTGGATGGCATGTTCGCCGAAGCGTTGACGGAGACGGTCGATCGTCCTGGAGAGGGCGGGCTGAATCCCGCAAACCGGATCCCGGAGGTCAGGGAAGAGCAGAAGCTGCTCTGTGTCGGGTCCAAGGTCACCGAACCGGACGGCCAGGTGGCGTACGCGCGTCCGCCGGGTGAGAACTTTCATGAGGAGCAACTGGGCGGCGGCGAAAAGCCGCGATTCGTGGGAGGTGGGAGGAGCGAGGTGACTTTGTTGCACCGCCTCGCGGTAGTCGGCGTAGCGGATGTGGAGCATGATCTTACCCGCGGACGAGTGGGTGCTGCGCAGACGGCGTGCGCCACGTTCGATGAGTTGAAAGAGGTGTGCGGAAAGCAAGTCGCAGTCGTTGCTGTCTTCCCCGAGCGCTTCCTCTTCCAGGAGCGCCGGGGCGGCGGTCGGAGGGTAAACCGGTGTCGGATCGATACCCAGCGCCCGCTCGTGCAGATGAACGCCTTCGGCTCCGAAGACGGTGACGAGTTGCGGCAGTGGCACAGCGGCCAGTTCCCGGATCTGGCGGATGTTGAATTCGAGCAGTTGTTCGAGCGTCACCGGACCCACGCCGGGCAGCCTCCTGACCGGAAGCGGCGCGAGAAAGGACGCCTCGTCCCCAGGGCACACCTCCTGAACGCCCGCAGTCCGGATGACGTCGGCGGCGACATGGCTGACGAGCTTGTTGCTGGCTACGCCCACAGTCGCCGGCAGACGCAGCCGGGAAGCCACTTCATCCGCGACACGCGCGGCCGCATCTTTGGCGGTGCCGAAGAGCCGGGTGGTACCGGTCATCTCCAGGTAAGCGTGACCGAAACCGGCGGGTTCCAGCACCGGAGAGAACCGGTCGAGGAGGTTGATCAGCGCGTGGGAAGCCCGCTCGTAGAGTGTGGGATTGGGCGGTAACACGATGGTGTCGTGACAGAGCTTACGGGCGCGGAATACCGGCATACCCTTGCGAATACCGGCGCGCAGCGCCTCTCCGGATGCGGCGGTGATGACCGCCCGCTCGGCGCCGGGCAGGGCCACGACCACCGGCCGCCCGCGCAATCGCAGATCGACCACCCGCTCCACCGCGATCGGGAAAACGGGAACGTTGAAATAAATGACGTTCCGATCCATATCTCGCCGCCTAACCCCGCTGGAATTTTCGAAGCAGGCCGACGACGATTCCTTGAACCCGGAGCTCATCGGCCTTGACGAAGATCGACTTCATCGAAGGATTGGACGGACGAAGCTCGACACGGGTACCACGCCGGAAGAACCGCTTCACTGTCGCTTCGTTGTTGATGAGCGCGATCACCGTCTGGCCGTTTTCGGCCGCGAACTGCTGGTTGATGATTAATACGTCCCCATCGCAGATGCCATCATCGATCATGCTGTCGCCCTTGACCCGCAGCGCAAAATGTTCGCCCCGACCGATCAACTCGTCAGGAACATCGATGGTCTCGGTGTTGACGATGGCATCAATAGGCCGGCCGGCCGCCACGGTGCCGAGCAAGGGCAGGGTCACCGCTTGGGCACCGGCGTTCTGCGACGAGGTCGAACGACCTACGAGGCCGGCCGTATGGCCGACAATTTGCAGCGCACGCTTTCTTCCACCCGCCGGCCGCTGGATTAATCCTTGGATCTCCAGTTGTTGAATGTGCCGGTGCACGGAGTGTGTCGAGTGAAATCCAAAGCGCTTGCGGATCTCCTCGTAGGACGGCGCAATTTCGTGCTGGAGGATGTAATTCTTGATGTACTCGTAAATCGCTTTGCGCGTTGGTGTCAGGTACATGGTTCGCCTCCAGCCGCGCCCAAGAGCGCTCGATGGATATTCACATCTTATACACTTCGCAGAGGAATATTCATGGAACTCATCTTGGTTAGCTCAGGCCACGGCAAAGTAAAAGCTGGCTTGACCCGTATCAAAAGCCGAAGCGAATGGAGAGGCCTCCGGTGGTCGGGTCAGACCGTACTTCCGGCGCAATCGCTCGACCAGATTCATAATCTTCTCTTTATGTTCACTCGAGAGGTAAGCGGACCGTCCATAGAGCTGCTGATAGCGCCCGATCAGCTCGGAAAAGTCTTCGGCCAGCGCCGGGAAAAAGTGCTTGCGTGCCGAAGGCATCAGAAAGAGCAGGCTGGCGCCGATGGTACCGGCACCGGATTCGACCGCCCGCGCGACCACGCGCTCCAGACCGAGGGGGTGATCCGTGAGGCCCGGCAGGATAGGCGCGATGAAGATGCCTACCGTAAAACCAGCGTCGGACAGGTCCTTCACCGCCTTAAGGCGCCGATTGGGCGAGCTGGCATGGGGTTCCAGGCGCCGGGCGAGTGCGGGATTGACGGTGATGAGCGACATGTTGATGCGCAGCCGGTGGCGCAGGCTGAGGGGGCGAAGCAGATCGATGTCACGGGTGATGAGCCCCGACTTGGTCGTGATCGAGAGGTTCAGTCCACGGTAACGAAGCAGGACGGCCAGCACCTCTCGCGTTACCCGGTAGTGCTTCTCGCCGGGTTGGTAAGGGTCGGTGGAAGTACCCAGGGCGATGGGCAGCCCGCGGTCCAGGCGCCGGTCGAGTTCCTCAACCAGCCGTGCAGGCATGCTGCGTTTGACATAGATTTTGCGTTCGAAGTCACGCCCGTCTGTCAGGCCCATGTACTCATGGGTGTATCGCGCGTAACAGTAAGTACAACCGAATGCACATCCCCGATAAGGATTGAGTGTCCAGGCAAAAGGTAGTTGCGGGTTGGCGCATCGGTTGAGCGCGGATCGGCACTCAATCTCATAGTAGGTGACGCCGGCGCGTGTCTCCAAGGTTCGGGCCTCGGCCGCCAGGCGCTCTATGCCTCTGGGTACAGGCCCAACGGGCAGGTGGGCGTCGTCGATCAAGAGCGGGTGGGTCATCGCGTTCATCTCCCTGTGAAAGATAGGGGGAGTATAAGTGTATAAAAAGTGAAAGTCAAGTGAAAATGGATACAGGCGCCACTTCGTGAAGGCGGGGAGGGGGGCGCGTACGGTCACACCGACCGGGAGCATGCGCACGGAGACGGACAAGTGACCAAAGACGGAATGAAGAGGTTGATCGCTTGTCAAGGATCGACTTGACACATCGAAAAAATTATTTGGGACCGAAAGAAAAATGTTCGGTTGACACCATCGATTTCCAAAATAGAATGACTTTCACCGCAACGCGCAGAGTTTCTCAAGACGAGGCGGCAGGAAGATCACGCGACAGCCGGAGCCGCAGGCATTTCGTCATAACGGAGAGGCTTAGGGTGGATCAGCGATCTGACGATGATGCCGCTTACACTTGACGGGCAGATGAGCAACCGATGAGGGCGGGCGAGCAGGTGGCAGCGGTGGCGATTCCGGAAGTTGAGCCGTCCGCCACAGGGCAATTCAGCATCTGGCTGACGGAATCGATTCGTTCGGTGTTCAGACAACGAATGGGCCACGAGCCGCCGGCTGCCGGGGCGGAGGGTGTAGCCCACGCGGTGCTAAGCCGGCTCGACGCCAGCACGCGCGCGGAATTCCTCGTTCATCTGATGAACAATCCCAGCCTGCGGGAAGAATTCGAACAACGACTCAAACTCGGGCCATCGACCAGTAAGACAGGGTTGTCCGCGCAGCCGGAGCCGGGGAGGTCCGGTCCGTGGGTGGACCGACTGGTCGAAATGTGCCAGGCAGAGCTCCGGCGATTGAATGAACGTATCGACGCAGAACCGGACCAACCTCATGTGCGCCCTGCACCGGCAACCGAGATCTCCCGGCGTAGGGTGAGAGAGGTGGTGATGGAGGATTTACGGGAAGCCGTTGAGGGACCACTGCGGCTGCAAGTGCTTCGGCAGCTCGCCCAGGAACGCGGCCAGCCCATGGATGAACTGATTCAGACGCTTTCAGCAGGAGACCGATTCGACCAGGCCCTGAAGGCGCTGATCGAAGGGAAGTTCTGCGAGTCGGCCCAGATGTTCGCCGAAATGGCTGACGCTAGGGAGACCCAATGTCTTCCGAGCGCGGCTGAGGCTTATTTGTTCCAAGGCAACGCGTTGATTTGCTTGGGGCATTACACCCGGGCGGCGGGCTGCTTCTCCAAGTGCTTGGCACTGGGACTTTCCTCAGCTATCGCTTGGAACAATCACGGCGTCGCCCAAATGGGCGATGAGCGTCTGCCTGAGGCCATCGAGAGTTTCGATCGAGCGATCGAACTCTGGAAGGATTATGCGCTGGCCTGGTGTCACCGCGGCAAGGCGTGGGCCCGGCGCGGGGATCATGAACGCGCGCTTGAAGATTACAAGATCGCACTCCGATTCAACCCCAGCTATTATCGAAGCTGGTACAACCGAGGCCGCTCGCTGGCCGCGCTGCGAAGATTCGAGGAGGCGTCCGAAACCTTCGAGACCGCCTTGCAGATCTACGCGCGGGACCCGGCGCTCTGGTATGCGCGCGGCAATACGCTCTTCAAGCTTCAGCGTTACGAAGAAGCGATCGGAAGCTACGATCGCGCGCTGGTCATCGATCCCGACCACTACTTCGCATTGACCAATCGCGGCGTTGCGCTGGCCATCGTGGGATGGGGAGAGGCCGCGCTCGGTAGTTTCGAGAAGGCCCTGGAGATCGATCCGACTTACAGTCGCGCCTGGTACAATCGCGGCATTGTGCTTCAACGATTGGGTGAAGTCGCCGCCGCCCGTGCAAGTATTGAGCGCTTTCTCTCCTGTGCCCCGCCCAACGCCCCTGCGCTTGACGCTGCGAGGGGTCTGCTTCAGCAAATGCGACAAGCATCTCGCTGATCCTCTCGCGCGATACCGTCGGAGAACGAAACTTCGAACGGCCAGGGTTCGCTTTCCGAGGAACCGCAATCCTGAGTCATTCAGGGAAGCAGCTTTTCAAGTTGGGGGAAGGTCGAAAGCAGACCCTTGGCGATCAAGTATGGAATAACAATATAGAGTAGGGTATCCCGGACGAGATAAAACAGGAAAAACCAGAAGAGAATTCGCTTGCCATAGGTCCGGATGAACCCTCGAAAGCCCTCCCGGTGAAGGGTCATCTTCCAGGCCCGCAGTTGCTCCCGCTGAATAAACTTCATCCTGCTACGCCACCGGTCTCTCCCGACTCCCCATGCGGGCGGATGGAGTTGGATACCTTACCTGACTCCAACACGTCAATGCTCCGAGCCGGCGGTACTCCCGAGGGCGCCAACCCGACCCCGGCTCCGCCGAAACGCTGAAGGCGACCTCGGGCTTGCACGCCTACCGCCCGAGATTCGTTCTCTATATTCGGAGCATCTAAGCCTCCGATGGGGTGGAGGTCATGGCTCGTGGTTCTGGAACGATCCGTGAAAGGACGCTGGCGACGGAGGGGTCAGTCTATGCTGGCAACGCCGCTGCTTCAAGAAATCGATCAATTGCACCCGGACCTATGGCGGAAGCGCTCGGTATGCGCGCCGGTGTCACTGCGCACAGAAGGCCGCCCGCAGGCGTCTGGCTGAGGCCTGTCTTCCGGCTCGCTTCGCTCATGTCAACCTGACGACCTATCGGGAGCCCACTTCCGGGCAACAGCTGGCCAGAATCGTGGCTCAGCAGTTAGTTCATGAAGTCATCTTGCACCATGGGGTTCGGGGCCGCTTCTGTTCGAGCACGGAGATGGCCGGGCTCTGGCCGGGGGCACTCCGAAGCGCTCAGAGCCGGATGCGCTCTCAACGATTGCCGCCGGAGGGGGATCTCTTCTCCCGGTTGGTGATGGCCGATCTGCTCCCGCCGGATGATCTGGGGGGCACTCTCACCGCGTTCGCGGTTCTCCGAAGGTGATCCGGCCCCTCGTCCGGGCAGATTAGGAAGCGGGGTAGCGAAACTCATTTGATCACAATCGGCTTGCAAATTTGCATAAATCGGAGGATCATAAAAGGTTGGACTGGATAGGACATGGAGGACTGGTCCGCGAACGGTACGTAGCTTTCGACTTGATCGCGCTTAGGGTTAGCGCCAAGCGTTCGCTGGCGATGAACTCATCAGTATCCGAGAGAGAAGCTATCAAGCCGAACCGCTATTCTGAGACCTGTCTATTCTGAATCTCACTTCATCTCCCGATTCCTTACTGTGGCAAGCGGCCGTTGAGGTGGATCGGAGTTGTGCCAACGGACAGTTCGAATGCTGTCGAGTTCTGGAGGAAAGCCTGGCCGGTCTTGAAAGGAACCCGGTAGGCGGAATCTGGATGGAGCATCGACTCGTGGAGGAAACCGCAACGTAATGAACTGGCTTTGGGCAGTACTTGTTTCGCTTGGAGTGGTGCAGATCTCGAATGTCTGCACCACCATCTACCTTCATCGATGTCTGGCCCACAAGGGACTCGATCTGCACCCCGCCGTGCGGTTTCTGATGCGGGTCCACCTTTGGGTCTTCACCGGGATGAGCCCGAGAGAGTGGGTGGCCGTTCATCGGAAGCATCATCACTTCGCCGACGAAGAAGGCGACCCGCACAGCCCACGGCTGAGGGGTCTCTGGCCTATCCTCTTGGGCAATGCGATGTACTATGGCCGGGAAGCGCGCAACCCCGAAACCATCACCAAGTATGCACCGGATGTCGTTCAGGATGGGTTTGATCGTATGTTGTTCGATCGGGGCCTTCTGGGTCTGGGCATCTCGCTTTCGCTCTTCTGTGCCATCTTCGGACTGTGGCTTGGCGGCCTAGCCTTTCTCTTCCAGGCGGGCACCTATATATTTTTGAGTGGTGTCATCAACGGTGTCTGCCACACGATCGGGTACCGTAATTACAGCAATGGTGCTACCAACCTTCGGTCGGTGGCCTATTTAACCGCCGGCGAAGGACTGCACAACAATCATCATCAATTTCCGTCGAGCGCGAAGTTCAGCATGCGACCGGGCGAACACGATCCCGCCTGGATCATTATCAGGGCCTTGGGCGCGATCGGACTAGCACAACCTCAGCGCCTTCCCGCTGAGATATCGCAGTAGAGGAGTGTGGATGGCGAAAGAAGATTTGGTGGAGACCAGCGGCGTTATCATCGACAAATTACCCAACTCGCTTTTTCGAGTCGAGTTGGAGAGCAAGCATGTCGTCCTGGCCTATATGTCAGGAAAAATGCGCAAGAATCACATCCGCGTGCTACTGGGTGACCGGGTTACCGTCGAGCTTTCCCCCTACGACCTGACAAAAGGGCGTATCACCTATCGACTGCGCTCCTGAGCGTCACGCCGTGTCGCGATTCCGGCTCCGGACACCCTCCCTAACGAGTTCCTGGTTTGAAGGCAGCAGGCCGGTCGTGTTTTCGCCCACCGGCGCCGGGACGACGTAAGATTCCGTTCCAGGCATTGGAGTGGAGTCCACACCCCAAAGAACCGTCCAGCGTACAGCACTCAGGCCGGCGTCCAGCCGAAGGACTTCGATGTTCTGCTCACATCGTGCGGTGTCCCGAGCGCGCTGCGGGCCGGAAGCGATTGAACTCTCCTGCTCCGGTCTGAGCAGCTGGATAATCAGACTCCTGGGATGGTCGAGAACTGCACCGGACTCGACACCTCTTGAAGCACCACCGTGGATGCCCGAGAGCGGATTCTCGCTGACGAGATTGTATTTCATATGCCGTAGCGCACCGGCCAACCGTGTAAGAGGCTCGCGTCTGTCTTAGCACGTTACGGGGCGACAGGCAGTGCAGGGGAGTAGTTCCTGTAACCGCTTTCTGTTGATAGATTTGCATGAGGTTTGCATTGCCGAGCTGGCCGTCTGGAGACCTTCGGTCAGAGGCCGCATCGATCGCCGATCGGCCGGGCCGGATTGCCTTGTCCATCATCGGGATCTAGGATAGGTGCGCGGTGAGAAATGACCCGAGAACGTCAGTCGGCTAGTAAGCTTCGCGTGCTCTTTATTTGCACCGGGAATGCCTGCCGGAGCCAAATGGCGGAAGGGCTGCTCCGGCAGATGGCGGGCGAGCGGTTTGAAGTGCGCAGTGCTGGCACCCATCCCTGGAGGGTTCACCCTATGACCATCGACGTCATGGCCGAGCGCGGAATCGATATGACAGGTCACGCATCGAAGTCGTATGAGGTGTTCCTCGGCGACCGATTCGATTACGTGATCACCACCTGTGATCAGGCCAAGCAACTCTGTCCGAACTTTCCGAACGAGGGCGAGCGCCTGCACTGGAGCATCATCGACCCGATCAACGCCTTGGGTGATGAAGAAGCGAGACGGGATGCCTTCCGCCGCACCCGGAATGAGCTGGCCATCCGAATTGAGCGGTTTATCAAGCGAACAGTCAGGGGAGGCGCGTCGGGTAGGAGGTTCCTGTACTAGGATGCGGCCGGGATCTGGGGTACAAAGGCCTTATGGTGTTATGCTGGTGTGTTTCGAACTCGCGCGGAGGCGCCCGGGGATTATCCTGCGAACCGATAGCTTTCAATCGGGACTAGTGCGATGACAGGTGCAACTGAAGAATCGACTTTTGAGGGTGCTCCGCCGCAGGTGACGGAGGGCATGACCCTGAGCATCCCTCCGACCCTCGATCTATTTGAAGAGATCGATCGTCTCAAGGCAAAGTTGAACGCGGTCATCCTCGCGCACTACTATCAGGAACCGGACATCCAGGATATCGCAGATTTCATTGGCGATAGCCTGGCCCTAGCCCAGCGGGCCGCGACCACGGACGCCAGCATGATTGTCTTCTGTGGTGTACATTTCATGGCCGAGACGGCCAAGATCCTGAATCCGGGCAAACAGGTGCTTCTCCCGGACCTTAGAGCCGGATGCTCACTCTCGGACTCCTGCCCTCCTGAAGATTTCGGACGATTCGTCCAGGCGCATCCAGACCATCTGGTCATGAGTTACATAAACTGCAGCGCCGGTGTGAAAGCGCTGAGCGACGTGATTTGTACGTCGGGCAATGCGGAGCGGCTTCTTCGGCAGATCCCCCAAGAGAAACCGGTACTCTTCGCACCCGACCAGCATCTGGGGCATTACTTGATGAGGAAAACGGGGCGGGAGTTGCTGCTCTGGCCGGGAACCTGCATGGTGCATGTCCTGTTCTCGGAGCACAGGTTGATCGACTTGAAACTCCAACATCCGGACGCCTTGATCCTGGCGCATCCCGAGTGTCAGGAGAACTTGCTTCGGCATGCCGACCACGTGGGATCGACCACATCGCTGCTTGACTTTATCAAAACTCATCCGGCCAAGAAGTTCATCATCGCCACCGAGTCCGGCATCATTCATCAGATGGAGAAGGCTTGTCCCGACAAACTCTTCTTGCCCGCTCCGACGGACAACGGCTGCGCCTGCAATGTTTGCCCGCACATGAAGCTGAACACGCTGGAGAAGGTCTATCTTTGCATGCGGGATCGCCGTCCGGAGATCGTATTGCCGGAAGCGTTACGTCTTCGCGCGCTCGTGCCGCTTGAGCGCATGCTCGCCATGAGCACGTGATCTCGCCGCTTATGGACCCTCGAGGCGGCGAACCAGGGAATCGGGGAATCGGAGAACCGGAGAATCCGGCAGAGATCTCCGCCTCCCCGCGTCAGCCTGACTCCGGCCTTTTCCTCGAACGATGGGATACGGAGTGGCTGCACGAAACGGTGCAGAAGTTTCTGGAGGAAGATGTCGGACCGGGCGATCTCACAACCCGACTGGCGATCCGGGACGAGGACCGGGCGCGCGCTGCAATCATCGCACGGGAAGAGATCATCGTAGCCGGAATGAGCGTTGCTCAGGCCGTCTTTCACCAACTCGATTCGCAATTGGTTTTCGAGCCTATCCTCCAAGATGGTGTGTGTGGAGCCGCCGGGGGCGTGATCGCCCGTTTAAGGGGCCGGGCGGCCCCGATCCTGACGGGTGAGCGGGTGGCCCTCAATTTACTTCAGCGGCTTTCCGGCATTGCGACGCTTACGCGACATTACGTCAATGCCGTAGCCTTCACCGGGGCTCGGATTTTCGACACCCGAAAGAACACACCCGGGCTCCGGCAATTCGAGAAATACGCCGTGCGGGTCGGAGGTGGGCACAGCCATCGGGCGGGTCTCTATGACGCCGTCCTGATCAAGGATAATCACGTCTCGATCGCCGGAGGCGTGGGAAGGGTATTACGGTCCGTCCGAGCTCGGAGCGAGAGCCCCCGGTTCATTCAGATCGAAGTGGAATCCGTGGACCAAGTGCGAGAGGCGCTGGAGGAAGGCGTGGACGCCTTGCTTCTCGATAACATGACCCCAGAGATGGCCGCTGAAGCTGTCACCCTCATCCGGAGTCACCCGAAGGGTTCGGCGTGCCGCATCGAGGCCTCGGGCGGCATCTCGCTGAACAATGTGCGGTCCTTTGCGGAAGCTGGCGTCGATGCGATCTCGGTCGGGGCACTCACACACTCGGCGCGAGCGGTTGATCTAGCGCTGGAGATCGAGCGTGAATTGGAGTGAAGACCCGGCACATTAATGGAAAGATACGAAACTGACATCCTGGTGATCGGGAGTGGTCTGGCGGGTTGTGCAGCAGCGCTTTCCGCAGCGCGTCAGGGCGTTCAGGTTATGGTGCTGACCAAGGATGTCCAGGTTGAGGAGAGCAACACGTGGTACGCACAGGGCGGGATTATTTATCGTGGAAAGTTCGACGCTCCGGAGATCCTCGCAGGCGATATCATCGCCGCAGGCGCCGGTCTTTGCAGTCCCGAGGCGGTCGGCTTGCTCAGCCGTGAAGGCCCCAGGCTCGTTCAGCAGTTGCTCATCGAAGATCTCGGCGTACCCTTCGATCTGGCCGACGATGATTCGGGCGCGCTGGACCTTACGGCGGAGGCTGCCCATTCGGTGGCTCGAATCGCACATCGCAAGGATACGACCGGTCGATCGATCGAGGCCTCGCTGGTGGAGGCGCTACGTCAGGACCCGAAGGTCACTATCCTCACGGGAAGGACAGCCATCGATCTTTTGACGCTCTCGCACCACTCGCGTGAGCCCAAGGATGTCTATCCTCCACCCACCTGCGCAGGTGCTCACGTCTTTAATCAGGCTACTCACCGGGTGGAGACCTTCATGGCCAAACAGACCGTGCTGGCTGCAGGCGGTCTCGGACGCATCTTCCTTCACACCAGCAATCCGCCTATCGCTCGGGGGGACGGCATTGCCATGGCCTACCGGGCGGGTGCCCGGTGCATCAACATGCAATATGTACAGTTTCACCCCACGACGCTCTACGATGGCGACGAGCGGTTCCTGATATCGGAATCCATGCGGGGCGAAGGGGCGCGGCTGATCGACACGCACGGGCGAGAGTTCATGCAGGACTATCATCCGGAAGGATCCCTAGCCCCCCGCGACATCGTGGCCCGCGGCATCCACCAGATGATGCACAAGACCGGCGCTCCCTGCGCCTATCTGGACATCAGGCACAAGCCCGCGGATTGGATACGAACCCGGTTTCCCCGCATCCATGCCAAGTGCCTTGAAGTCGGGATCGACATTACCGAACGGCCCATCCCTGTGGTTCCTGCCGCGCATTACAGCTGCGGTGGCGTGGCGGTCGATGCCTGGGGACGGTCGAGCTTGCATCGGCTGTGGGCCGTGGGGGAAGTCTCCTGCACCGGGGTTCACGGTGCCAATCGACTGGCCAGCACGTCGCTGCTCGAATGCCTGCTCTGGGGAACCCGCGCGGGCGAGGCGGCATCGAACGCCGTGAAACAGGACCGTCACTACCTGCCCGATATCAATCTCTGGAAGTACGAGACTGAACCGGTGGATCCGGCGCTGGTGGCCCAGGATTGGCTGACGATCCGCCACACCATGTGGAATTACGTGGGTCTGGTCCGCAGCACCAAGCGGCTCGATCGCGCTCATCAGATTCTGCGGGAACTTCACCTGGAGATCGACCGCTTTTACGCGAAGGCGGAGCTAAGCGATTCGATCATCGGGCTGCGTAATGGCATCCAAACGGCACTGGTGGTCTTGCTGGCCGCCAGGGAAGCCCGTGAGAGCCGAGGATGCCATTATCGTGTCGACTGACCCGATGGCTTCAGTGATCTATCTCGATTATCACGCGACGACCCCGGTCGATCCACGCGTGCTGGAGGAGATGCTGCCTTACTTCCGCGAGCGATTCGGAAATGCCGCAAGCCATCAGCACCTGTTCGGATGGGCAGCCGCTGAAGCGGTTGAGCTGGCACGGTCGCGAGTGGCCTCGCTGATCGGAGCCGACCCCGCGGAGATCATCTTCACAAGCGGCGCAACCGAATCGATAAACCTGGCGCTCAAGGGTGTAGCCAAGGCCTATAAAGACCGGGGCCGTCACCTGGCCACTTGGGTGACTGAACACAAGGCTACGCTCGATACTGTTCATCGCCTGGAGCAGAGTGGATGTCGTGCGACTTATTTGCCGGTGGATCACTTGGGCATGATCGATCCCGGGCAACTGGAGGCCACGCTCGGGAGCGACACGATCCTCACCAGCCTCTTGCTCGCCAACAACGAGATCGGTGTGATTCAACCCGTGGCTGAGATTGGAGCGATGACTCGCGGCCGCCAGATCTTGCTCCATGTCGATGCCGCACAGGCCGTGGGCAAGATTCCGATCGACGTGAATGCAATGAAGATCGACTTGTTGTCGATGTCAGGCCACAAGCTGTATGGTCCGAAGGGCATCGGCGCGCTCTATGTGCGTCGCCGGCAGCCCCGGGTCCGACTCACCCCCACACTGGACGGCGGGGGGCACGAGCGTGGGTTGCGCTCGGGCACGCTCAACGTTCCTGGAATCGTCGGGCTGGGAAAGGCCTGTGAGATTGCCGCAGAGGAAATGGCCCAGGAGCACCAGCGGGTCGCGGCACTGCGCGACCGTATGTGGTCACGCCTCAGCTCCAAACTCGAAGGGACCATCCTTCACGGGCACCCCACGCGGCGATTGGCGGGCAATCTCAACATCAGCTTTGAGGGTGTCGGGAGCAGCGAACTGCTGGCAGAGCTTCCACAGATTGCTCTTTCCTCCGGATCGGCCTGCACCTCAGCCCATCCCGAACCCTCTCACGTGATCCGTGCCCTCGGCGTCTCCGAAGAATTGGCCAAAGGGGCCATTCGCGTCGGCCTCGGGCGTTTCAACACCGAAGACGAAATCGACCGGGCCGGCGATGAGATCATCCGGGCGGTGAAGGTCATCCGTAATCGAAAATCTGTCATGGCGAGGTAGTCAGGGCTTAGTTCTCGGCCGGCTCTGAAGTCGACCCTGTATCTCTGTCAGATAGCTAGTGTGCCTTCTATGGGCCCATATATCACTACACTCTAAGTGGGCTTTATGCTACGCTTCCGGATGTCATGAGTAGCCGCCGCACACACGTCATTATTCCAGAGCAGTTAGTTGCCGAGATCGACGATCTCGTGGGCAAGCGCAGCCGCAGCCAGTTTCTTGTTCAGGCCGCAACGTACGAGTTGAAGCGCCTTCGTCAGCTAGCGGCGCTCAAAGCGGCCACCGGCTCGTGGAAGCTGGCGAATCATCCTGAGTTGAAAGCAGGCTCAGTAGCTTACCAGCGGAGGTTGCGCGCTGAGAGTGAGCGCCGCCACAAGAGATTGACCTCTGTCGTGGAACGCTCGTGATCTATCTTTTGGACACCAACATCCTCATTGATGTCATTACTAACCGCAAAGGTCACGGGGCGCTCCTGGAACAACTCTTAGCAGAGCGGAATCTTTTGGCGACGTGCGCGATAATTGTGAGTGAAGTCTATACGGGCATGCGAAGCTCTGAAGAGCGTAAGACTGAAGCATTGATGGAAAGCCTGGAGTTCCTGCCGACGACATACGAAATCGCGAGCCATGCAGGCATCCTTCGCCGGGACCTCGCGCGAAAAGGCAGGACACTCTCGCTGGCCGACACGACGATCGCCGCCGTGGCGCTCGCATACAATTGCGTATTGATTACACAAAACGCGAAGGACTTTTCCATTCCCAATTTGCAGCTTCGCGTTCCTTGATGAAGGCATACATCGGATTCCGGTCCCGTCTCGAAGATAAACGTTCCCGCCCGAGCAAATCTTTCTTGTCACGCAGCGGAAGCGGGTGGTTCGACCGCCAGCCTCGGTGCGCGGGTAGCCGCGGCCCCAGATAATTGGTTCACGACCCCGTTGGCATGGGATGCAAGCAAGCTCTTGCCGTTCGTTGAATGTAGCCAAACTAGTTGACGGGCTCGTTCGTATCGAGGCTCAAGTTGAGCGCGGCAAGATCACCTTGACCCCCAGGACCGTGATTGACCGGGAAATTGCCGAAGGGCTTGAAGACATCAAAAAGGGTCGAACCTATGGCCCATTTGGGTCCGCAGCGGAGATGCTGCGCGCTCTCCATCGGAGTGCGAGGAAGGTGCGCACGAAGGCCAAAGCCAAAGCATGAAGGTTCACTATACCGAATGTCTCCACATCGAGGACCGTCTGGCTAGACGGACCAACTTGACAGATTTTGTGGGTTCGGTATCCTGTAGCAGGTAAGTCTTATCCAATCATACCCAGTACGATCACCATGAGAACCACAAAAGCTGTTTCGATCTCATTGCCGCCGGCTGAGCTCAAACAAGCCGAACGGTTGGCCAAAAAGACCAACCGCAGTCTGAGTGGGCTCGTTCGCGAAGGCCTTAGGCGTCTCCAAAATGAACAGCGTGAGATGGACCGTCTGGCTGACGAAGAAGTCACCCCGGCCGAGCGCCGCATCATCGACGCCCGCCTCACCAAGGCTTTGGATGAAATCAGGAAAGGCCGAACCCACGGCCCATTCCTCACCGCCGACGCGATGATTAGTTCAATGAAGAAGGAGCTTAGGAAGAGAGCCGCCGCGAAGAAGGCCAAGCGCGCTCGATGAAGATTGACTATCAGCCCCGCGCCCTGGACGCCCTTGAAGGGGCCCCTCCGGCGGTACGGAGAGCGTTCTTCAAGCAGGTCCGGCTCCTCAGCAGCGATTTGCGACATCCGTCACTTCGGATGAAGAAATACGTTGAAGCCAACGACATTTGGCAGGCGCGGGTGAATTGTGAGTGGAGGGTTTTCTTTACGATCAGCAGTGATGCATACATCATTCTCGACATCATGCCCCATCCGAAGTAGCCCTGCCAGGGATCAGCTCCCTTGATGATGTTTAAATGAATCTTATTTTCAGACGCAACCGCCGTCTACTGGTACTCGGCCTCGGATACTTTGCTGGGCGAGGTTTAGACAGCAACTTGTCTGTGTACAAGTTAGGGTGATGCGGAGCGAGGTGGTGCGCCACTTGAGGACTCAGGATAGTCGGGGTATTCTTCAAACATGCCTAGAACAGTGGAAGAGCTGGCCCAACAGGCCATGGACCTACCAAATGAATCACGGGCGCGGCTGGCGGACCTTTTGGTGGAGAGCTTGGATGTGGATGAACTCGGGGGCATCGACCGGATGTGGGTTTCAGAGGCCAAGCGTAGACGGGACGAAGTACGCGCCGGGCGCGTGGGAACGATCCCCGGCGAAGAGGCACTTCGCAAGGTGCGTGACGCCGTTAAGCAATGAGGTATGACTTCCACCCGGGAGCGCTGGAAGAGTATGAGGAAGCTACCCTGTATTATGCCCAGCGCGATCCGGCGCTTGCCCGGGAGTTTGTAGCGGTGGTTGAGGACGCAATCCGTCGAATTCTCGAAGCTCCAGAACGTTGGCGAGTTCTCGATGAGGATGTCCGACGCTGTCTCACTCGGGTCTTCCCTGATGGAGTTCTGTACACCATCGAGCCGGAATTCATCCTTATTCTTGCGGTGATGCATTGCAGTCGCGAGCCGGGTTACTGGAAGCGACAAGTGGTGACACCCTAACACTCCGATTGCAGTACAGGCCAGCATTGAAGCCGCACGAGCGATTCCATGGTCTTGCTGATCCGCGCCCTCACGTATGCGACATTATTTGTCGGACTCGTGCTGGTGTTCCTGCCCGCCCGGGTCCTGGAATGGTCAGGTGTAATCCGGCCGGCGACGATCGGTATCGCGCAAGTCGCGGGCGGTGCATTAGTCGCCCTCGGCGGCGGGTTGGCGCTCTGGTGCATTCTGACGTTCGCACTCGTCGGGCGCGGGACCCCGGCCCCCTTCGATCCACCGCGCCGCCTGGTGATGCGCGGACCCTATCAGCTCATCCGAAACCCGATGTACGTAGGCGCAGGAATCGCCCTCGGGGGTGCGGCACTGTTCTACCGATCTCTCCCGATGCTCGGCTACGCGCTGCTTTTCTTCCTCATCACTCATCTATTCGTTGTGTGGTACGAGGAGCCGACCCTGCGCCGGACGTTCGGCCCGGACTACGACGCATACTGCCAGCGTGTGCGGCGCTGGTGTCCGCGGCGGTGAAGCCTTCGGCATCATAACCAGTACGACTACCACAAGAACCACTAAGGCTGTTTCCATCTTCTTGCCGCCTGCTGAACTCAACCAAGCCGAGCGCCGCGTCATCGACGCCCGCCTCACGAAGGCTCTGGAAGAGATCAGGAAAGGCCGAACCTACGGCCCATTCCTCACTGCCGATGCGATGATTACTTCAATGAAGAAGGAGCTCAGGCAGAGAGCCGCCGCGAAGAAGGCCAAACGCGCTCGATGAAGTCCGTGTATCGTACGCTTGAGAGCTTCGCGTGGCCAGTAAACGCATGTTCGTGCTCGATGGCCACAGCCAACGGCGGGGTGGCGGTTGCATGGTCCAGTGGAACTGGTTAAGCTCAACACCGGTTCCTCAGTAGTTCGGTTTCGGACGCTAATTGACCGCGCTCTCGAGACGCATCTATCTAACCAAGAAGAGCCTCTCCGCGTGATCCGTGTAGGGGTAAGGAGAAAATGATCATGCAGGTCTCCATCCTTGGCATCGTTGGCTTTCTAATCCTCGGGTCCATGCCTCCGGTCCCTTTTACCCAGACAGACGGTTTGTGGATGAGCATTGGTCCAGTTGGTGGGACCGTGTTCAGCATCGCCATTGACCCAGTCGCTCCGCTCACAGTTTACGCAGGCACTCATGGTGGAGGGGTGTTCAAAAGTATGGACGGTGGAGCGAGTTGGAGTACCACGAGCCTGACCAACAGAATTGTCCGATCAATAGCAATCGACCCTAACAACCCGACCACTCTCTACGCGGGTACAACTTCGGATGGGGTTTGGAAGACCACCGATGGTGGACAGAGTTGGAAACTAACTTTCCAGCTGCAGGGTGGATCCCTTCCTGTTCTCTCGCTGGCCATCGACCC
>JACQTD010000256.1 GCA_016210985.1 Acidobacteriota bacterium
CTTGACCTGGCCCAGGATCTTGAATCGTTCGCGGATCACGTTGGCGATATTCTCAAGGATTTCGGCCAGGTTTCCGCCGGTCTCCCGTTGAATCAGAATCGCGGTGACGCAGAGCTGAAGATCGAGCACCGGAACGCGCCGCAGCAGATTGGCAAACGCGCTCTTGATGTCGATGCCCAGGTTCTGTTCTTCGAACGTTTTCCGAAATTCGGTCGCGATCGGATCGGGCATCTCCTCGGCCACGGTTTGGAGCGAACTGGTCAGCGCATGGCCGGCTCGCAAGGCCCGGGTAATCAGATCCAGCGTGTCGGGAAGCTGCTCCAGGAAGGCTTCGAGCCGGCGCTTGCGCTTGTAACTGACGACCATGACCGGCAAATATCCAATCATGACGCCGACCAGGACGGCCACCGGGACGGATTCCCGGATGATCCAGACGAGGGCGCCGGAAAAACAGGCCAGTCCGAGGCAGAGCAGTACCAGCTGATGCACCTGGATACGTACGCCCGACTGCTCAACCAGAAGGTAGAGATTGTTGGTGAACCGGTAGGTCAGCAGCCAGCGATTGAACCAGGAGAGCTCTCCCATCAGCTCCTTCCGCAGGATACTGACTTCCTCGGTGTTCTTATGCGCCTTCGACCGCAGGAGCCGCTCAAAGCGTTCATCCACCCGCTTTCGCAGTTCCTCCTGCTCCTTGATCAGCAGCATGTAAGCCGCCAGGGCAAGAAGGAAGAAAGTGATGGTAACGAGCACAAAAATGGTCATGGCTTTCTCCTCTGTGAGATCCCTACCAGGCGTCCCGCCCCAGGCCGACCTCACGTTCAATAAGCTCGCGCAGATAGCTCAGGCGCTCCTCCGACGTAGCTTCGACTTCGTTCACCTTCGGGGTCTTGTCAAACTCGAGCGTGATCACGTATTTCTTGACGACCACCGCGTCGGAGGTTGAGAAACCCTTGATGACATCGAAAACCTCCTTCGCGCCCAGCCCGTTTCCATTCCCCGCGTGGGGTGCCATGCGAGCGTTGATCGGCTGCATGAAGCTTCGCTGATTCCGCATAATGAACTTTTCGAGGAGGTACAGTTCTTTGTTGGGGGAGCCGTCCTTCTGCCAGGCTTCCCACTCCTCGTAGGATTTCTCCAGGTCCGCATGCATCAGAAAGTGATAATGGTGGAGTTTCATGGCGATTACCTCATGCTTTGTCGGCATATTTCCCCGTCCGGTATTACCGTGACCCTTCGTCAAAGATGGAGCTGCTCAGCTGGTACCCGTATCGTTTCAGTCGGTCGGTGAATCGTGGCCGGATTCCGGTCGGCTTGATCTGCCCGAGCACCTTGCCGTCCTTGTCCACCCCCTGCCGGTCGAAGGTGAAGATCTCCTGCATGGCGATCACATCCCCCTCCATACCGGTGACCTCGGCAAGGCTTGTTATTTTCCGTGATCCGTCGGTCAACCGGCTGGCTTGCACGACGACATTGATGGCGGACGCGATCTGATGGCGCATCGCCTTGTCCGAAATCTGCAATCCGGCCATCGACACCAGCGTCTCCAGCCGGGTCATGCAATCCCGCGGGGTGTTGGCGTGGATCGTGGCCAGAGAACCGTCGTGGCCCGTGTTCATGGCCTGCAACATATCCATCGCCTCGTCGCTCCTGACCTCTCCCAAAACAATCCGGTCCGGGCGCATACGCAGCGCGTTGCGCACGAGATCGCGCTGGGTGATCTGGCCCTTGCCCTCGATATTGGGCGGCCGTGTTTCCAAACGGACGACGTGTTCCTGCATCAACCGCAATTCGGCCGAGTCCTCAATCGTGACAATCCGTTCGTCGGACGGTATAAAGGACGAAAGAATGTTCAGCAGCGTTGTTTTTCCGGCGCCGGTTCCGCCCGAGATCAAAATGTTCAATCGCGCCTTGACACATCCCTCGAGCAGGAAAGCGATGCCCGGCGAGACCGATCCCATCTGCACCAGCGAGTCCATCGAGATGCTGATCGTTCCAAACCGCCGGATCGAGAGAATCGGCCCGTCCAGCGCGAGCGGAGGAATAATGGCGTTGACGCGTGAGCCGTCCAGCAGGCGGGCATCCACCATCGGGGAGGATTCATCAATCCGCCGGCCGACGCTGGAGACGATCCGGTCGATGATCTGCCGGAGATGGTCATTGTCCTTAAAGAGCACATCCGTCAGCTCCAGCTTCCCGCGACGCTCCACATAGACCCGGTTGAACGTGTTGACCAGGATATCGGAGATCGAACGGTCATGGAGCAACGGTTCGAGGGGCCCCAATCCGAAGAGCTCATCGCGGACTTCGGTGATGACGCGTTCCCGCTCCGCCACACTCAACGGGATAACCTCCGCCGTCAGCATGTCCTCGACGATCCGCGTAATCTCCTCCCGCAGGACATTGGGGTGAAGCTTGTCCAACCGGGTAAGATCGAGACGGTTGATCAGGTTCCGATGGATGCGCGTCTTGAGGACCTGGTAGTCCTCTACGCTCGTAGTCCGCCCATTGACACCCCCCATCGCCGGCTTGCGAGCCGGCGCGTCGGGAATGGGCCCGGCGGGCCTTCCCGTTGATTCAAGACGCTCCTTCAACAACCCCATATGGCGGCACTACTCCTCGGTAAGCGTTAGTTCTTTCTTGTACCAAACAATGAAAACGACCGGGCCTTCACCTTCGGTTTCACTCCGGCATCGGCGCCTGCGACCAATTTGGCGAGTTCGGAGAACTGGCTCGCCAGGGGTGACTTTCCCGCAGAGAAGACCACCGGCTGGCCCAGGTTCATTGCGCCATAAGCCGCGCTGTGGTCATCCGACAGGGTGGCGTGAACTTTGCAACCCAGCACTTGCTCCACCTTCTGTAAGGGAAGCGTGTTCGACTTCTGGTAGCGGTTGACCACCAGTTTGGTTTTCTCGCCGTCGTAGCCCATCTTCTGGAACACGCCGAGCATACGTTTGGTGCTGTAAACGGCCGGCAGGTCCAGGAGGCTGATGACCAGCACCGAGGAGGCGGCATCCAGTACCGGCACCGTGTTGGAATCCAGGGTGTGCGGGCAATCGACCACCACGTAGGCAAACTGGCCCGTAAGCAATGGCAGCATTCGCTCGATATGCGCGGGGTGAACATCATCCGCCTCCTCCACCCGCAATGGAGGGGCGAGACAGAAGAGATTCTCGCCTCCCTTGGTGAGGAGCTGGGTGATCAGCTGGGCGTCCAGCCGGTCCTGATTGTGTGCCACGTCCGCAATGGAATAGGTCGGTTCCAGCCCGAAGAAGATGGGCAGCGTGCCGGATTGAAGATTCAGGTCGACGACGACCGTGGGTTTTTCGGTCTGGCGAGCCATGGCCGCCGCCAGATTGACCGTCACGGTGCTCGAACCGCTTCCTCCTCGCGCACTAAAGCAGGCAATCACGCCACCCCGGGCGCCGTCCTTGCCTTCCGCCGACAGGCTCAGGGCCTGGATCTTCTCGATCACCTCATTCAATTCAGGCATCTCTAGAGGCTGGCACAGGAATTCGGTGGCTCCCGCGCGATAGGCTCGCACAATCTGATCGGAGGCGACATTCGACCCCGTGCAGACAATGGCCGTCTTCGGATGGGTGGTCCCGAGCTGGCGAACCAGTTCCATCGTCTCATCGGGCTTGCCGTTCATGATGATCAAGGCTGACTGAGGATTGAATTTCTCGACCAGCTCCATCGCGCGCGCCACCTCGCCGCTCTCCGCGACGATGTGCACGCGGCCGCAGCCCATCAGCTGCAGCCGGGTGCAGGCCCGCTCCTGCGCATCCTTACCAACTATAATCATCGAAATGGGTGTCTTCATGATGCTCACACTCCTCTACTGCAATCCTCGTGCCGTAGTATCTAAAAGCCAATAATTCCTTCCTGCGTCAAACCCCATGATGTCAATGAGATCTCCGGACGTCGTTCTACTCGTGGCCCGCCTGATCGTTAATACTTTCATCGGTGCAATCATCGGCCTTCACTTTCGAAACCCGCCCGGCTTCGCTCCCGGAGCCGCGGAATGAAACGCACCGCCAAGTCAGCCGGTCCGGTCCGCCTGGGACCATGAACCCTGCTGTCTCTAGAGCGGTGCGCAGGAACTACCCCGCCTCAATTCATGCGCGGGGCCCTTATTCTCCAGGCGGATCGTACGAGCCGCCCGGTACTTTCATCCGTCAATCCACACTTACCTTCCGCATCAAGTCCGGCATCGATGACGATCTGCCGTCGCTTGAGTCTCAGTACTTGCTCGGGTCAACCAGGGTGACCGTCGCCAATAGTTGCCCGCCTGCCCCGATCGCACCGCTCCCGGAAGTCAACACTTTGTCAGGCCTGGCATTGTGCATGAACAACTGCATGAAGGTTCCCTTGATCTCCTTACCGTTGGGCGCGGAGTGAACGAAGAAGGCCCCGAAATTCCTCACCGGGAACCACGCCTTTCCATTTCCGGGAGGCTCCAGCGGGCTATACAACGGAATCGGCACGATCCTCGGGCTTTCGTTCACCGGGTAGGCGTCGCTCTTGACCACCCAGATTCCGTTCTGCTTCTCGAGGTGAGCGGAAGGATCCTTCGCGACCAGCTGATTAACAGAAGATCCGGTTGGGCCCACCATGTTGCCGGTCTCGGTATCGATGATGTCTCCCCACTGCAGCTCGCCGTTGTAGCCATTCACAATGTATTCGCCATAACTGTCCGCGCCGGAACCCCACAGATCGATGGGGCCGAAGTTGCCGGGCGTCAGCCAGCTGTTCACTTTGAGGCTGATGGTCTGGCCGTTGAGCATGACGTCGCGAGGAGTAATGAAACCGGTGACGTAGCCGCAGTCCGACTCTTTGCTCAAGTCCATTCCGCTCATGCTCGGATCGAAGGGCGACTTGTAATGGTCGCTGGCCACCGTCACCCCCATCCACGTGTGCGGGGTCGTCTTGAAATCGCCGTGCGGGGGCATTTTCACATCCGCGTCATTAGGCGCGACGCAGAGGGTGCCGTGCCCGAACTGATCCATCGGAGCCCATGGGCGCCACAAGCCTTTTCCGGTTCCCCCCGCGATCGAGGCTACCGCCCCGGCGGAGCGCACGGTGATGTTGGCCTGGGTGATTCCCACGACGGCGGCAAAGAAAGTCCTCGCCGGCCGCGTAATCTCGACTTTGATCACGACCCCCTTCGGGAAGGTGATCTCGCTCGGTTGGAGCTGGACCGGCGCACCCTCGGCGTTGTTGCGGGCGGCAAATTCTGTGGCCAGCACCATGGCCCGGCCGGACGGGGAAAAGTTCCCGGGCTCCAGGATGAGTCCCTGTGCGCCTGCCAGGGCGGCCGCATCGACCGCATTCTGCAGTTCATTGCGCACCACGAAGAAATGGCCGACGTCCACGGCAAGCGCGGCGCCCGCGAGCATCGCGACGGAGCCCGCGGCGCTGAGTACCAGAATCGCTCCGCGTTCCCTGATCGATCGCTTGATTCTACAGAGGCTCATCGCTCTCCCTCCTTCAGCCCGGCTGGCACGGGGCCGTTGGGTTTCCATTTAATACTTAGCGGGGTCGACCAACGCCACCGTGCCAAGGAGCTGTCCTCCGGCGCCGCTCGACTGGCTGCCGGCACGCGGAATCTCTTGTGGCGCCCCATGCATCAACGTGCCGATGAAGGTGCCTCGGACCGTCTTGCCGTTGGGCGCGGAATGGATGAAAAA
The DNA here is from genome assembly GCA_016210985.1 of Acidobacteriota bacterium. Classification (GTDB taxonomy): domain Bacteria; phylum Acidobacteriota; class Blastocatellia; order HR10; family JACQTD01; genus JACQTD01. The sequence continues at coordinate 5,688 of JACQTD010000256.1, forward strand.
GGCGCCAAAGCTGCGCACCGGAAAATTATTTCTGCCGTTGACCGGCGCCTCTAAAGGGCTGTACATCGGGATGGGTACGATCCTCGGACTCTCGTTCACCCCATAGGCGTTGCTCAGCACGACCCACCGACCGGTGCTGCTGTCCTTCGCCAGGTGCGCCGAAGGATCCATGGCGATCAGGTCCTCGTGACCCTGCTTGGTCGGTCCGACCATATTACCAGGCTCGGTATCGATGATATCGCCGTAGGTGAGCGTGCCGTCCCAACCCTCCCTGATATTCGTCCGGTAGTCGCTGCCACCCGTGCCTCCGAGTGCGACCGGACCGAAGTTTCCCGGCGTCAGCCAGCTGCTCACCTTGAGATCGATCGTCCCGTTGTCGAGCATCACATCGCGCGGGGTGATGTAGCCGGTCACCTGGCTGCAGTCGGATTCCAGGCTCAAGTCCATGCGGCCGACACTAGGGTTGTATGGTGAAACATAGCGGTCGGTGGGGACGGTCACGCCTTTCCACGTATGCGAAGTGGTCTTGAAATCGCCATGCGGCGATGTATTCACATCCGCATCGTTGGGCCCGACGCACTCGGAGCCGTGGCCGAACTGATCCATCGGAGCCCATGGCCGCCAGCCTCCGGTACCGCCATTCACCGTGGCCACGGCCGCCGCCGACCTGACCCGGATGTTCACCTGGTTCATCCCGACGACGGACGCGAAGAACGTCCGTGCCGGCCGTGTCAGGTCAATCATGATGACGTTACCCTTCGGGAAGGTAATCTCGCTGGGCTGGAGCTGTACCGGCTGGTTGGCGGCGTAGTTCATCGCCGCGTACTCGGTGGCCAGCGTCACGGCACGGCCGCCGGACGTGAAATTACTCGGTTGCAGCATCAATCCCTGGGCGCCGGCAAGCGCCGCCGCGTCGGCCGCGTTCTGCAGTTGATTCTTCACGAGGAAGAAGTATCCGACGTCGACCGAGAAGGCAGCGCCACCGAGCATGACAAGCGATCCGACGGCGGCGAGGAACAGGATCGAACCCCGCTGCGCTCTATGGAAGTATGATTTTATTTGAGTAGTCATCTTTTTTCACCGGAGACCGCCCCCGGGGGGCGGTGATCCCGCAGCCGAACATCGACTGCGCAGTTTTCATTCCTCATTGCGACGGTCCGCCCGGGGCCACCGGCGCCTTGTGCCCGAAATCGCCTTCAAGTCCATGATCCTTCTTCAGCTCCTCAACACCCGGCAATGCGGGCAATTCTTCCGGATTGAGCGGTTTGACAAGATGCACGGTACAGAGAAAGACCAACTCGGTCTCATTCCGCTGGTAACGCTCGCTCTTGAAGAGGTAGCCCAGGATCGGAATGTCGCCAATAAAGGGGACCTTGGCGTTGACCTTGGTCAGATCGTTCGAGAGCAGGCCCGCCAGCGCAAAACTCTGTCCGTCGGCAAGTTCCAACGTCGTCTTGGCCTTTCTGGAGGAGAGCGCCGGGATTCGAAAGCCGGAGACGTTGATGCCATTAGAGAAATCGAGCGAACTGACCTCCGGCGCCAGTTCGAGACGGATGTGTTTATCGTCGACGATCGTCGGGATGTATTCGAGCCGTACGCCGAACTCGCGGAAGATGATCGTGAGCGCCAGGTTGGCGCCCGCTCCCTGTACCACCGGGAAGGGAAATTCTCCGCCCGCCAGGAAGCTCCCTTTCTGACCATTGGCGGCGATCAGGTTCGGTTCCGCCAGTGACCTGAAGGCGCTCTTACTCTGGAGTGCGCGAATGAAGGCGCCGATCGTGGTTGAGGGATTAAAGAGAAAGAGATTCACCGCGTCACTGAAGGCGAAGTTCTCGCCCGGCGTGCCCACCTGGGGATCCCGTAAGAGGCCAATCGGCGGATTGAAGATGTTCGTGCCCGTCGTTCCCTGCGCCTGCCCGTGGAGACGGAAAAAATTGACCCCGATCTGACGCAGCAACTGTCGATTCACTTCGGCCACACGAATTCGGAGCATCACCTGTTGAGCCGGACCCGACGCCGCGATGCGAAGCAGATTGACCACCTTTAATCCGGCGCCATCCGAGATCGCAGCCGCGCCCTCGAGCGTCTCCTTCGAACCAACCATGCCTGAAAGCACCGCTCTGCCGTCGATCTGTTTCAATTCGATCGGCTCGTTGGGATAGATCCTCGCAAGATGATCCCGGATCGGCTCGATGTCGGCCACGATAGCAACCGTAAAGCTGGCCGGACGTTCGGGATCGTTAGCACTCCACACGAGCAGGCTGCAGGTCCCGATGGCCTTTCCGTTGACGACCAGTTGGGTCGGCGAAATGATCACGGCCTCGGCGATCTTCGGCTCAGAGACCGAAACCCGGCCGAGCGGCACGTCGAACTGAACCACGGTGGAACGATTCACGACGCAATCCAGGCGCTGGACCTCCTGGCGTGCATCGATGAAGCTGAAGCGTTGCGCGACTTGCTGTGCGCCGACCGGTAACGGATTAAAGAAACCTGTGCTGCCTACCAAGAGGGAGAGCAGTGCGCAGGAGATGAGCTGCCTTATGGGTCGCATGAGCCTCCTCTACTCTTTTCGCTGCGAATTTGCATTGATCTTCCCCATCAGTAAACCCACGGAATCAGTCGTTTCGTGTTCGTTATGTGAAGGTCATATCGCGGGAAAACGCTTCTGAGACCCCGCTCCTCATAGTCCATCCGACAGCATTGCAACCAGACGAATACCAGATAGACGGTCACGCTGAGCACGCTCAGCGTCGCGAGCGCCATGCCCAATCCCGACACGAACTCACCCAGATACATCGGATGCCTTACCAAACGGTAGGGACCGGTCATCACTGCACCGCGAACCTCGGGCATGATCGAAAAGCAACGGCCCAAATGCATGAGCGCCAGCACGGTAATCACCATGCCGATCATCAACAACAGACTCGCCGCGACATCGATCCCCCATCCGAGAGACTGCTTCGGCATCATCGCCACAGCGGTCAGGATAAACGCCCCTGACTGCGACACCAGCCGTGCCCGGAAGCCTTCCGCCTTCCGGATGGGCTCCGAGCGAATGACGAAGAGGACCACAACGAGGCCCAGAAATCCGATCAACAGCGTCTGGTAGACGAATGAGGCCGAGAAAGCCAGCATCCCCATCGCCGCCTTCCGCTCCGCCGCTGACCGGGCAAAGGTGGCGAGGTCCGTCGCCTTGAGAATGAGCAGGACCAGGAAGAAGGCTCCTGGGATGACCCGGCTCAGCACCCGGTTCCAGATCCTCTCCAATCCCGAAAGCCGCGAGCGTTCCGGATGGAGATGATTCCATTGCTCCGAACCCGTCATGGCTCTTGCTTGCGTGGATGGCTGATGCATTTCGGTTTCTCTGCTCGATTCGATGTTGGGTGAGGCTATTGGAATGAAACGGTTGAGCGCTCCGTCCCTCGAATCACCTCAATGGTGTTCCTGGGAACGGTCGCCTCCACCCGTTCGACCTTAGTCGGCTTCTGAGCCGTGGCCGAGCGCCCGGCCCGCACCGGTCCGCCACCGGATCCGGAAAAGATTTCCCCGGCCGATACGCCCGAGGTGACGACGACCATCTGGTCGGTCGTATTTCGCATGACCAGCTGTAATTTGCCTGCCGTGGCCGCAAGCGCCAGGGATTCTGCCTGCGGAGGGGTCACCTGCAGCGTGACCGTCTTGACTTCAACCGGCTTGCCATTCTTTCCTTCTTCCTGGGTCTCGATCTTTTGACCGCTCGCCAGCACTTTGACGTTTTGAAGAATGATGCGCGAGTTCGATTCCTCCTGATTGCCCAGGCTCACGGACGAAGCGATGATGTCGACGAGGGTGCCGGGAGCAATAAAGCCGGCGACGCCGATGACTTCATCCACCTTGACGGTGATCGCCCGAAAACCATCCGGGATGATCGCTGCCAAACCGGCCAACGTTCCCTCGGGCGCCAACCGCCCTTCCAAGATGGCTTCACCCGGGATGAACTCCGTCATCGCCACGCGATCAATCACTTTGGGCATCTCGGAAAAGGCGCCCTGGGGAACCAGGTTGTCCGGCCACTCCACCACCTTCAGCTGTTCGGTGCTGACTTTTCCGCCCATCTTGATCGGGAGCGCGGCCACTACCACTTTCTTCGGCTCAGCCGAGGAGAAGCTGGTATTCTTGCGGTTCAGCACCGTCTTTATCGAGAGCGCCGTCAAACCGCCGAACAACAGCGCCAAACCGAGTACGAGAATCGCCTTCTTGTTCATATTCAGCCCGTCCTATTCGTGCACCACGGTGCTCTGGACACTGAGGGTGACAGTATCCGAAGAGAAGTGAATCAATCCCAACACGATAGACTGGTAGGGATACGTAATGGCAACCGACGCATTTCCACCGGTCGAGGCGTTCGTACCGGTAATCGTAACGTTGGCCTGAGAGAGAGTCAGCCCCCCGCTCAGGAGCAAGTCGCTAACCGTCGATTCGACATCGGTGGCGTCCGCGTTCATCAACGCGGCAAGCCGGGCGCCTTCGCGCGCGGCATCCGTCATGGTGTGCCGCATCATGAGTGCCCGCCCGTATTCGACCATGCCGACCAGGATCAAGAAAAAGATGGGCACCGCGAGCGCCATCTCGACGGTGGCTTGGCCCCGCGTGTGACGTGACCGACGAATCGGAGTGCTTTCACTGCCCGAAAACTGTGTTTGCATCGACGTAGCCATCTTCAATACCTCATTACGGTGGTGGCGGTCAGTGTTCTCGGCGGCGCCTCGGAAGCGGTCCACCAGGTACCTCCTCCCGCCCCTCCCTGGATCGGGCTGGACATGAGGCTATCGATAAAAGCTTGTACCGGGGACGTGAACTGGTAGGAAGCGGTGCAGGTACTGTCATTATCCGCGTCGCCCGGCGTGTTGGCCAGCGTCAGCTTGTTCAGTTCCAGCCCGGCATCTTCCACATAAGTCCGTGCCGCGGTTTGCATGGCCCCGGAGGAAGCTCCGCTCTGCGTACCCCGCCGCGCGGCCACGCGCGAGGCGTTGGTGATCACCTGCTGCGCGCGCATCGTCATCCCGAAATGGAGCAGCCCTGCCAGGAGGAGGGCCATAAAAGGCGTGACCATGGCCAACTCAACCAGCGCCGTGCCGGACTGCATGGCGGGGCGGTGGAGGTTCCCAACCTTGCTCAAGAAGGAAGTGCGTTTCATAGTAGGATTCCCGCCATCGTGAGCGCGCCGCATGATATCGCCACGCCGTAGGGCACCATGACGCGCTGGCCTGGGAGACGGAACCGGGGCGTTTGTGCTGAAGGAAAAGTGCCCAGGATCATCCTCAGGAAACGGTTCGACGAGTGCGCCACGCGATCCCTTAATAGCAGGGCAGCGATCGCGAGCGCGCCCCCGAACATAGCCGAAATGACAAAGACCGCCAGTATTCCTTTGGCGCCAACGACGGCACCTATGGCGGCCATCAACTTCAGGTCGCCTGCGCCCATCCCCCCTAGAACGTAAGGCAGGAAGAGCAAACCTGCACCCGCCACCATGCCGAACAGGCTGAAGACAATCCCCCGGCCGCCGGCGGTGGCGGAGTGCAGTACGAGTCCTGAAAGTACGATTGCGACGTTAAGCCAGTTGGGGATTCTGCGGACCTTCAAATCGTAGCCGGCAGCCACGATCGCGCCTGCCGCCAAAAGTCCCGCAATGATGAGATGAGAGTCGTTCACAATATGCTCCGGACAGACGCGCAGAGCGTCGGGTTATCATCTTCCCGTTTCCCTGCCCAACCCTGTACAGGTTCTTTCCCAGTTAGCTCAGATGTTGAGGTCTGTGGTTGTCGTTCGGATGTCGACAACCACAAACCGGTTGCACAAGTGGACAGAGGGAAAGGTACGAACCAGCACCTGACAAACCCCTCGCTACTGGGCTTACAGGCTGCTGGTGACCGATCCCAAGGTCGTGGTGATGCCGCCGCCGAGTGCGGTGAGCGCCGCAACACTGACGACCGCGATCAGCGCCAGAATCAATCCATACTCTGCCAAGCCCTGGCCTTCTTCCTTCCGGATCACATTCAGTATCTTCTTCAACATGGTTATCTCCTTTTTTTGGTTTCACAATTTTGGTTTTTAACTACTTGATTCATTCCATCCTGCTGCTACCTGTCGAGGGCCGCCTTGCTCAGTATCGGGTTTTATTCTTATCGAAAACTCTTTTCGCATCCGGATGACTTGCTCGCCTGTTCCCCCTTGCGGCGACATACCATACGCAATGGTCGTGCCACGCGATGAATTGAGCTCCCGGGTGTGGATTCCTGCGACCACAGGTCATTTGCTGTAAAAATCTAGCGAGGATGAGTTATGAGTTTACTTTAACTCACGATCCCGGTTGATTGCTTTCACCACTGAAAATGGAAGCCGCTTGTTGAAGTTTCACCAGTGAAACGGGAAGCGCAGAAACCACGCTTTCGGAGTCGATAGGAATTGGGATCCGACCGCTAGCGCTCGCAGGTCGAGAGTAACCCAAAGTCAGTTAAGCATATCCAAGGGGGTGCGACTCCGCGCTTGCCGCTCCCGACAACGCATACGCATCTCATAAAGC
>JACQTD010000257.1 GCA_016210985.1 Acidobacteriota bacterium
AAGCCGTCTGAAGACGGCTCGGGAAATCCGCGAGCGGCAAACGCCGGTCCGGTATTGTACTTCGACAGATAAGTATCGAAACTCCAGTCCCAGCCCAAAGGCACCGGTCAAAATGTAGAAACTCCAGGCAACTCACCATGGTGAGTTGTTTGATCCTCCAGGAACCGAAAGGCCTGCAGCCTGACCCTCGTATCGAGGTCGTCCATAGTGAGATGACTTAGATTAGTCTAATTACATGCTACACCCTAACCCTTCCTGGCAGCGAGTCGGCGAGTGTGTTGCCCTACTGCCGAGTATGATGTATTCTCATACTCGGAGATACTATGGCTAAGACCAAGGTCGCAGTTACACTCAACACCGAAACCCTGCGACGCGTCGACCGGCTGGTAAGGGACGCCCGGTATCCCAATCGGAGTCAGGCCATTGAAGCGGCGGTCACCGAGCAACTCGCGCGGTTGCAGCGCCGCCGGCTGGCGGAGGAATGCGCAAAGCTGGAACCCGTTGCCGAGCGCTGGCTGGCCGAGGAGGGTTTCGGCGCGGTCGCCGACGCATGGCCGGAATATTGAGGGGGGAGATCCGATGGGCGGACCTGAATCCGACCCGGGAGAACGAGCAGGCCGGGCATCGACCCGTTCTGATCCTGAGCCACGATGTGTTCAATGAACGGTCGGGGACCGTGGTTGCCGTAGCGCTGACCAGCCAACAGCAGCGCGCCGGCTTTCCGCTGACGCTTGAGCTGACAGCGGCGAGGTTGCCGAAGCGGTCGTGGATCAAGATCAGTCAGATCCGCACCCTTGCCATCGAACGCATTGGGAAACGGCTCGGCCGCGCATTGCCCGAAGAAATGGCCCAGGTGCTGGAGGGCCTCTACGAAATCCTTGGCGAGTGATACCGGGATCGAATAGCGAAAATCCGGACACCTGGTCCAGGGGTTGACCAAATCGAACGCGGCGCTCTTCAGTAGTCCAGATCTCGTGCTTCAAAAGCGGGTGCGGGTTTCTTACCGAGAATGCGGAGCAAGACCGAGTTCATCGTCGCCGGATCATTGTCGAACCCGCCGTGCGTCTTCGTTGCGCATGCCGCGCGGTCAGCGTCGCTCGTAGCCGACTCGATGATCTCAATAAAGCCGGAGTTTCGTAAGGCAGCCTCGCCCTTCACATGCTGCTTCATCCCAAGCAGGGACGTTCCCCGCTTATCCTCAAAGGCATTGGAAACGAGCCAGAGCAGAGATTTCCCATATGGACCGACGGAATCGTCAAGTTCATCCTGTTCATTGAGTAGGTACATCGTCGCCTTGGGGCAGCGGCCCGACTTGATCGAGGGCAGCGCGAATTCCTTAAACTCATCGATCCGAACCGCCGGAGCGAGGAATTGCAACGACTTGAAAGAAATGCCAAGGGAACAGAGGTGCTCGACCGCATGGGTGAACAGAATGCTCCCCGCGCTGTGGGCGATGACGTGCAGCTCCCACTGCCGTTGCTCCGCCGCCGACGCCTGCCCGAGCGCCTGCAGGGCATATTCCTTCATGAGTTGAATCGCCCCTTTTCCGTGGCGGTGATCGGAAGCCCGCCACGCGTTCTCCTTCATCTCGGACCAGAGCGGTCCCCCGATCGGGCTCGCCGTAAGCTCGAGCGCGAAGTCCTTGGCGTTGCGCATCCCCTCGAGCAGCGCACCGCCCGCCCGCTCGTCGGCCTCGGTGAAGAGGTCACCGAGAATGTTCCCGATGGTCTCCAGCGGTCCGGTTTCCCACATGATGTGCAGCGGGTAAATCTCGTTCGCGAAGCACGTGTCGCGAAACGCAACCACGCGCTTCGCGGCATCGCGTTCGCTGTTCAAACCGCCGTGTATGTAAAGCATCACACGTCGCTTCTTCCAGCCTCGCTTCGAGGCCTCCTCGGGAATCGTCTGGCGGAAAAGCCGTTCCAGGTCCTCCTCGCTGGTCCAGTAATTTCCCATCTGAGACAACTCCCCATTGTTGCCCACGTTCACAATCATGGGTCTCACCTCAACCAGCGGGATCTCTCTGCCGGCTCGATGGCGCCCGCCCCTGCTATCCGCAGTCTCCTGCCGCGCCCAAAGATCGACGCTGAGCGGCACGCCGATTTGCGCCACCCAGACGTCGGTGACGTGCAAAAAAAAGTCTTCGTAGGGCAGCAGTGCGAAACCTCCGCTTCCCCATCCGGTACCCCATGAATTCTGTACGATGAAGCCGTCGCTCGTGTAGCCTGCCAGCGCGATGGCGTGCCCGGATTCGGCCCGCCCCCTGCGTGAAATGATCCGGAGGCGACGGATCCGGTCTCCGTCCTGCACCCTGACCGTGGCTGGACCTGGATCGTCCCAACCGTCGTGCACCATGATCGTGCAATAAATGATGCCAACCTCCGTGAGCGCAGCGTGAACGTCGCGCACTTCCTTGTGCTTCACGCGGTAGTATGCGCCCGCGGGATGCGCGAGCGCGGCATCACTGATCCGGGCGTCAAGATGACCGCGCCCATGCATGCGGTCGGTCCAAACTTTGCGCTCGCATACGCCATGACGTGCCCATCCTTTCATAGCCCCGCGCGCGGACGATCCGTCGTAGTTCTCGCCAGGCCATTCATCGTAGCAACGCGCCATCTCGTAAAGCATCCGCGGGCTGACGACCCGCTTAGGGCCGCGCTGATGGAGAAGGTAATTGATCACCGCGGACAACGCGAATCCCGTACACGCCCCTTCATGGCCTTGATCGAGGATGAGCGGAACGTTCCTGCAATTCACGAGCGTGTCCGGAAGGGCCGCAAGCGCGGGCTGGTACCGCCAGTCTCTCAAGTCGATTCGATCAGGAAAAGCGTCCAGCTTGCGCCGGGGAGCGCGCGTCGGTTTCCGGTTGGACGTGGCGCGGATCGTCGTCATGGGGGTCCCTCATTCTTCACGTTACGGTTGCTCGGACCGGAAAACCGTTTGTTCGCCTCGCAACTCGGCACGGGGCCGGAAGTCACCGGAGCGAACTGTGGTGATAGCACACGGCCATCGTCGGCTCCATGGCGGATTCAACGCTGGCTTGGGCAACGGGATTCTGGACAGCGATAATATGCCCGCCTCAATTGTCGTGTCCAGGCCAGGAAGTGATCTCTTTGTTCGGGAATGGTTCAGGTAATACCGATCCGGATACGGGTTGTGTTGTACTATCCTCCGTAGTCTTGAGGATACCGCTTCGCTGTACGCGGAGAACGAGGAATCAATGCCTGAAACCAATGAATCCTATCCGGGCAGATCTTTGTGATTGATAATATTCAGACCCGTCGTGACGGATTCTCGTCAAAAGAGTGACCCAAAGGTCTGTGGTTCCGGCCCGGTTGTAGTTTGTGCCGCTCGTCTGCCAGAATCCAAGGGGTGAAAAGCATGTTCAAACTGCAAGATTGTCCAATACGGCCGCCGGCTTGGGCGGCTGCCGCGCTCGTTGTCGCTTCGATCTTCCTTCCCGGTTCGCCGGTCTCGGGTACCGTCAGTAACTGCTTCCGGACATCCGTCGGGCTGACGCCGCTCATGGACCTGGGGACGGGGTACTACAAGGGCTACCAGGGCGGGCTCTACCCCGACGGTTCGAACCAGCGTCCTTCAGCCCACGAAGCAGCCGGACTTGCCATGGCCATGTCGGTCAGGCCCCTCGACGGGCAGGGGAACCCCAGTCCACAGGGCCGAATCGTTCTGTTATCGATCGGCATGTCGAATACGACCCAGGAGTTCAGTGTTTTCAAATCGACCGCCGACCGGGATCCTGAAAAGAACCCGCTGCTCACAATCGTCGATGGTGCCCAAGGGGGTATGCCCGCGGAGAGGATCTCCAACCCGGACGATGGTGACGCCGGAACCCGGTTTTGGACAGTGGTGGACCAGCGGCTGGCTTCGTCTGGCGTTACGCCGGCTCAAGTCCAGATCGCATGGGTGAAGCAGGCGAATGCCGGTCCCCGAGGCGTGTTCCCTGCGGATGAGCGTAAACTACAGGCGGAGCTGGCCACGATTGCACAGATCCTCAAGACGCGATTCAGCAACATCAAACTCGCCTATTATTCCAGTCGTATTTACGGGGGGTATGCCTCGACCGGGCTCAACCCTGAGCCCTATGCCTATCAGGCCGGCTTCTCGGTTAAATGGCTGGTTGAAGATCAGATCAACGGCGCGGCGGGGCTCAATTTCGACCCGGTCGCCGGTCCGGTCAGGGCTCCCTGGCTGGCCTGGGGTCCTTATCTCTGGGCGGACGGGCTCCAGGGCCGTACCGATGGGCTTCAGTGGGAGTGCGAGGATTTCCAGCCTTCGGATGGCACTCACCCGGCCGAGAGCGCCCGCCAAAAGGTCTCAAGCATGCTCCTTAACTTCTTCAAATCGGATCCTACGGCGCGGCCCTGGTTCCCTGTTTGACTCCGTGAGCGAAGTCACCGGCACGGGTCTAAGGTGCAGCCTCCGCGGCAGGTATTACCCCCCATACCGGGCCTGCAGATAGGAGGCCGTTGATATGCGGTCCCACCCCGAAAGTTCTGACGCGAAGTCCTGAGCCGCTTTCTTGACGGCCGCGAACATGGGATCGGCCGCGGCTCCCTCCTCCAGCACATCCAGAGTCAGCTGTTGGAGGTCCGCTAAGACCGAATCGGGGAACCGGCGTATCTCTACCTGCGGATACTTCCCGGCAATCTCCGGAAGCGCCTGGGCATTCCTGACCTCAAAGTTCTCCCATATCCACGCGGTCGTGTCGGCGGCTGCCGCGCCTACGATCATCTGGAGCTCTTCAGGCAGCGCATTCCAAATCTCCTTTCGGACCGTGAGTTCGCAATTAGTCCCGGGTTCGTGCCATCCTGGGTGATAGTAATATTTTGCGGCAGAGGGCAAGCCTATCAACAGATCGGAGTAAGGTCCGATCCACTCGACGGCGTCGAGCTGTCCCGAACGCAGCGCGGGCAGGATCTCCGGTCCCAGCAGGTAGACCACCGACGCCCCCGCCTTGGTCAGCACTCGGCCTCCCAGGGTGGTCATCCGCATCTTCAGCCCCTGGAAATCGGAGATGGTGTTGATGGGCTTATTGAACCAGCCGCCCATTTGCATGCCGGTGGTCATTATCGGTATCGGCACGAGACCATGTTCAGCGTACACCTGCTGCCACAACTCGAGACCGCCGCCGTGATAGAGAAAGGCGTTCAGTTCATTGTAAGTGAACCCGAACGGGAACGAAGAGAAGAGCGCAGCAGCCGGAACTTGGTCTGCCCAATAACGTGGAATGCTGTTGAAGGCTTCCGCGGCGCCGGCCTTCACGGCATCGAAGACACCGAGCGCAGGAACCCGCTCGTCGGCGGCGAAGACCTCGATATCAAGCGCCCCCGCCGACATCGTTCGCACCATGTCCGCGAACCGACGCGAACCCTCCAGCAACAAAGGCAACGCGTCGGACTGCCAGCTCGTCAGGAGACGCCACGAGAACTTGGCACGCCTCGAATGAACCCATGGACCTGACAGCGCTCCCGCCGTCAGCGCAGCACTGCTTGACTTGATGAAATGACGTCGCGCAAATACAGGCTCTTGCTCTTGTCTTGGCATAAGGCATCACTCCCATTGTTAATCAGCAGGGACCAGGAACCGGAATACGGGATGGATAAGTATGGAATTCGAGGCTTTCGCACTCTCCGTGTGATACGCCATCGGGGTAGCATCCATAGGAGCGGTAGCGAAATGTATACCGTTCGTTCCCTGGTTTCCAGTCCCCCGTCGTGGGATCGCCATTCAGCTTGGAGAACCGGCTGGAGTCAGACGAGGTAGAAGGATGTTGGGGATCAACTCCGCTCTGGTCTTGCACAGCATGGTGCCATCTGGTATACAGCCGCGTCCCCATGAATTCAAAGCGGGGTCGGACCCGCTTTAGCGACGAACGGCCATTGACAAAGCGCGGGGCCGATTTATGATTCGGGGGTGAGAAGGTTCTCAGGAATGCCTTAAGAGGCAAACGGCGTTGCGATTAAGTCTAAGGAGTAGACCAGATGGCGTACATCATTGCGGAACCCTGCATCGGCACTAAGGACACGGCGTGTGTGGACGTCTGTCCGGTAGATTGCATCCATCCAATGAAGGGAGAGGCGGAGGCCTACGAGGCGGTTGAGCAGCTCTACATCGAGCCTGACGTTTGCATCGACTGTGGTGCCTGCGTTCCCGCCTGCCCGGTAGAGGCGATCTTTCCGGAAGATGAGCTCCCGGAGAAGTGGGCGGCTTTCACACCCAAGAACGCGGATTGGTACAAGCTCTCAGCCGAAGAGTTCCAGGCTAAGTACAGTAGCACCGGCAAGACGACATAGCCAACATGTGTGAGCACAAGACTCTGTTCTAGCCAGCCAGGCCGATCCCGCGCCGGGGAGTGATCAGGCTTCTCCGGCGCCGGATTCGGCACCTGCACCTGGACTTGACCGACCTCTCACAGCAGCACTCCGACCCCCAGAGGATTGTTTCAGACAGGGCAGTGCAACCGGTTGCCCGGAGGAGCTTGCTTTGGCTTCCGCCACTTCTGGCTGCGCTGGTCTACTTCGCGGCGGCGGCTTCGCCCGTCGCCCTGCTGGACGATGCCGACTCGGTCCACGCGGAGGCCGCCAGGGAAATCCTGGAGCGGAGTGATTGGGTCACGCTGTACGCGAACGGGATCCGGTACCTTGAGAAAGCCCCTTTGATCTACTGGGCCATGGCGCTCGCCTTCAAGATCTTTGGCGTCTCCGAATTCGCCGCCCGAATCCCCATCGCCATGGCCGCGGTCCTTCTTGTTACCGTCGTGGTCGCCTTCGGGAACTGGGCCTTCGGCCGTCGAGCGGCAGTCTTCGCCGGGCTCGCCTTGGCATCCTCTCCCGGGCTCTTCCTGTTCACCCGGATCACGCTGCCGGACGTTATCCTTACCCTCTGCATGACCGGGGCGCTCTATTGTTTCCTTCGAGCCCGCGAGGAGGATAGAGGAGAACCGTGGTGGATGCTGGGCGTCTATGCCTGCAGTGCCCTGGGCGTGCTTACGAAGGGACTGATCGGGGTAATCTTTCCGGCGGCCATTATCGGCATCAACATCCTCGTCAACCGTGACTGGATCGCGTTCAAACGGGCCCGCTGGTTCCGAGGGACGCTCGTTTTCCTGGCCGTAGCAGCGCCCTGGCACCTGCTTGCAGGCGTGAGGACGAAGACCTTCTTCTGGTTCTACTTCGTGAACGAGCACTTCCTGCGGTACCTGGGCCGTCGTCACCCCTTCGATTACGACACCGTGCCCAGACCGCTCTTCTGGGGACTTCACTCTGTCTGGTTTTTTCCCTGGATCGTGTTACTGGCCTATGCAGTGAAGTCCGCCGTTTCGTCATGGCAAATGGAAGAAAAGACCGGAAGGTCAGTGCGGCTGCTGTCGATTTGGATCGCGGTGGTGATGCTCTTTTTCTCCTTTTCGACGACGCAGGAGTACTACAGCATGCCGATCTACCCTGCGCTGGCACTGTTGATCGGATGGGGCATGGCTCGCGCGGAGACCCGCGAGGAGGGTTGGAACCTATGGGGTTTGAGGCTGGCGGGCATTCTCATGATGGTGGTCTCGATCTCTGCCGGAATCGTCCTCTACGCCATCCGGACCGAGAAGGTGATCGGTGACATCTCATCTCGTCTGGGTCGAAACCCGGAACATTATGCGCTCTCCCTCGGCCACGTGATGGATTTGAATCTGGCCGCGCTGGCGGAACTCCGATACCACCTGTTCGGGACCTGCCTGGTATTCGGTATCGGCGCCGCGGCGGTCTGGTTCTTCACACGCAGAAGATCCACGATGGGATCTGCCATCGCGATCTCGATGGTGCTTGCCGGCTTCTTTCATGTTGCCGAACAGGCGCGCGACGTCTTCGGGCCTTATCTCTCATCCAAACCGATTGCGGGTTTTCTGAATGCACGCCTGCAGCCGGACGACCGTCTGATCCTCAACGGCGAGTACGAAAGCGGATCATCCATCAATTTCTACACGCAACGGCAGGTGTACATCCTCAACGGCCGCGCCGCCAATCTCGAGTACGGTTCCTATTTTCCTGACGCTCCGCATCTCTTCTACCAGGATCACGACCTGGTCGAGCTCTGGCGAGCACAGCATCGCGTCTACCTGATCACGCCGGGTGAAGGCCGGGAGCGCATCGAGAGCCTCTTGCCGGCGGGCGTATACATGGTCTTTGAAAGCGGGGGGAAGTTGGTTCTGAGCAACAGGCCGGGATGACGGTCACGCCCGATCGCAAGCGGTTTGCCGGAGCACCCCATAAAGGCGGGGTGCAGGCCAGTTGCCGCGGCGTAGGCCGCGGTTGCAACTGGCCTGGTCCCTCCAAAGAAAATTACCTCTTGGGTAGAACGGAGTCTTTCAGCGCCTTGGCGATCCGGAATTTCAAGACGGTCCGGGCCGGGATTTTGATCGCCTCTCCGGTCTGGGGATTACGTCCCATTCGTGCCTTGCGCTTCGCCAGCACGAGCTTCCCTAACCCTGGAACTACGAATTGTCCATTCTTCTTCACTTCTTTGCCCGCGGTCTCCACGAGATTCTCCAGGATCTCCTTGGCAGCTGTCTTCTTCAAGCCCCCCACGGTCGCCACGTGATTGATCAACTGGCTCTTGGTCATCACTTTCTTGGTTGCCATCGATTCCTCCCTTGAGATGATCACATCCGAAAACAATTCGGGCGCACTTCGCATCATACTAGAATCCTGCGAAACACGCACTGAAATCATTCGTTTTTGAAGGGAAAACGCGGAATCTGATGGATGCGAGCCGTTATCGATGCCGCGAGACTCGTGTGCCTGTGTTGTGGGTGTCGGCAACAAGCCTGCCGGGGGCCGGCTTCAGCCGGGAGGGGGTCCGTGGATAGAGCGGTACGACTTGGGGGCGCCGGGTAAGCCGCCGCCTTTCGATGCTATGCGCGAGCAGGTGGCCATAACCGCGGCGGCGAAGATCGAGGAAGGCCGCAGGCAGGTTCTTGTATCCCAGATGCCGGCCCAACTCCGCCGCAGTAATCGACGGTTCCCGGTTGAAAAGTTCGATGGCGCGGACGAGCCGCTCACTTCGGAGACGCCCGAAATGCTTGGGGATCAGATTCCTCGACCGGAGCTTCTTCACATGCCAATGGAGCGTCCAGGGCTCGACGCCGAGAGTTTCGGAGAGTCGGCGGGCGGTAATCAGGGGAGTCCGCCGAGCTACCGCTTGCAGTCGATGGCATAGGTCACACCGTTCTACCCAGTGTCCCATGGGGGGGGCCGACCGTTTCGCCACCGGAATGCCGCGCTCCTTCAACCCGGCCAGGATCTGAAAAACCCGCTGGCGGGTAAGATCAAACTCCGCTGCGATCTGTTCCAGGGTGGGAGCCGCCGCCGACTGGTAGAGCTCGAGGATCCTGCGGTCGCGGGGAGACAAAACCGGTTTGCGGGGCATCCTCCGCTCCATCTCGACCACCCGGCGGAGCGATCTCCGATTCCTCACTTCATCGTAGGTCAAGCCAAAGGCCTTGGAAGCGTTGATGACGGTGGCCTCCGAGCAGCCGAAATGGCTGGCCACGGCGGACAGATTCTCATTGCGCCCGCAAGCAAACTTCATGATTCGTAAGTACTTTCGGAGCGTTTCCGTTCTTCTCGGAAGGTTTGCTATGGACTGTGCGCTCATGCGTTTTTCTACCTAGAGATATTTCGATGCTCAATTCGGCCCCCGGGTTTACACGCATAATCATCCGAGGAGTGATACACTATGTCCGGCGCGAGTCAGATCTTGAACCCATCCGGATTGAACCCTGATTGACGAAAGCTCTTCCAAATGTCGCAGTCCCGTAATTCGGCCCTCTACCGGCCAACCGTCGCTCTCGTTTCGGCCCTATTGGCTTTGATCTCCTCGGCGTGCGGGAGCGATTACTCGGCCTCGGCCGGGAAGGCCCCGACCGGAAAACCGGCTGTTCCAGCGGCCCGGGTGAAGGTCGTTCGAGTCGCCCAAACCCTGATTGAGCAGACCGTGATCGTGAACGGCGGGCTGGCTGCGTATGACCACGCCATCCTAAGTGCCAAGGTGCCGGGCAGATTGGCATCGATCGCGGTGGACCTAGGCTCAGCCGTAAGGAAAGACGAGGTGATCGCCAGCGTCGAGCCCCAGGACTACAAACTTCGCATGGAGCAAGCTATGGCCGCGCTGGCCGGGACACGTGCAAGGCTTGGACTGCCTGCCGAGGGGATCGACGAACGGGTCGATCCCGAAAGGACGGGAACCGTTCGGCAGGCGTCGGCTCTCATGGATGAAGCGCGCGCGAACCGGGAACGGATCGCCGCGCTCTTCGAGCAGGGCGTCATCTCCAGAGCGCAGCTGGATGCCGCGGAAGCGGGCTACAAAGTTGCGCTCAGCCGGTACCAGGATGCGCTTGAGGAGATCCAGAACCGCAGGGCGCTGTTCGCTCAGCGCCGTTCAGAGCTGGCCCTGGCCGAGCAACAATTGGCGGATACGGCGATCCGGGCACCCTTCGATGGAATTATCCAGGAGCGGAGAGCCTCCCCCGGCGAGTATCTCGCCGCCGGCGCGCCGGTGGTCGCACTGGTCAGGACAAACCCGCTTCGCCTTCGGGCTGAAGTGCCCGAACGCGCCGCGCCGAGCATAAAGCCCGCCCAACGCGTCCGCGTCTCGGTGGAGGGTGATCCACGAGTTTATCTCGGCCGTATCATGCGTCTCAGCCCGGCGATCACCGACCAGAACCGCATGCTCATGGTGGAAGCCGATGTGGCCAATGAAGGCTCACTCCGCCCCGGCTCGTTCGTCAGCGTGGAAATCGTGGTTAATGATGCGGCCCCGGCCATCACCGTGCCGTCCGGGGCGATCCGGAGTTTCGCCGGCATTACCAAGGTGATCCTCGTCCAGGAAGGAAAAGCTGTAGAGCGCCCGGTCACCCTTGGTAAACGAACCGACCAATGGACTGAGGTGCTCGACGGCCTCTCGGTTGGCGAAGACGTGATCCTCGATCCGGGAAACCTGCAGTCGGGCCAGCTGGTCAGCGTGGTGGAGTGAAGATGGGTCTTGGAGATCCCTTAGCCTTTGCAAAAGCTGGCTGAAATCTGCATCCGGCGCCCGGTCTTCGCCTCCATGATCATCCTGGCGCTCGTGGTGATCGGAGCGAGCGGCTATTTTCGCCTCGGCGTTGACCGGATACCATCGGTTGATCTTCCCAACGTCACCGTGCGCACGTTGCTGCCGGGCGCTTCCCCGGAGGAGGTGGAAGCCGAGATCTCCCAGCCGATCGAGGAGGCGGTGAACACGATCGAGGGAATCAGCGAACTGCGTTCGGTCTCCGGCCAGGGCTCCTCGATTGTATTTATCACCTTCAACCTGAATCGGGATATCGATGTCGCCGCCCAGGATGTGCGCGACCGTGTCGCCACCGTGCTGCGGGACCTTCCCCGGGAAGCGGATCCGCCGGTCATCACGAAATTCAACAACGATCTCTCGCCGGTCCTCACGGTCGCCCTTTCCGCCGACAGGCCGATTCGAGAGTTGACAGAGCTGGCCGACAAGCTGGTCAAGGTACAACTCGAGCGCTCCACGGGCGTCGGCGAGGTGCGCATCGTCGGCGGACTCGAACGGGCTATCAACATCTGGGTGGATGCCGAGCGACTGGGCGCTTATCGGCTTCCCATCACAGTTGTCCACAACGCCCTCGTCCGCCAGAACGCCGACGTCCCGGGCGGCAATGTAACCGAGGGCCCGATGGAGCAGACCCTCCGAACGATGGGCCGGATCGTCGACCCGAGAGACTTCAATGAGCTGATTATTGCCTCCTTCGACGGAGTACCGGTGCGGGTGCGCGATATCGGGTGGGCGGAAGATGGAACCCGGGAACAGCGATCTCTGGCCCGCCTCAATGGCGTGCCGACGGTCATTCTCGAGGTCAGACGACAGTCCGGAGCCAATGCGGTCGACGTTATTGAGGCCGCCAAGGCGAGCCTGGGCCGTATCGCCGACCAACTGCCGGCCGACGTCAGACTGGAGGTCATCCGGGATCAGTCGCGCTACATCTATGCTGCGCTGCACGAGATCAACGTCCACCTGATCCTGGGCAGCATCCTCGCCTCCCTCGTCGTGCTGCTCTTCATGCGCAGCTGGCGCACTACGGTCATCGCGGCAGTGGCGATTCCGGCTTCGGTGATATCGACCTTCGGCGTGATGTGGGCGTTGGATTTCACGTTGAACAGCGTGACGATGCTTGCCCTGGTGCTGATGGTGGGCATCGTGATCGATGACGCGATCGTGGTATTGGAGAATATCTACCGGTTTGTCGAAGAGAAGAAAATCCGGCCGTTTGAGGCGGCTCGCGCCGCCACGGCGGAGATCGGCCTGGCCGTGATGGCCACCACCCTCAGCCTGGTCGTCATCTTCATACCGGTGTCGTTCATGTCGAGCATCTCCGGCCGGTTCCTTTTCCAGTTCGGCATCACCGCCGCGGTCGCCGTGATGGTCAGCCTGCTCGTCTCCTTTACCCTCACGCCCATGATGAGCGCACGGCTGCTGCGCTCGAACGCTTCATCCGGAGGGCCGGAACTGGCCGATTCGCGCCGGGGCTTCTACGCCTGGATCGACCGGGGATATACCCGCATCCTCGAGTTCTCCATGGCCCACCGTATGCTGGTGGTCATCGTCGCCCTGCTGGTCATCTCCTCCTCCGTGCCCCTGTATCGATTGGTGAAGCAGGATTACATTCCGAGTGATGTGGATGAGGCCGAATTCGAAGTGAACCTGAACGCTCCTGAGGGTACGAGCGTAACCGCGATGGATGAGGTGATGCGGACCATCGAGACCGATATTCGCTCCGCCCCCGGCGTGCGCCTCGTGCTGGCCTCGGTCGGCGGCTCCTTCCTCGGTAACGTGAATTCGGGGAACACCTATATCCGCATCGCGTCCCATGAGGAACGAACCTTTTCACCCGCCCGCCTGTGGCGGGAAACATTGAAGGGACGGCCGTGGGCTGCGCTTCGGGGTAACTACACCCAGCGGGATGTGATGCAGGAGGTCCGGCGACGGCTGGGGAGGTACCCGGACGTTCGAAGTGCCGTGAGAAACATCGTGGCGTTCAACGTCGGAGGTGGTAACTGGGATATCGACTTCGTGGTCCGCGGGCCCGAGTTGAAACAACTGTCCGCCTATGCCGAAACCCTCCGCTCGCGGTCCGGTGAGTTGGGCGTTATCGACGCGGACACGACATTGAGACTCGACAAGCCGGAGCTGCATGTGGAAATCGACCGGGCCCGGGCAGGCGACCTCGGCGTTGAAATAGAAGACATCGCTACCGCGCTCCGGCTGATGGTCGGTGGGGATCAACGGGTATCACGCTTCAGGGACACGGCGATCAACTACGATTACGACGTTCAGCTGCGCCTCACCGAAGGCGATCGGAACGATCCGGGCACGATCTCGAGGCTCTATGTGCCCAGGCAAGACGGCGGGCTGGCCCGGCTGGATAACCTCGTTCAAATCCGGTCCGAACGGAGCGCATCCCGCATCGACCGGCTCGACCGCCAGCGGCAGGTGAGTCTTCGCGCTTCGGTGGCGCCGGGATTTGCCCTCGCGGACCGGCTGACCGCACTCCGGAACGCCGCCGCGGAAATGGACCTCCCGGCTGCCTACTCTACCTACGTGTCAGGAAGGGGTCGTGAACTCGAGCGAACCTTCAGCGAGTTTATCTGGGCCTTCCTGCTCTCCGTCATTTTCATGTACATGATTCTCGCGTCTCAGTTCGAGAGCGTAGTCCATCCCTTCACCATCCTGCTCTCCCTGCCCCTGTCGGTGCCCTTCGCCTTGTTTTCGCTCTGGCTTACCGGCACAACGCTCAACTTGTACTCCGCGCTGGGGCTGCTGGTGCTCTTCGGCGTGGTCAAGAAGAACGCCATTCTTCAGATTGATCACACGAACCATTTGAGGAGGCAGGGGATGGACCGGGCCGGCGCCATACTGCAGGCCAACCGGGACCGGCTGCGTCCCATTTTGATGACCACGCTCGCCCTCGTGGCGGGCATGCTTCCGCTGGCCCTGGGCAGCGGTCCGGGCGCCGAAGAGCGAAGGGCGATCGCCGTCGTGGTGATCGGCGGCCAAACGCTCTCGCTGCTGCTCACGCTGATCGTCACGCCCGTGGCCTATTCCCTCTTCGACGACCTTCCCGGCACCGCGCGCTGGAGAACGATCGTTTCACGACTCGGCGGCGCTTTCCTCCCTTCAGGGGTCCGCAGCCGGCGATCGCGGCGGGTCAGCACGCCATCGACCTCCCAAGCCCGGCGTTCGACCGAAGATGAGAAGGAACCGGTCGAGGTCGGAGCCGGGACGCGGGATTGACCCCGGCGCAACGGGAAGGCTGACCTCGCCCCTGCCGGAAGTGATGCCCCGCCCCGGGGGACGACCTGCAAGGACGATACCTGGACGACTTTGACAGTCGATGGGAGCTGAGTAGACTATGACCGGGTGTATATCTGTTAGATATCCTCAGGAGAGGATGGAAAATGGCTAAGGTATTGATCACACTGCCGGATGAGTTGCTCAAACAAGTGGACCAAAGGGCCCGAAAGCACCACCTCACTCGATCGGCGGCGAGCCGGGAGGCCTTCCGACAATGGCTGGCTCAAGGTGACTATATTGCTCCTGTAGACCGCCCTGGATTCCTGCAGATACAGAATCGAATGGAGAAAGCGCGGCGGCGCAGAAAGTCTGACGGCAGCGCCGAGGAATGGCTCAGGCGGGACCGCGACAACCGATGAGTCTCGGGATAGTGGTGGCTGACCCCTCCGTCATCTTGAAATGGTATCTACCCGCCGACGAACCCTATCAACATCAAGCCCTGCTGCTTCTCAACCGGTTTGTGGGAGGGGACGTTCGAATCCTCCTGCCGGATCTGGCACTCTATGAGATAGGGAATCGACTCGCCCGCATAGGAACTATAGGGAAAGATCTGTTCAACGATGTATTGAATCTCTTCACCGATGTCTGGTCCCTCGGCCGGGACGAGCATCGCCATGTCTTCCGGACCGTGTTGGAGCAGCATAAGCGTGGACTGACCAAGCTCACGATCTACGACGGGACCTATGTTCACCTGGCCGGTTGGATGAACTGTCCGCTGATTACCGCCGATCGAATTCAGGGTGAAGCGGGGAAGGCGGAGGGTGTGAAGGTAGTCATGATTCAAGACTATGCTTAAGCGCGGTGATTCCGGAACCGGGTACCCGTTCACCCTCCGGTGCGAGGCGCGAGAAGCCGTTGACCTTTGCCTAGGGGGAGTGACCTCTTGATCACTGCGGCTACGAACGTTTTCGCCCGACGACAGGAACTGACCAGATCATGGCCACGAGCCAGATTGGCTGTGATGGCCGCCGACAGCACGCAGCCCGTCCCGTGGACGGGCCCGGTTCTAACCCGCGGAGATGAAATCTCGATAACACGGGTGCCGAGAAAAAGAAGATCGGTGACCACCCTGAGATCATCCGTGTGCCCGCCCTTGATGAGGACGCCGCGCGGGCCCATGCTGAGCAATGATCGTCCCGCTGACTCGAGATCCGACCGCGAACGGAGTTTTTGGCCGACAAGGACGCCGGCCTCGGGGATGTTTGGCGTAATCAATTCCGCAAGCGGAAAAAGGGATTCGCTCAGCGATCTGCGGGCCCGTGGAGTCATCAGCTGAAGACCCGTGCTCGCCTTGATTACGGGATCCACGACCAGATGCTTTACCTTCCACTGGCCCAGGCAGGCGGCCACAGTCCGAATTGTCCCTGTCGATCGCAGCATCCCGGTTTTCACGGCGTCAGCTCCGACATCACATAGCACCGCATTAATTTGCGCTTCAATGAGTGCATGGGAAACGTTTCTCACTCCGAGGATCGTTAAGGTATTCTGAGCTGTGACGGCTGTGATCGCCGACATTCCGTAAACACCGAGAGCCTCAAAGACCCTTAAGTCAGCTTGAATTCCCGCACCGCCGCTGCTATCCGATCCGGCAATCGTCAGTGCGCGGGGGATTTTTCGCATCGCTGGAGAACTCGAGAACGGCAGATCCCGACCGGGACCAGGAGGCCGAAGCTACTTCGTGCCGGATGGTCGAGGCGCCATCGCGACCAGGACTACGAGCCGGTCGGTGGAGGCATTCTTGAGGCCGTGCTGACTGCCCGCCGGCGCGATCACCGCGGCTCCGGCTTGAATCGCCGCCGATTCGCCGTCAATCTCGACCTGGCCGACACCCTCCAGAACGAAATAAATCTTGTCGGACCCGGCGTGCGCGTGGCCCTGCTGCTCCTGGCCCGGTTCCAGGCAGTAGAGATCGAAAAACATGTGTAGCGATCCGAACAGATCGACTTTCTGATATCGATCCGAAGCAAATCGAGCTGCATCCCTCACCACGACTTTTTTCATCTCTGGTCCTTTACAGGTTCTGGTAGTCGGGACCGCCGCCGCCCTCGGGCGGAACCCAATTGATGATCTGGTACGGATCCATGATGTCGCACGTCTTGCAGTGAACGCAATTGGACGCATTGATCTGGAGTCGCTTGCTGCCGTCCCCCGGGTCCACCATCTCGTAGACGCCGGCCGGACAGAAGTGCTGACAGGGGTTTCCGTACTCGACAGTGCACCGCTGATGACAGACGGCGAGATCCGCAATCTGGAGGTGGCACGGCTGGTCTTCCTCGTGCACCGTCCGCGAGTGGTAGACGTCGGTCGGCTTGTCGAACGTGAGCCGGCCGTCAAATCGCATTCCGGGTTGCCGGGATTCCCGCTGGTGATCGCCTTCTGAGAGCTTGTGCATGCGTAGATGGCCCGGCTTGGAGGGCAGATGATCCTCAAGGCCTCTTCCCCCGGTGACCATTTGAATTCCGGCCTGGAGCATGGCGGGAATGAGCCCATGATCAAAGCTTTGATGGAAGTTCCTGACGCTGTAGAGCTCGGTGTGGATCCAGCTGGACCGTATCCGTTCCTCAAACGATTGGAGTGTGGCGCTGCTGAAGTCCCCGGTTCGTAGCGCGTCAAAGATCGTTTCGGCCGCCAGCATGCCCGATTTCATCGCCAGGTGGATTCCCTTCAAGCGCTGGCTGTTGAGAAATCCAGCCGAATCGCCGATGATCAACACGCCATCAGCGAAGGGTTTGAGCAGCGAATAGTATCCTCCCTCGGGTAGCGCCTTCGCTCCATAGCGGATCAGCTTTCCGCCTTCGAGCAGTCCCGCGATTGCGGGGTGGGTCTTCATCCTCTGAAATGCGTGATGCGGGTCGAAAGCGGGATCATGGTAATCGAGGCCAACGACGAGACCCGTACTCACCTGGTTATCAAGCAATCCATAGACCCAGCCGCCGCCGTAGGTCGTGTGATCGAGCGGGAAACCCAGCGTGTGGATGACGGTCCCGGGGCGAAGGCGGCCGGGCGGGATCTCCCAGAGTTCCTTAATGCCTAAAGCATAAACCTGAGGGTTGCGATCATGATCGAGCCCAAGCCTGGCGCGAAGCTGCTTCGTCAGCGAACCCCTTACCCCTTCTCCAAGCACGACGACCCGGGCCTGAATGTCGACCCCAGGTTCATAATTTCCCTTCCGCGCCCCATTTCGATCGACTCCTTTGTCGCCGGTGCGGACGCCGATCACCTTTCCCGTGCTCGACGTACCCTCCTCAAAGAGCAGTTCGACCCCCGGAAACTCCGGAAACACATCCACTCCCATACTGGCGGCGCGCGAAGCCAGCCACTGCGTTAGTCGTCCCAGCGAGAGTGCGTACTTACCGGTGTTCCGAAGCGGCGGCGGGATGATCGGTGAAGGGATCTTCGAATGTTCGGTCAGGTACCAGAGATGATCCTCCACTACCTCCGCCCCCAAGGGGGCCCCGGCTTCTCGAAAGTCAGGGATGAGTTCCTCCAGGGCGCGAGGATCAAAAACCGCTCCGGAAAGGATGTGTGAGCCGACCTCCCGGCCTTTCTCGATGATGGCAATGCTGGCGTCTAGCCGGGGCCCCAGGCGCCCGGCGGGCTGATGGTGCTGCTCGATCAGTCCCGCCAGCCGGATGGCCCCGCACAACGATGCCGGACCCGCGCCGACAAAGAGGACATCCACATCGAGCGTGTCACGTTCAGTCATCTGGGGCCGGCGGGATGGGAGATCTACTTCCCGACGGTCATCGCATCCTTCAGCTTGGCGATGTACTTCTCGGCTGCGACCGCCGCCGTCGTGGCGTCACCTACCGCCGTGGTGATCTGTCGGGTCAACTGAACGCGAACATCGCCGGCGGCGAACAGGCCGGGAATGACCGTCTCCATCCGCTCATTGGTGATCAGATAACCATTGGCGTCATGCTCCACATGGTCTTCCAGCACGCCGGTGTTGGGCGTGAACCCCACGAAAATGAAGAGCCCACTGGTCTTGAGCTCCCTCGGCTCGCCCGTCCGCGTGTTGCGCAGCATGAGTCGATCGACCTCACCGTTGCCCTTGATCCCTTCCACCACGTGATCCCAAATCACTTCAACCTTGGGCTCGGCCAGTAATCGCTGCTGGAGGATGGCCTGGGCGCGGAACTTGTCGCGCCGATGCACGACGTAAATCTTGCTCCCGTATTTGGTCAGGAAATGGGCCTCTTCGACCGCGGCATCCCCTCCGCCGACAACCGTAATGACCTGATCGCGGAAAAAAGCGCCGTCACAGACAGCACAGTAGCTGACCCCGCGTCCGGCATACTCGAGCTCTCCCGGCACATTTAGCTTGATAGGAGTACCTCCGGCGGTAAGGATCACGGTTAAGGAGCGATACGAATGCTGCTCGGTCCTCACGACGAAATGATCGCCGTGGTGTTTGATCCCCACAACCGTCTCGTTCAGGATCTGCAGGCCGAACTTTTTGGCGTGATTCTCCATTCTTTCGGCGAGTTCCGCTCCGCGGATGTACTCGAATCCCGGGTAATCTTCGATCCCCTCGGTGTTCAGCAACTCGCCGCCCGGAAGGCCCTTCTCAATGGCGACCGAATTCAGGTTGAAGCGGGCGGTGTACATCCCGGCGCAGAGTCCCGCCGGTCCCGCCCCTACAATGATCACATCATACATTTCCATGCCCGTACGTCCATCCCGTTCCAAAACGTGAAAACAGGAATTCTAGCATAGGCCGGACCCCACCGGCATTCGCCGCACAGGTGGGTGCTGGCTTAAATCTGTGTTGTTGGTATCCAGGCCGTGTTTCGCTATGGACTCTTGGACGTTTTCTGCTGGTTCTCGATTTCGCTGGTGGGTTCTCGCGCTTCTCCTCATCTGGGCATCCCGGTTTTTTTGCAACCCATCTGATGCCATGTCGATCAATATGAACCACGTCAATGGGGGGACCAACGATCTGCGGCTCGGCGTTTATTTCGAGAGCGACAAAACTCTTGATGTATTCAATTGGATCAATCGTCTTAGTGCCAATTCGCTTTCGATCTTGCTCAAGGAACCTGTCAATCGCTTTGATGTATCCGGCATAAAGAAAAAACACCGGCTCGAGGCATTCCGCGCTAGCCTCGATTTCCACGGTACTGCCAATCGCCTAACGCGGGCGGGGGGATTGGGGTCGGGCTAAGAGCACTGTATGACCAGATTTTTTTCACCGAACCAAGCCATGGGGGTTGGAGATTTAGTCAATCCGGAAGCGACAAGGTACGGGTTATGAGCACGCTTGTCGAGTTTCACCGTCACGCGATGGTCATCCACGACCACGGTTGCCGAGATATCC
>JACQTD010000002.1 GCA_016210985.1 Acidobacteriota bacterium
GATTGGGCCAGTGCGCAGCCTGTACGGTCATCATCGAAGGAGAAGCGATCCGGTCGTGCATCACCCCGGTTTCGACGGCAGCCGGATTCGAGATTACAACGCTCGAAGGACTGGGCTCGCCCGAGAACCCTCACCCGATTCAGAAGGCCTTTATCGATCAGCAGGTCTTCCAGTGCGGGACCTGCTCGAGCGGCATCATCATGACCGCAAAGGCCTTTCTTGATCAGAACCCGGCCGCAACCAAAGGGGAGATCGAACTGGCGCTCGACAGCGTGATCTGTCGTTGCTTCGTTCAATACCGGGCGATGAAGGCCATCAGCCAGTATCAGGGGGTGCTAGCATGAAATCGAACAACACCATTCAACCCACCTACACTATTGACGCCCTGGACGCTTTGGAGAAAGCCGGGCTCTCCCGCCGCACGTTCTTGCAGGGCACCGGCGCGATGATCGTCGGCTTCAGCACGGCGGGCGCGGCAGGAGTATTGGCAACCAGTGAAGCCGCCGCCGCAGGCGCGCCGCTCCAGGGCTCGACCGATACCCGGGACAAGCTCGATTCCTGGATCGCGATTCAGCACGATGGAACCATTCTAGCTTATACCGGCAAGTCGGACCTCGGCACGGGCATGTTCACCGTGCAGGTCCAGTTGGTCGCGGAGTATCTCGAAGTGCCCCTGAGCCGTGTCAAACTGACGTTGTGCGATACCG
The DNA here is from genome assembly GCA_016210985.1 of Acidobacteriota bacterium. Classification (GTDB taxonomy): domain Bacteria; phylum Acidobacteriota; class Blastocatellia; order HR10; family JACQTD01; genus JACQTD01. The sequence continues at coordinate 708 of JACQTD010000002.1, forward strand.
CGCTCACCCCCGACCAGGGGACGACTTCGGGGAGCCAGTCGCACCGGGCTAACTTCAACCACCAAAACCGGAGCCTGATGACCGCCGCGGCCACCGCTTTGCATCAGATGAAAAAACTCGCGGCCGAGCGATTCGGCGTGACGGTCGACGATCTGGTCGTCCGTAATGGCGTCATCATCGTGAAGAACGATGCCACCAAGAACGCCACCTATGGGGAATTGGTCGGTGGAAAACTCTTCAGTATTGAGTTGGATCCAACGATCAAGATCAAGGGCCCAAAGGAGTGGACAATCCTCGGGACCTCCGTGCCACGTTTGGACTTGCCGGACATGGTCACCGGCCGGTACGAATTCGCATGGGACGTGAGGGTACCTGGCATGTTGTATGGCCGGGTTGTCCGGCCTCCCAGGGTCGATGCTAAAGTTATTAGCGTAGATGAAAGCTCCGTGGCCGACATCCCCGGTCTGATCAAGGTCGTCGTGAAGAACGACTTCGTCGGTGTAGTGGCCGAGAAGCCGTATCAGGCCATTCGGGCTGCGGAGCGACTGAAAGTAGAGTGGACACGAGGCTTGGAGCTGCCCGATCAGGCGACCTTCTATGAGTGGATGCTCCAGCAGCCCAGAACAAATTCAAGGGTGGCGGACTCTCTCGACGTGGACGAGAAACTGGCGTCGGCGGCCAAGGTGATCCAGGCCACCTATTACATCCCGTATAACATGCACGGCTCGCTCGGCGCATCCGCCGCTGTAGCTGATGTGAGGGGCGACACAGCGACGGTTTGGTCGCCCACGCAGGGCGTCCACAATAATGAACGTGCTCCGCTCGCCACACTGCTCGGCATCCCGCTTGCAAACGTCCGGGTCATCTGGAAACTGGGCTCGGGTTGCTACGGTTTGAATGGCGCGGATGCCGTCAGTTTTGACGCGGCGCTGCTCTCGCAGGCTTTGCAGCGGCCAGTTATGGTGCAACTCACGCGCAGGGATGAAATGGCTTGGGAGAATTTCGGAACTCCGTATGTCCACAAGAACCAACTCGGACTCGATGCTGCAGGGAATATCATCGCGTGGGATTCCGAGAGCTGGACCGCCGGAAAGGGCGGCCGGCCAGGAGCGAATACCCCGCAAAACGTGGTCACCGGGAATCTCGCGGGATTCGCGGTGGCGCCGTTCAACCCCAGCACGGGACCGGGCAATGTTTCGACTTCCAGAAGCAACAGCAGCAACCATGTTCCGAATTACATCGCATTCGTGAAGTCGAGCGGGGAGGGCGGACCCGCGTACCTTGGGACGGTGACGAGCGAGCGAATCACGACGCACGGGATTCGATCGCCCTTCTGGACCGGCCCGCTGCGGTCTCCGAACCGCCTGCAGAACACCTTCGCGCACGAGTCGGTCATTGACGAGGCGGCCGCGTACGCCAAGGCGGACCCGGTTGAGTATCGCCTGCGCTACATCGTCGACGACGACCCTCTCACAGGTGTCGTCAATGCGAACACTTTCGGCGTCAGCGGCACGCGCATGAAGGACTGCATCAAGCTGGCCGCTGAGAAGTTCGGCTGGGAGCGTCGCGCGTCGCCGAAAGCCGGAAATCCCAAGACCGGCGTGGTAACGGGTCAAGGCTTTGGCGCCGTCTTGTATGAGGGCTACAACGGGTATTGCGCGGTAGCGGCCGAGGTGGAGGTCAATCAGGATACCGGGGTGGTGCGCATCACAAGGATGAATATCGCCACCGACACGGGTCCGATCTCCAATCCGAATGGCATCGAGAATCAGAACGAAGGGGGCGCCCTCCAGGGCATGAGCCGGGCGCTCGGGGAAGAGGTTACCTGGGACCATGAGAAGATCACCACCATTGACTGGATCACCTACCCGACCTGGAGCTTCAGCCATGGCGTTCCGGAGATCGCAAATCATCTGATCAACAGAACCGACGGACAGCCCGCCACGGGCGCCGGCGAGGTCTCGATCACGGTGATGTTTGCCGTGATTGCCAACGGAATCTTCGACGCAACGGGCGTGAGAATCCGTGAGGCTCTTTTCACACCGGCGAAGGTTTTGGCTGCCCTGAAGGCGGCGGGATAGTCAGCAGCTCACCTCAGAATCGTCGCAACTTTATTCACCCGTCATCCACATAGGTGGACGACGGGTCGAGTTTAAAGGAGACGGTCATGAATAAGCCGATTGGTCAAGAATCCTTAATTCATTTTAGTCTCGTCGCTCTTGCGCTGGTCATGGCGGGTTTCGCGCCCGTCTCGTCCAGTGCTCCTCTGCAAGCGGATCAGAAAATATACATCGCGGTTGAAGGCGATGGAGACATTGCAGTTTTCAATGCCGGCGAACATACGGTTTCGAAGAGGATTGATGTTGCCAGGCATGTGCCGCGACACGTTCCCTACACTCCGCACAACATCCAGGTTGCTCCGGATGGCAAAACCGTATGGGCAACGGCGAGTGTCACACGGCACGGGCACGGGATACCGAGATCGATCCGGACGGCGTTTGGCCTGGGCGATAAGAATCGGGTGGGAAGCAACAGGGTGATGCAGGAGGGGGATCCGGATGAGGTTATCGTGATTGACCCAACCACGGATGGCATCATCAAGCGCATCGCCCTCGGCGTCGACCTCCAGCTTGCTCATGTCGTCGTTACTCGCGACGGCGCATTTGCTTATGTGACGGGCCAAAAGTCCGGCGTAATCTACAAGATAGACGCTCAATCATACGAGGTTGTGAAAGAGATCAAGGCGCGCGAGGGCTGCGAGCCTCACGGGCTACGCATAGCACCGGATGGATTGGTTGCTTACATCGCGTTGCTTAAAGGTAAGGCACTTGGCATTCTCGACTTGAGGAGCGACCTGTTGACAGAAGTCCCGCTCAGCGGGCAAGCCGTTCAAGCCGGGGTGACGCCTGACGGACAGTATGCCTTCGCGTCACTCTATGACACCAAGCAGTTGGCTGTGTATCACGTGCTTCACCGGGTAGTTGTCTACATCGCGCTTCCCGCCGAATCCAAAGGACCGCTTCAGATGTACCCAACCGCGGATTCGCGGTACGTATACCTTGCGGATCAAGGGTATTACTTCGAACAACCCATGGGCGAATTCGTCTATAAGGTTGATCTCCATTCATCCGCGGTGGTCAAGGCGATCAAGGCGGGCGAGGCGCCGCACGGGGTCGTCGTGAGTCCGGACGGAAAGTTTGTATACGTGACTAATCTGGTGGGAGGCGACGTGTCCGTCATTGATACCGCCACTGACGAGGAGGTTGCCCGGGTCCCAGTTGGGACGGACCCCAACGGCATTAGCATCTGGTTTCGACAAAGTGGGGGGATGCCATAGGAGTCCTAAGGGCTCGCGCAGAAGTAATCGGAAGCGAAGCTCTCGATCAACTGTACGAGCCCAATGCTCGGCGAAAGATTCGAGCATGATGTTCACCGTCAATCGTCCGGGGGGGAAGTTCCGGTACTGCTTTGTACTGGATAACTCAACCTTCGTGATTGTACACGTTTGTTAAACCCAGAACGCTACAGAAGAGGAGATAAAGCATGAGCGTAATTAGTCTGAAGGTGAACGGTCGCACCTATCCGGTCGACGTCGATCCCGAGACCCCGTTGCTTTATATCCTTCGCAACGACCTGAACCTCAACGGCCCCAAGTTCGGCTGCGGTCTCGGTCAGTGCGGAGCCTGCACGGTCATCGTGGAAGGCGAAGCCATTCGTTCCTGCATCACCGCCGTCGCGCTTGTGGAC
>JACQTD010000262.1 GCA_016210985.1 Acidobacteriota bacterium
GCCGCTCAGACCCGTGCCGCCGGAGGTCACGCCCAGCGTTCCCGTGACACTTACGAGGTTGATGTTCGATCCCGGCGAGCTGCTTGATTCCAGCGTCGAGAAGGTGACATTCGAACCGAAAGCACCGCTACCGACGATGTTGATCGCTCCACCCGTCCCCGTCTTTCCCACGGTATTGATCACTGGAGAGCCCACCGTCGAACCGTTGAAGCCGAAGAAGCCCGGTGTGTTGCTGACATTGAACCCCCGGGCCGTGTTGCCGCTTCCCAGATCGACTCCGTTGCCGGCGGTCGTGACGATGCTCGGAGCCGCCATCGTCCCGCTGGCAAACGTGTTGTAGGCCGCGCTGCTATTGGAATCCGCTGTAAACACGGTGTTGAACTGGACCGCTTCGCCGATCAGTTTCTGGGTGTCTTGAAGATTTACGCCGTCAGCTTCCGTGTAGGTGCCGGTGCCTCGACGCAAGGCGATAAAATGGCCCGGTTGTGCGTTCGGGGCCATGCCGCCATTGATCGTGTTGAATGAGGCAATGCTGGTGAACGGGTTGCTGAACGTTCCTCGATTGAGGGAGCCCATTGCGTCGTTATTGATGAACCAGACCATCTGACTGATCGTGATCGTTACCGTGGCGGAATTGGTCCCGCCACCCGCATCGGTGACCTGGTAAGTAAAGGTGTCACCGCCGGTATATCCCGGCGGCGGTTCGTAGCCGAAGCTGCCGTTGGCATTGAGCGTCACGAATCCGGTCACGCCACCGATCCCCGCGGCAGTCGTTGCCGTGCTTACGCCGATATTGGCGCCTGAGCCCTGTACCTGCGTCACCGTCAAGCCGGTGTTGTTCCCGGTGTCCGGATCGACGTCGTTGGTCATTACGCCCGGCGCGGCGAGCGAGATCTGAATATTCCCGCTCGCGGTATAGCTATCGTTCACGGCGATCGGCGTGCTCTGCACGGAACCCGCGTTCAGCGTGGTGTTGCCGTCGATGGTATCGGTGAAGGTGACGCCGGTGGCGGTCGTGCCCCCGTTATTGGTGATCGTAACGGTATACATCAGGGTGTCGCCGGGATCGGCCGTGGCCATGTCCACGGTCATCGTGGCGGTGATCGCCGGGGCCTGCGCCGTGCGCGCCGCGCCGGGTGTTCCGGCCTTAGGACCTGCGCTGAAGGTTATTGAGCCGGGAAGGAGTTCGCCGGTCTTTTCTGCCGATACGACGGTGAATTGAACCAGGAGGGGTTGTGACCTGTCATACTTGTCTACGCGGAGGGCAACAGAGTTTCCATCACCCTTGATCAGCCTGCCGGAGAGGGATTCCCCCCCCGTGTGTGAGGGACTCGACCTTATCTAACTGGTAGAACTGGGCGCCCACCAACCCGACAGCATTTTCCTTCCCGAAAGCCCACACGTTCCCGGACGCGTCAAGCGTGACCGTTTCAGTATTCTGGAAACCTAATCGAACATCGTCCGGGTCCGCCCCGGGGTTGAGGAGCAGTGTCGCAACCAGGTCGGTTTCCGAGCCCGTGAGAATCAGATCTACGCCGGGAGAGAGATCCACAAAGCGCATCGATTCGCTCTCAGGAAGCGCCTTTTGCCACTGCCGCGGATCGTGGCCTGGGGACTTCTGCTGAACCGGAGCAATAGGAATCCGATCGAGCATTGCCCGCGTCAGCCTGGGGCCGGATGCTGGCCGGTGGGTCGATGGTCCGGCAGTCGCCTTCTTAGTTTGCTGCCTATCGAGTCCTGAATAGGTTGCTTGAACGGGATTCAGACCGAAGAACACGACCAGCGTAAACAGACCAGCACACCAGACCTTCATTTTTCGACTCCGTGGCTCAGATCGGCCTTCCCGGGTTGCGCACGAACGGTGCTCAGTGCAAACAATCAGCTGAGTTCTGATCTTCGAAAGAGCTTTGACTGGGTCTAACTCGCATTAACAGAATATTGACCGCGGCAGTCTGCACCCGGAGACTGGCTCCAGTCAAGGATTTTGACGGAGTAGGCAGTAGGAGGGAAATAGAGGCTAGAGTTAGTGGCTAGTGGTCGGCTAGTGGTCGGTGGTTAGTGGTTAGGGAGAAGAAGACAGTCGGCGGTTGGCAGCAGGCAGTGTAGTCCCGGCCTGAAGGGCAAAGATGTAAAAGCCCAGGGCAGAGCGGAAATTGAAGCCAGCCTCCAGCTATAGCTCAAACTTTGATCTCCGCCTGCACGCCGATCTGCCACCAAGGCTCCCTCAGCGACGATTCCGATACCGCGAAGCGGTTAGGTCCTCCACCCCAACGTTGGTGCCGCAGGCACTACGTTGGGTAGCCAATTCAGTTTCACCGCCAACCCCGGAGGGGTTGCGGCGAGGCGTTCAGGCGTGGCGATATGCCGCAACCCCCTCGGGGTTGGCCGGAACTCTGCAGTGACCCAGGGTTGGTCCGAAAAACGCGGACCAACCCTGGGCTGGAGGACTCGCTCCCCTTCGGGGACGTGTATTGACCCTATCTTCCCGGCGGGCATTTGCGATTGTCCCTCCCACAAAACTCTTGGTGTCAGGCTTGCGGAATTGGATGGGAAGCCCCTCCTCGCGCCCAGGCGGTCGGCCCCACCGCCGGCTCCCGCCGGCGGCAACCGGAACTACGAACCCGCTTGTAGTTCCGCCCTCAGCCGGGAGGTGGGTGGTTTGTTCCAACGAGCTGGAACTGTTGATCGGAGTTTCCATGCGGAGGGCCGCATTCGTAAATCCGGGCACGATTGGGGGCATCAGGCGGACACCTGCTCATAGGAGAATTGCGGGATACCCGTTCGTTCTGCAGCACGCTCAACAGTAATGGCGCAGATGTTGCCCTCAGCGTCTACATCCAGCATTGTGTTTTCGTCCAGGTCACGCGTTTCCGCAACTTGCGCATCACGAAATTCAATATAGAGCGTATCTGTCTCGGAAAAATATCGGACCTTCATGGCTCAAACCCTCGGTCGAAGAATGCATGGTGTACCGTCTCACCATCCGGCAACAGGATAACGCGGAGAAACCGGCCTTGCATTTCCTGAACTTGCGTCCAGCGCCGGATGCGCCCATCGGTTTGAACGTGTTCCCGGATGGCATCCGAATCGCTTCCTCGATCCATTCGTCTCGGATCATGGCCCGATCGGGGCGTGTGTACATCGCCTCGAAGTAGGCCGTTATCTTCATTTTACCACCTTAACAGAAGACTCAATGAGACGAAAGTTAGGCTGCGGCTCGACCACGACCGAGCACCTGCCTCTCAGCGTCTGCGGCGGCTCCGCGTGAGAATTATTTCCCGTAAGGCGCTCACGCAGAGACACCGAGACGCAGAGAAAAAACAAACTGGGACTGGTTGACATCATGATGCTAGATCAACAGCATAGAGATACTATGCGAACTACGATCACCCTGGATGAGGATGTGGCGGCGAAGTTGAGGGCCGAGTCTCAACGCACGGGACAGCCCTTCAAGCAGGTGGTGAACGAATACCTTCGGCTCGGATTCACTGTTCGCCGGCGCCTTCAGGAACAGAAACGGTTCAAAATAAAGGCGCGCGCCCTGGGTCTCAGACCGGGGATAAGCATCGATAATATTGGCGAACTCCTGGAACAGGTCGAGGGACTGTCCCACCGATGATCCTCGCGGATGTGAACCTTCTGCTCTACGCGTATGACGCGCAGAGCGCTTTCCACGCAAAGGCCAAGTCCTGGCTGGAGGATGCATTCTCTCGTCCTGAGCCCTTTTGCCTTTGCTGGCCTACCTTGACGGCGTTCACTCGAATCGTCACGAATCCTTTTCCGTTCTACGGCGTCTTATAGGTCCGGGTTGGTCGGTGCAGCGGATAATTTACCCTATGAAGATTCCCGGGTTTGAACGGAAAGTTAGGGTCGCGGTCGATGGGACGCTCGACTTATGCTATCCCTTCGCGGCCACTCTCTAAATGGTTGTTCCCGATGGTTGGAGCGATGTCCATGGCACAAATAAATCGACGTCGATGTAACGCCCTCCTCGCCGGCGCCCTGGTCTTCGGCGCGCTCGTGGGCCCTGCCGCTTTCTCGCAGCCGCTCAGCTCGCTTCCACAGAACGATCCGCCGGTGCGGTCCTGGCGGCAGATCGAAACTGGCCCGGGACCCGCCCCCGAACCGAGAACCCTGGGTACTGCGATCTACGATTCGCACGGGCGGCGGCTGATCGTCTTCGGCGGCGCGGGCAGCGCGGGTGTGATGAATGATATTTGGGCTTTTGATCTGGCATCGCTCGCTTGGACCCGTCTTCAAACCACCGGCGGCCCGCCGGCGCCGCGACTCGGTCACAATGCTGTCTACGACGTTGAGGGCCGGAAGATGGTCGTCTGGGCGGGGCAGCAGGGAAGCAGGTTTTACAACGACACCTGGGAGCTGCGTCTCGATACGCTGGAGTGGCGCGAGGTGACACCGGCTTCCCGGCCGCGGGCCCGGTACGGATCAGCGTCCGTCTATGATCCGGAGACCCGGAGCATGGTCATATTTGCAGGCTTCACCAGCGAGGCCGGCCGGTATCAGGACAGCCAAGCGTTCGATATTGCTACGGGGTCCTGGACCGATTGGACGCCAGCGGGGGAGAAACCCGAGATCCGGTGCCTGCACACGGCCGCTTTTGAAGAGGCCGGCAGGCGGATGGTCGTGTTCGGCGGCCAGCGGAGCGGCCCGCTCGACGATCTCTGGGCATTCGACCTCGCTCAACGGGTTTGGACGCGATTCAACCCCGCCGTCCGTCCGCCGGCCCGGTTCTTCTCGACAAGCTACGTGGACCACCAGGGCCGATTTGTCGTCTTCGGAGGCTTTGCCAACAACCGGCAGGCTAACGACACCTGGGCGTTCGATTTTTCCTCCGGCGAATGGACCCAGATTCCTTTAGGACTTGCGCCCCCGCCGCGCGACGGCATGATGGGCGCCTACATCAAAGAAGAGGATCGGTTCGTCATTTTCGGCGGACGTGGCGCCACGCGCTTCAACGACCTTTGGGAACTCCCGGGCATTTGAGCCTCGGCGGGACGCTGTGCCGAACGCCGTCGGACTGGCCTGCTGACCAACTCCGGCGTGGAGCCTCACGATGAAGAGATTCGAGGAGAAGCATCCCCTGGCTATCCGTTGGTTCCATTGGATCAATCTTCCTGTATTGACGATGATGATCTGGAGCGGGTTGATGATTTACTGGGCCAATGATGTTTACCGGGTCGGATGGGGCGACACCACCGTGCTCAAGTTTTTTCCCCAGTCGTTCTATGAGGCGCTCAACCTGCCCTACAGGCTGGCGTATGGGATGGCGCTTCACTTCTTCTTCATGTGGCTGTTCGCCATCAACGGCGTGCTCTACGTGCTCTACACGGTCTTTTCCGGGGAGTGGCGTTATCTGGTGCCCAACCGGCGATCCTTTTCTGAAGCGATTCAAGTCCTGCTGCACGATCTTCGGCTTCGCCGGACTCATTTGCCCCGGCGGAAATTCAACGGCGCCCAACAGATCGCATACACCGCGGTCATTCTCATGGGGGCGGGGTCGCTCCTCACTGGTATTGCCATATACAAGCCCACACAGTTCGCGTGGTTGTGCACGCTGCTCGGGGGCTATCAGGCCGCCCGGTTCGAGCACTTCTGGCTTACCATCGGGTATGTGCTCTTCATTATCGTCCACGTGATTCAAGTCTTCAGGGCAGGATGGAATAACTTCAGGGCCATGATCACCGGCTTCGAGGTCGTTCCGATGGAGGAGACCGGGCATGAACACCGGTGAGGACCATCCGTCCCGCGGGTCCACAGAGAGCCGCGGAGCCGCGGAGCCGCGGGCCGAGGTCGAACGGATCATTCGCTCCCGCACGCGACGGAGTTTTCTGGTTGCGGGCGTTGTGGCGGCGGCCGGCGTCGCGGGGTGGCGCTGGCTCGTTACCCGGCGCGAGGATCAGGGCATTCCCTGGCCGCTACGGCGCGTGCTGGAAACCAACGAACAATGGGCGCGCGATTACTTCGACGCTTCGAGACTCGCGCCGACGTTCCCCGTCGCCCTCGCGGCTGAGCCACGGCCCAACGGCGGGATCGGCCTCGAAGATGAACTTGACTCTGGCACCTGGCGCCTGCAGGTAACGGGGCTGGCGGAGTCGCCGGATCCGCTTTCGTTCAGTATCGACGAAATCCGATCGCTGCCGCGATTCGAAATGACCACCGAATTGCAATGCATTGAGGGTTGGAGCCAGATCGTTCACTGGGCCGGCGTTCGCTTTCAGGACCTGGCCATCCGGTGCGGGCCGGCTACGGTCAGCGGCGAACCGCCCGATGTGCGAGCGCGGCCGGACGATCTCGTTCCCTATGCCAGCGTGGAGACCCCAGACGGTGAGTACTACGTGGGTCTCGACATGACCAGCGCGCTCCACCCGCAGACGATGCTCTGTTACGAAATGAATGGCCAGCCTCTCTCTTCAATACATGGCGCGCCATTGCGCCTCGTGATCCCGGTGAAATACGGCATCAAGAGCATTAAACGAATCGGGACGATCCGGTTCACACATCATCGGCCGCTGGATTATTGGGCCGAGCGAGGCTACGACTGGTATGCGGGACTTTGAAGAACTTTGCTGGATCGCCTATACCCCCGGGAATCCCTGCGGCGGGGACTGCGCCGCGCGGTCAACACGAGAAAAAGGAGAATCGGATCATGCCTAGACGATGGAGCGCAGGTTGGGCTGTTGCAGGACTGCTCCTCTGCTTTACGGGGACGTCCCTGGCGCAGGAAAAGATGTCCGGTCAGGACAAAGGAAAGATGGCTGCCAAGGAAAAGACGTCGGGACAGTCCACATCCAAGGATAAGATGTCGTCGATGGAGAGCGCCGACACGACAACAGAAAAGAGCAGGAGGAAGACGAAGACCAAGACCAAGAAGACCAAGAAGACCAAGATGGGAGCTGAACCGTCCACCATGGAGAAAAGTAAACCCTGAGTGAACTTCGGAGGGTTCCGGCAGCCCGGCCTTGGTCACCGCTCGGCCGGGGGATGTCATGGTCGAGCGCCGCGAATCCTCCGACCATTCCCCGCCTGATACTTCGACAATCCCGACGATTGATTGCACACAGGCCCAGGTTGCCTATTTGCGGGCGATGAGGTCCAGCTTGGACGCGATGTGCGATGAATCGAAGTCAGGGACGGTTCCGAGACCGAAGGCCACGTAGTTGGCGAACTTCGCCAGTCCAACGACCACTACAGTCTCGATGATCTGCTCCTCGCCGAAGCCATAGGTGCGCAAGGCGTCGATATCCCGACGGCCGATCGTAGCCGGCCGGTTGTTGAGCTTCAGCGCAAAGTTGAGCAGGGCCTTGAGAGGCACCGGGATGTCCGTAGCCGTGTGATCGATTGAGATCTGCTCAGGCTCAGGGCCCTCGACGCCGAGCATGCGAACGATTTCACAATGAGCAGTAACGCAGTAGGTACTCAGATTCGCCGCCGAACAGACAAGGAAGATGTATTCCTTCTGCTTGCGTGCAAGTCCGCGTTCCTGGCCCATAAGCGCGCCGAAGAGGTTATTCTCCGCCTCCACGAGGTCGGGCCGACTCAACTGCGCGAGATAGAGATTGGGGAAGAAGCCGAGGGCCTTCCGGATGCGATCCACTTGAGGATACTCATCCAGGTTCAGAGGGGGTTTGGATAGATAACTCAGAGTTCCTCCTCATTCAAGGTTTAGATTCTGGCGGCGAGGTCTCCCGCACTTTCGCCATGATCCGCTTCGTCATCCGCGCCGAGACTTCCTCGGGGATCTCAAAGGAACCGCTGTCGGTCACCACACGGATCGTCTTCCTGGTCGAATCGTAGATCACGCTGCACGTCTTGCACTCCGCGAGATGGTGTTCGAGTTCCTGGCGGATCTCAGCAACGACCTCATCATCCAGGTAACTCGCCAGTTCAGCCAGGACCTGTTCGCAGTTAAACACCCTCTCCCCCTCGTTGCCCGCGTGCGAAATAAGGGGCGAGCGCCTCCCGCAGCATCAAGCGCCCGCGTAAGAGCCTCGACTTCAGCGCCGGCACGCCCAATTGCAGGGCCTGTGCGGCTTCCTCGGTGCTCAATTGCTCGATGTCACGGAGGATTACCGCCATTCTGTACTTCTGGGGAAGCGCTTTCAGTCCCCGTTCGACCAGGCTGCGTCGCTGCTCCTTCGAGTACAACTGTTCGGGATCATCAGTCCAGGCCCGAAGCTGGCGGGGACGGAAGGTCTCATCGTCTTCGCCGACTCCTTCATCCAGGCTCTCCATGTTCCTGCTGCGGCGCATTCGCTGAACCCCCGCATTCATGGCGATCCGGATCAGCCAGGTCGAGAACCTGGAGCGCCCTTTGAACGAGCCCATATGCTCGAAGGCTTTCAAGAAGGTCTCCTGCACTCCATCCTCTGCTTCCTCATGTTTGCCGGTAATACCCAATAAAATGCGATAGATCTTCCGATTGTGGCGATTGACCAACTCCTCAAAGGCATTCATTTCCCCCTGCTGCACCCTTAAGACCAGGTCGGAATCGGGGTCGTCAGTCGTCGACATCCCCGCCTGGGAATCCAGGGCAGCGTTGGTTAGAGAGAACTCGTCCGGGAAAGGATTCGAATTATTGATGTCCGGCAATGCTTCGGTTTCCTGCGGCTCGACCTCGGGGAGATAATCCCAAGCGGCTTCAAAATCGGGTGCTGTGCCCAAGCCTGCCTGCAGCGTGTGGAGGAAGTCCGCAAGTGCGGCGGTGGCGATGCATTCGATGACCTGCTCAGGGTGGACCCCCAACGCGCCGAGTCGATCGATGTCCAGCCGGGAAAAGTCAGATGGACGCGTCGTCAACTTGATGGCGGCGTCCAGGAGCGCTTTGTCAGGACCCGACAGATGGGACTTCGAATGGTCCCTCGAGATCGCGCGTGTCTCATCTTCCGAAAGCCCGAGGATACGCAACCTTTCGCTGAGAAGCGTGACCCAGTAGATGTTGAAATGCCCGGCTGAGACAGCGAGCAGAATACAACTCCGCTGCAGTCTGCTCAGCGGTCCGTCCTGGAAGAGAAGGCTCTCCAGCATCCGGACCTCAGCCGTAAGGACGTCCGTCCGTTGGGCCTGCGCCTGGAAAAAGCCCGGGACGAAGCCGAAATGAAGGCGCAACGAATCGAACGGCGGGAATTCCCCAACATCCGGTTCCGTGGTACATAGGCGGGGCCCCTGAGCCGCTCCGGCTTCGCGGCCGGTCGTGAAGGGGCGTGGTTCAAGCTGGTACTTCGTTGACGGCTGTCCGTCCCAGTTTGGCAACGGGGCCGGCGGATCGAAATCGGCTTTGACTCCCAAGCCCGTAGCGAGCGTGCAGAGCAACACCCCGAGCGCTGTGACGAGCAGGGTTTCCAGAACCTGATCGTCCGGAATAGCCCTGGCGCTCAGCGTTTCAAAGTCCGCGCGGCAAATGGTACCGGCATGGAGGCTTAGCTTTTTCGCGAAGTCGAGGAGCGCAGCCCCCTCCGGTTGTTCGGAGGAGACGCGGTCGCGGAGCTCCACCAGCAGTAAAAGATCCTCCTCCCGGGTCCCCAGCTCACGCAGACGCTGGTAGTGCATGGCGACGCAATAACCGTTGCGCCTGGCGGCCGCGGCGACCAGTGCGATGGTTGCTTTCTGCTCAGGCCTAAGCGAACGCTCTCGTAGCAGGATCGCTTCGAGCAGTTCGGTCTCCGCCTCGATTACCTCAGGCCGCAGCGTTTGCGAGCGAAAAAGTCCAGGCACGATGCCAAAATGTTCGCGCAACTGCTGGAACGGCGCGAAATTGAGACCACGGTCGATTTCAGGAAAATAACTCATTCCCGGGCTTGGCCTTCTGTGCTCTCAATCTATGTTACAGGAGGTGTACGTGGGTGACCAAAGGTTCCGCATCCTTTTTTCGGATGCGGCGTCTAAGGGGTTTCGTGATCGCCTGAAGCATCGGGGAAACGTAGCGGAGAGCCGCAACCCAGGCACGGCGAAAACGGATGCATACATAGGGAGTTCGATGCGCGCCGGCCCGAGGGTTCCGGCGACGAGGCTGGAGACTGTCAAATGAGTGCAGAGATGGAAACCGATACGCACAATCAGCACTTACACACGATAAATCGATTCGGCGTGATTCCTACTCCCCAGCGACTCGATGCCGTGGACGAGCGCCGCGGCAAGGGGGTCACGATTGCGTTCCTGGATTCAGGGTTCTATCCCCACCCGGACCTGACCCAACCCGTCGATCGGATTCTCGCCTACGTGGACATCACCCGCCCGGGCGCAAGGCTACGCGCGGCGGCAAGACCACAGCCCTGGGCTTGGCATGGAACCCAGACTGCGGTGGTGGCTGCCGGTAACGGCGAGCTCTCCAACGGACTTTATCGGGGTCTCGCGCCTGAAGCGGGACTGGTCCTGGTTAAGGTCAGCGACCGGGGAAGAATCACCGAGCGGAACATCGCGCGCGGACTCTGGTGGGTGATCGAAAACAAGGAGCGCTTCAATATCCGCGTCGTGAGCATTTCGCTCGGCGGCGATACCGACGCTTCTTACACGTCGAATGTCGTGGACCAGGCCGCGGAGGAAGCCGTCCGGCGAGGGATCACGGTGATTGCGGCGGCCGGCAACTCAGGCTGTAGCGATCGGCCGAATACGGTTCCCCCTGCTAATGCTCCTTCGGTGATCACGGTCGGGGGTTACAGCGATGGCAATCAGGCAGCCAACGAGCAGCTCGAACTCTACTGCTCCAGTTTCGGCGAAACCGTAGATGGATTTGTAAAACCCGAAATCCTGGCTCCGGCCATGTGGGTCGCGGCGCCCATCCTTCCGGGCACCCCGCAATACAAGAAGGCTACGATTCTTTCGCAACTTGCCGAGGCTCCGGATTACTCCATTCGACGTCTCACGACCCAGTTATGGCCGGAGGCGGAGGGGATCGACTCCCTGGCTGACGGCCGTCCAGAGGCCGTCCGAGCCGCCGTCGAATCGATGATACAGCAGGAGAAGATCATCTCCGCACACTACCAGCATGTGGACGGAACCTCCTTCGCGGCGCCCATTGTCGCCTCCGTGGTAGCCCAGATGATCGAAGCCAATCCTCGCCTTACCCCCGCGATGATCAAGCAGATTTTGGTGAGCACGGCGGGCCGCATCGAGGGAGCGCCGCTCCTGAGGCAGGGTTATGGGGCCTTGAATGCCCGCCGCGCGGTGCTCGAAGCCGGCGGCGAGCGGCATGCCCTCGGTCCCGCGAATTGGGGTGCTCCCGGCGTCGAGGCCGGCGGACTCGCCTTCCGGTTTCACGACGACCTGGCCCGGGACGTGAGGGTGGCCGGGGACTTCAACGGCTGGAGACCGGAACCTATGCGCAAGGGTTCGGGTGGAATCTGGCGAGTCGTGGTGGAATCGCCCGCCCCGGGCCGGTACGGCTACAAGTTCCTCGTGGATGGCGAGACTTGGGTCGAGGACCCATCGCACGGCATGAAGCACTCGAATGATTTCGGCGGGCTGAATTCAACTTTGATCGTCGATTGATCCGGACCGGAGAGAGGGAGTCACCATGGAAACCGCAAATATCCATTTCAACCCATTCGAGCTGGCGCATGATGACGCATACGAAAGGGTGGGACTGCTCAGTGACTCCGATCACACACGTCCCGAGCTTCACGGGTACGAGGTGAGTGTCGATGGAGCCGTGGTGATTCCCGAACTCACACCCCGGCGTTACGCCGGGATCCAGGCACGGCTGCGCCGCATATGCATAGAACAATCGAGCGCAGCCATGGATCGTGCATTCCGCAATCTGCGGATGATCGAGGGTCCTTATGCGCCGATTCTCTGAACAACACTGGCCGGAATACCTGATGGAGGCTTGGGGCCTCGGCGTCTTCATGGTTTCGGCATGCGGCTTCGGCCTCCTGCTCGAACATCCGGCCTCACCCTGGCACCAGGCCGTCGCCGATCCGTTTTCGCGACGATTCCTGATGGGGCTGGCGATGGGGTTGACCGCCATAGGCATTGTCTACTCGCCTTGGGGCAAGCGCTCTGGAGCGCATCTGAATCCCTCGATGACGCTGACATTCCTGTGGCTCGGGAAAATCCGCCTCAAGGACGCCGTCTATTACATCCTCGCTCAATTCGCCGGTGGTCTGATCGGCGTGGGGCTGGTCGTTCTTATCCTTCGCGATGCGCTGGCCCATCCGTCGGTGGGTTACGTGACGACCGTGCCGCGTCACGCCGGAACCGGGACAGCGTGGTTCGCGGAGTTCGGTATTTCGTTGCTGATGATGTTCGTTGTGCTGAACGTTTCCAACCGACCCGGGCTCGGCAGGTATACGGGACTCTTCGCGGGCTCGCTCGTGGCCGCCTACATCACCTTTGAAGCGCCTTTTTCCGGCATGAGCATGAATCCGGCCCGCACATTTGGTTCCGCGTTCGCGGCCCGAATCTGGGACGGGCTTTGGATCTATTTTACGGCACCACCCTTCGGCATGCTGCTGGCCGCCTGGGTATTTGTCCGCCGGCGTGGCCGGGCTGGCGTGACCTGCGCGAAATTGCACCATCAGAACCGGGAACGATGCATTTTCAATTGCGGTTACCGGAAGTTGAATCCATCCACACTCTGAAGCCGAACCCTGGGAGGAACCATGACTCGCAAACTCTTACTCTTCTTTCTTGCTTTCAACGTCTCGGCGCTGGCGGCCGATCACCGCGGCCGGGCGACGACGTTTACGGTCCGGAACCCCATGTTCGGCCAATCCAACGACCTCTTCTATTCGCTGGGCGAGAAGGGCATCGCGCTGTTCGATGCCTTGGGCAAACCCCTTCAGGGCGACCTCACGCGGGACCTGGTGCTGTGGGACGCCGGCACGGAGCAGAACCAGGAACCCGGCGCCGGGCCCGATCAGGCCCCCCGACAGAGGACTCCCAACTCCGGTCCAGCGGAGAACGAACCCATTCATCCTGTGGCCGACGGGTTCATGTATCCACGAACGACCGAAGCGTTGCGGGTGACCATCGTGGCAAGGGGCGGGAGGGATTGACGATGAACATGATCAGAAAAATCGGACTGACGGTGGCCATGGCGGCTGTAACGACTGCGAGCGCACAAGCGCAAGTCGTGGAGAAGAGGGTTTTGAGTCTGGATGGTGCCAAGCGGGTGATTGCCGCCGCGGTGGCGGAGGCCAGGCGACTGAATGCGCCCGGAGGAGTGATCGCGGTCGTAGACGACGGGGGCAATCTGATGGCCCTCGAGCGAATGGACGGGACTTTCAGCGCCGGAGCCAACATCTCTATCGGCAAGGCGCGGACGGCGGTCCTCTTTAAACGCCCTACGCGGGCATTCGAAGAGATTATCAAGAACGGGAGAACCGCGATGGTGGCGCTTCCCGACGCTTACTTCACTCCACTGCAAGGGGGCATACCCATCACGCTTGACTCTCAAGTGATCGGCGGGATTGGCGTGAGTGGCGCGGCCAGCGCACAGCAGGACGAAGAACTTGCACTCGCCGGGGCGGCCGCGGTCAACATCCAGGCCGGTGCCGGCAGCCCCGGGTCCACGCCTGCCGTGAACTATTTCACCCGCGAACAGGTAGCGGAGGCCTTCGCGAAAGGCACGGTGCTCCTGGACGGACAGGGACGGAATTTCATGGTTCATGCCAGCCGCCGGAATGAACCGGGCGTGGCGGAAGTTCATGTTGTGGACACCGACATCATTTACGTGCTGAGCGGGACGGCGACGCTGGTCACGGGAGGATCGGTGGTCGATGCTCGGACGACCGCGCCTGACGAGGTTCGTGGCTCCGCCATCCGGGGCGGTGATTCACGCCGTATCCGTGAAGGAGATGTCATCACCGTACCGCAGGGTACACCGCATTGGTTTCAGGAGTTCCGCGGGCCGCTCACCTACTACGTAGTCAAAGTACGACCATCCGAGCGAGGTTAACGATGAGAACGAGAGCCATTCCTTGCATCGCGTTCACCCTCCTCTTTGTTCAAATTTCAGGCTATGGGGTCTTGGCCCTCCCAAGCGCGGAATCGGGCGGCCCGGAGCCTGCGGCGGTAGTTGATCTGGCCACCCGGGAAGGGGCGCGTCTCGTCAAAGGCGAGTGGCGGTACAGCGATACGCGTATTCTCGAGGTGGACTTTCCCGGGCCGGGAACCGATGGACAGCCCACAGGTGTTTCCAGCAGGACCTATGACTACACCCCTCATGCGGGCGGCGCCGATTTCGACGATTCAGGTTGGGAAGTAATCGACCCTGCTTCCTTATCGAGGCGGCGAGCGACCGGCCGGCTCTGTTTCAACTGGTATCGACTCAAGCTGACCGTCCCGGATCGGGTATCCGGGATCGATCCCACGGGCATGACGTTGTTGTTCGAGACGGCATTGGACGACTATGCCGAAGTCTGGGTGGATGGCGAGCTGCCGCGTTCGCTCGGTCAGGTCGGAGGATCGGTCGTCGGCGGATGGAATGCCACAAACCGCCTTATCATCGGCCGAAATGTCCGTCCGGGCCAGCAGATCCAGCTGGCGGTCTTCGGAATCAACGGGCCGATCTCGAATCCGCCGACGAATTTCATATGGATGCGCTTTGCACGGCTTCTGTTCCAGAGGGGTGACCCCGGCCCCACAGCGCTGGTACCCAGCGAGGTCAATGTAGAGGTCGTCCGGCGTGATCCGGCCTTCGACGGAATCGTCGGGCCGAACCCGAAGATCTTTAAACTTGCCGAAGGGTTCCAATTCACGGAAGGACCGGTCTGGGTACGCGACGGTGGTTTTCTGTTATTCAGTGATCCCAACAGCAATGTGATCTACAAATACTCCGGCGAAGGGACACTCTCCGTATTTCGCGAGCGGAGCGGCTATGCTGGGGCAGATATCGCGGCATACCGCCAGCCCGGATCGAACGGCCTCAGCCTCGATGCGCGCGGCAGGCTGACGATAAATGAGCACGGGAACCGCCGGGTCATCAGGCTGGAAAACGACGGGAGATTGACCGTGCTTGCCGACCACTATGAGGGCCGCCGGCTGAACAGCCCCAACGATCTCGTGTATGGATCCGACGGCACGCTCTACTTCACCGATCCGCCTTTCGGCCTTCCCAGGGTTTTCGATGATCCCGGGAAGGAGCTCGGCTTCAGCGGGGTTTACGCGCTTCGAGAAGGAAAACTCCGGTTGCTGATTAGTGACCTGACCGGGCCCAACGGCATCACGCTGTCTCCCGATGAGCGATACCTCTACGTTGGAAACTGGGACGAGAAGAAGAAGGTTGTGATGCGATATGAAATCCGTCCCGACGGCCGTCTCACCGGTGGCATGGTCTTCTTCGACATGACTACCGCCCCGGGCGAAGATGCGATCGACGGCGTTAAAACCGATCAGCAGGGCAATCTCTTCGTTTCGGGTCCCGGCGGTCTGTGGGTGATCTCCGCCGAGGGCCGGCATCTCGGCACGATCAAAGCGCCCCGGCATGTGCACAACATGGCGTGGGGGGATGAGGATGGGAGAACCCTGTACCTCTGCGCGGGAAGCGGGCTCTACCGGATGAGGTTGAACATTCCCGGCATGGTTCCCGGGTCCCGTCCTTCGACCGGGGACGAGGGCGGGAGTATTTCCAGGAGATAGTCAGATGATTGCAGAGGAAAAGCGACTGGAAGAGTCGAGGATCCGTGAAGTGCACTGGAAGCGCTGGGGTCCCTACCTGAGTGAGCGGGCCTGGGGCACGGTCCGCGAGGACTACAGCCCTTACGGAACGGCATGGGATTACCTGCCGCACGATCATGCCCGATCCAGGGTGTATCGCTGGAACGAGGACGGCCTGGCCGGCATCTGTGATCGCCATCAGGCGATCTGCTTCGCGATTGCGCTGTGGAATGGCCGGGATCCGATGCTCAAGGAGAGGATATTCGGACTCACGGGAAACGAGGGGAATCATGGCGAGGACGTGAAGGAGTACTACTTCTATCTCGACTCGACCCCGACTCATTCCTACATGAAGTATCTCTATAAATACCCGCAAACCGTCTTTCCTTACGGGCAATTGGTCGAGGAGAACCGCCGTCGCGACCGGCTCAGCCTCGAGTATGAGCTGCTCGATGCAGGTTCTTTCGCGGAGGACCGCTATTTCGACGTCTTTGTCGAGTACGCGAAAGCCGGCCCGGAGGACATGCTGATCGCCATTCAGGTGGTCAATCGGGGCCCGGAGGCGGCTCATCTTGATCTCCTGCCCACGCTCTGGTTCCGGAATACCTGGTCCTGGGGTAATGGGGCCCGCCGGCCCATGCTGCGCAGGCAGGCGGAAGGTGGAAGCGAGGGTCAGCAGGCGTCGGTCGTTGAGGCTGACCACGCTGATTACGGGCCACGTTGGCTCTATTGTGACGGCTCGCCCGATCTTCTTTTCACCGAAAACGAGACCAACCACCAGCGCTTGTATGGCACCGAGAATGCCGCGCCGTTTGTGAAGGACGGCATAAACGAATACATCGTTCACGGCCGGAGGGAAGCTGTGAATCCCGCGCAGGTCGGAACGAAAGTCGCGGCTCACTACCCGCTGAGGATCGGCTCCGGAGAATCGGTCACGGTGCGTCTGCGATGGACGGACACCGAGCTGCGTCGGCCGTTTGACTCCGCATTCGATGAAACGCTCCGCCGCCGGCGGAAGGAGTCGGACGAATTCTATGAATCCGTCATCCCTAAGAGCCTTTCCGACGATGCACGAAACGTGATGCGTCAAGCCTTTGGCGGACTTTTGTGGTCCAAACAGTTCTACCACTACGTGGTCAAGGATTGGATGGAGGGGGATCCCGGGACGCCCTCGCCGCCGGCGGAGCGTAGGCGAGGCCGGAATCACGAGTGGTCACATCTTTACAACGCCGATGTGATCTCGATGCCCGACAAGTGGGAGTATCCCTGGTACGCGGCATGGGATCTGGCTTTTCACTGCGTTCCGCTGGCGCTGGTTGATCCTGAGTTCGCCAAGGACCAGCTGCTGCTGATGCTGAGGGAATGGTACATGCACCCCAGCGGCCAGCTTCCCGCTTATGAATGGGCCTTCGGTGACGTGAATCCGCCGGTGCATGCCTGGGCCGCCTGGCGAGTCTACAAGATCGAAGAGAAGCGGCGGGGAACCGGGGATCGTGAATTCCTGAAGCGGGTTTTTCATAAGCTCCTGCTTAATTTCACCTGGTGGGTGAATCGGAAGGACGCCCATGGGATGAATATTTTTCAGGGCGGTTTCCTTGGCTTGGATAATATCGGGGTTTTCGACCGGAGCGCTCCGCTGCCCACCGGCGGTCACATCGCGCAATCCGATGGAACGAGCTGGATGGCCATGTACACGCTCAACCTGCTCGCGATTGCATTGGAATTGGCGAAGGACGACCGGGCGTTCGAGGACGTGGCAAGCAAGTTCTGGGAGCATTTTCTTCACATTGCCCGCGCGATGAACCACCGGGGGGAGGATGGGATCGAGCTTTGGAATGAGGAAGACGGGTTCTTCTATGACGTGCTGCACCTCCCCGAAGGGAGACCCTTTCCGATGAAGGTTCGTTCGATGGTCGGACTGATCCCGCTTTTCGCGGTTCAGACGCTGGAGCCGGAGTTGCTTGCGCGGCTCCCCGGCTTCAAACGGCGCCTGGAATGGTTCATCGATCATCGGCCGGACCTGACCCGCAATGTCGCCTGCATGCGCACCGAGGGCCAGCAGGAGCGGCGACTGCTGTCCATCGTTGACCGCGACCAGCTTCGCCGGGTGCTCAAGGTGATGCTGGATGAAGAGGAGTTTCTCTCGCCCTACGGCATCCGTGCGCTGTCGCGCTACCATCACCGCTATCCTTACACGCTGTCGGTGAATGGGACCGAGCACCGTGTCGGCTACGAACCCGCCGAATCGAGTACCGGTCTCTTCGGCGGAAATTCCAACTGGCGCGGCCCTGTCTGGTTCCCGGTGAACTACCTCCTGATTGAGTCGCTTCAGAAGCTCCATCATTACTACGGGGACGATTTTCAGGTGGAGTGCCCCACCGGATCAGGGAGGATGATGACGCTCTGGGAGGTCGCGGGCGAGCTTTCGCGCCGGTTGTCGCGGATATTCCTTCGCGGTGCGGATGGCCGAAGGCCGGTATGTGGCGGAACGCAGAAGTTTCAGGAAGACCCGCACTGGCGCGACCTGCTGCTCTTCCACGAGTATTTCCACGGGGACAATGGCGCCGGCATCGGCGCAAGCCATCAGACCGGCTGGTCCGGCCTGGTGGCGAAACTGCTCCTAGAGAGCGGCGAAGGATGAAGTAGCAGTTGATTGGTCAGGGACACGAGTAAGGC
>JACQTD010000264.1 GCA_016210985.1 Acidobacteriota bacterium
CGACGTGCTCGAGAACTACACCACCTACAAGTCCTACTGGCGGCTCCTCAAGAAGATCGAGGACGATCCGCGCTATGACAAGAAGAAGGCTGAGTACCTGCTCAAGTCGTTCGTCGAGCTCCACCCGCACGCAATCGGCGAGAAGGTGAAAATCTGCGTCGAGCATTTCGCCGCGAAGGCGCGGGGAGAGATCGGTGGCAAGGCGAAGGCGATGATGGTTACCCGCTCTCGCCTGCACGCGGTGCGATACAGGCTGGCGGTGGACAAGTACCTGGCCGAGCGAGCTCGGCGCCAGTGGCGAGCTGGTCAACTGGGATCGCACGAGCGACCTTGGGAAGATCGCGGTGCCGACGCTGGTGATCGGAGCGCGGCACGATACGATGGACCCGGCACACATGGAAATGATGGCCGGCAAGGTGGCAAGGGGACGATATCTCTTCTGCCCGAACGGCAGTCACCTGGCTATGTATGACGACCAGAAGGTATACGTTGACGGAGTTATCCAATTCGCCCGGGACGTGGACGCAGGTCGTTTCTGACCTGGCCCGTCCAACACCGGACAGGAAGCACTTTTTCTGCGGCTTCAAGGAACATCTGTAATGTTTCGAGACGGAAGTGGTTTCGGCACGATTCTCGATATGATTTAGTGCGACCTGTTCGCCGAGTTCACTACCGGCAGCCATTGGCCGACCACGGGAGGTGTCATGATGAGTGACGTTGCGATCGTTGGGTTAGGAGCGATGGGTTCCGCGCTTGCAATCGAGGAAACCTGGGATGTTGAGACGTTAGTCGTAATTTGAAAGGAGCCCCAATTGACAACAAAACTGATCGGACATCTATTAGTCTTGCTCGCATGTGCTTCTAGCGCAATAGGCGGGAACTTCTTATTTCAACAAACGGTCACCCTCTATCCGCCTCGCGATAAAGTCACAGGAAAATATGATGAAGGTCGAGCCCAGTTAAGCTTTAAGAATGGTGTCCGCAAAGTCGCATCTGACGGACAATGGGATTTAGGTTACGGATTTGCGGCCATCAACAACGAGGACTGGTTCATTCTCCATAATTCCAATGAGAACCGAACTGTCATTAGGGATTTGGGCGAATTCAATTGGTCTGACCCGTTTAAAGTCCCGGTACTCGAACCGCTGCCTCTGCTTGCGAAGGGTGAAAAGCGCCAGGTTACGGTCGACGCATCAGCGGACACGGGCAGGTTGTGGGGAAAGACGGTTAATATAATGGCCAAAGTAGTAGGTGGCCATTTGTACGTAATGCGGATTAAAGATGAAGAGACTGACTTTTATGCCTTGTTCCGCGTAGAGGTATTCGAGCAGGGCAGTTATTGCACGATTTCCTGGAGAATAATCCCGGCGCCGGAGAGCTGAAGGCTGATAGCGCCGCACATTGCGTCTAACATCAGCGTGCAGCCGATGCCGGGCTGTTGAATGACCTGGTTCGAGGTAGGGAACAGCCTCATCAACATATCCTCGCCGGATGAGACTTGGCGGCAAACTCCTGAGGCGTCGGCGCCGGATTTGGTGATGAAGGCTTACGTCGAGGACCTTGACAACCATTTCGCTCGCGCGAAAGCCGATGGGGCCAAAACCATCGTTGAGCCACAGGACGGATTTTGGGGCGGTCGGATCTATCGAGCGCTGGATCACGAGGGGCATCAATGGGAGATTTCGGAGCGTTTGCCGGGATCTCGCGGCCGAGCGCTGGCGACTGCCTCCCGGCGTGACGCGCGGAGTAGCCAGGTGACGAAAACAGAAGTGGCCTGGCCCTCGCATGGCTTCAACGCCAACACCCAACACCAATGACGCAAGGGTAAGAGATGCCTGAGATTTTCGATTTCATCGTGGTGGGTGGAGGATCCGCCGGGGCCGTCATCGCGGCGCGTCTTTCCGAAGACCCGACCTGCCGTGTTGCGCTCCTCGAGGCGGGCGATCGGCCGCCCGGGGTAGAGTTGATGCCCGTGGCATGCGCGGCCATGCAGTTGAATCCGGCCACGGATTGGATGTACACCGCAGACCCCGGGAAGGCCGGCCTTGGACTCAGAGGACGCCGGGTCCCCGTGCCGCGAGGCAGGATGCTTGGGGGCTCATCCGGACTCAACTACATGGCGTACGTACGCGGCCATCCGGGCGACTTCGACTCCTGGGCGGAGGGAGGCGCTACCGGATGGAGCTACCCGGATGTACTGCCCTATTTTCGGAAGAGTGAGGGACTCGTGCCGAACGGCGAGATCTCGATCGATGGGCAAGCGCACAATAGCGCTGGCCTGCTGGGAGTGTCCGTGCGTTCGCCGGTGCTCCAGGGCGCCCGGGAATTCGTTGAAGCGGCCGAGGCCGCCGGCATACCGCGCGGCGACTACAATGGCCGTGATCGGGGTGGTGCGGCGGGTGTGGTGTCGCTCCTGCAAACCACCACGCGGCAGGGCAAGCGGTCGAGTACCTATCGCGCCTTCCTGGAGGGAGCAGCGGCGCACCGGCCGAACCTCACGATAATCACGGGGGCGCAAGCAACGCGGGTGCGGCTGGAGGGATCTCCCGGACAGATAAAGGCGGTGGGTATCGAGTATCTCACGGCTGGGGGCGAGATCGGCGTCGCCGCGGCAAGTAGGGAAGTCATATTGAGCGCGGGCGCGGTCGGTTCACCCCACTTGCTGCTGTTATCCGGGATTGGACCTCGACAGGAACTCGAATCGGCCGGCGTGGTGTGCCTCGTCGATTCGCCGCATGTCGGCAAGCACCTGAAGGACCACATACAGGTGCCGCTCTTCTTCCCGGCGCCGGGCGTGGGTCTCCCGATGGTGGAAGTCGCCCTCTCGATGGGACCGGCGGCCCTCCGCCACCCCGCCGGCCCGCTACCGGCCGATCCCCGGGACGACGGGAAGATGCCGGCGGATCTTCTGAATCTGAAGCAGGAAGCGGAGCGGCGCCTGGCGGAGTGGGAAACGACCGGGCGCGGACTGGTGTCTTCCTCGCTGTATGACGCCTGTGCCTGGTTCTCGACTGGCCTTGGCGACGACCACAGTCACGACGCGCAGATCGGGTTCATTCCCTGTGGGTATAACCTGGACCTGTGGCATTCGTGCCTCAACGTAGACACGGCGCGGTATTTCGATGACGTGACCAGCCGTTTGGCGCCCGAAGCGGAAAACATCATCGTGCTGGCGAATCCGGTGCTGCCGCACAGCGAAGGCGAGATCATCCTTGGAAGCGCCGACCCGACGGTCCATCCGGTCATCCGCATGAACTACTTCAGAGATGCTCACGACATGAAAGTGATATTCGCGGTCCTGCGCCGGGCCCTGGATGTCGTGGCGCATTGGCCGGCGCATCGCAAGGTCGGCCCACTGATGGTTCCACCGTTCCTCGCGCGGAAGCATGGGTACCTCGAGGCCGCAACGCCGAGCGATGCACTCCTGGAGGATCTCGCGCTCCATTTTTCGTTAACCGTGTACCACCTCACGTGCACCTGCCGGATAGGCAGCGTCGTTGATCCACGACTCCGGGTGGCTGGGGTTGGAAAGCTTCGCGTGGCGGATGCGAGCGTCATGCCCAACATAGTCAGTGGGAACACGAACGCAGCGTCGATCATGATTGGCGAGAAGGCCGCTGAGATGATCGCCGCTGACCACGGCGTGAAACTCCTGGAATTCGTGGGCGAGCGTCCCGTCAGCCTCCCCTGACGCATGGGTCGCTGATTCCCCAGCGGGTCGGGCTGATCACGGCGAACTTGTGCTAACTTATTCGCTAGCGAAGTGCACGATGGCTCACCCCTACCCTGACCCTCCGACAAAGCTCCTCCACCGCATTTCACATCGGTGGGAGGAGGATGACTTGCGGAGCAGGGAATGGTAGAAATCAGTATGGCCGGCAGGAGAGATTCTGGTCAGCAAAGGAATCAATCGAGAGGGAGCGCCTCCCGTCGTGCCGTCCTGGGCTTCGGAATGGCATTGATCGTCGTCCTTGTGCCAGGCGGGGCGCACGAACTTGGAGACCAGGCCCAACACCATGCCGGCCACGCGCTCGGGACGGTGAACTTTCCCATCAGCTGTTCGGCGCAAGCGCAAGCGGAATTCAATCGGGCAGTTGCCCTTTTGCATCACATGACCTATCCACAGGCACGGGAGGCTTTCGAGCGGGTCGCAGCGATCGATTCCGGGTGCGCAATGGCGCATTGGGGCATTGGGATGACCCTGTTTCAGCCGCTCTGGCCGACGCGGCCGCGGCCCGAAGATCTCCAGCGGGGATGGGAGGCCGTGCAGCAGGCCAAAGCGCTTCAGCCTCCCACGGAGCGGGAGCGCCTTTTTGTAGCCGCGGCGGAGGCGTTCTACCTCGAGCCGGAGTCGCCGGACTACTGGCTCCGCATCCGGCGATGGGAACAGGCCTCCGAAAAGGTGTACGACGCCTTTCCGGACGACTCCGAAGCAGCTGCCCTTTACGCCTTGGCGCACCTCGCCGTCACCCCTTCCGATGAGATTACCCGGGCGTACGCCGATCGCGCCGCCGGGATCTTGCTGCGCGTGTACAACCGAAACCCTGATCATCCGGGCGCCATGCACTATCTTGTCCACGCCAACGATGTGCCGGGACGTGAACACGAATTGTTGGAGATCACGCGCAAGTATGATTCGGTTGCCCCGAACAATCCGCACGCGATTCACATGCCGACCCATATCTATACCCGCCTCGGAGATTGGAACGGAGTGATCCGGGGAAATCTGCGGGCGGCGGAGGCGGCCTTGGAGTACCCGGCGGGGGACCGGGGGGAATACGTTTGGGACGAGTTTCCCCACGCGATTGAATATCTGGTCTATGCCCACCTCCAGAAAGGCGAGGATGAACAAGCCGCCGCACAATTGAAGCGGTTGCGCACAACGGCTCGACTGGAACCGACCTTCAAGACGGCCTTTCACATGGCGTCTACGCAGGCCCGTTACGCCGTTGAGCGCCGGGCGTGGAAGGAGGCTGGACGGATCGTTCCCCGCGAGCCCACGAGCCTCGACTGGGATCGTTTCACTTGGCCGGAAGCTATTTCGCGGTTTGCGCGAGGTCTGGGTGCGGCGCACCTCGGCAGAGTCGGCGAGGCCCGGGCCGCCGTCGTACGCCTGGAGAAACTGGAAAACACGACCCGGAAAGCGGGAGAGGATCTGTTCGCCCGAAATATTAAAGTGCTTCGTCTGGAGCTGAGTGGTTGGCTCGCGCACGCGAAACGTCGAAAGGCGGCAAGCATAGCGCTCCTGCAAGAGGCGGCCGAGCTGGAGGAATCGACACCGAAACACGCCGTGACGCCGGGTCCCACACTCCCGGCCTGCGAGCTTCTGGGGGATCTTTTGTTGGAGCAGACACAGCCGGCGGAGGCACTCGTAGCCTACAAGCGGTCACTGGCGCTTTATCCAAACCGCTTCAACAGTCTGTTGGGCGCGGCTCGCGCAGCCTGCGCGCTCGGTGATGAACCCTCGTCGCGCCTTTACTACCGGCAGCTCCTTGAAGTTGCCGGTGGCGGGATGCGCCGGCCCTCGCTGCAGGAAGCAAGGAGGCATGCGGCCGTGCGGCGGTGACCAATTCCTCCATGGCCAAGGCGAAGGTTATTCGGTTGCGGAAGAAAGTATGCATAGGAAATTCGGGATCATACGGATCTGTTTCACGGTGTGCTGTACATTGAGCCTGCTGAGCGCGGCCCCCTTCCAACATTCGGTTGAGAAAGCAGCCGCGTTTGCGTTCGCCGACGCGGGGTACTTTCACCGGTTCACACACGAAGACCAGCACGAATACACGCCCGTCGGCCAGGCCGATCTGAAGGCATGGCAGGACATGGTGACACTTCGCGATTATCGTAAGGCGAAAGACGGCGAAGGGCTGGCCGCCACGGCCAATCCGGTGCTCGAGAACTACAAAGCCGCCAAGGGCCACATCGTCAATACCGATTCAGTTCCCAGGACGCAAGACAGGCAGGCGGAACACCTGATCGTGGCTGTTTTTGGCCGTCCTGAATTTATCGAGGCGACCTTTGCCCGATTTCGAATGTACGGAGGGACGGGTACGGCGGTGATTTACTCGCATCGCATCTACGGCAAGAAAATCGGAAACGTCATGAGTGCGTGGCTGTAGGCGCATGGACCGGACACTGAGAAGGCCCTCATGACTTGGGACCCCATGCCGAAGATTCCTGGGGCGAACTGAACTCAGTCCAGGTCCGCGACGGCAAGGGCTCCAAAGACCGAATGACTATATTGCCCGGATCACTCAACACACTGCTTTACGAGCACCTCGAGATTGAGCTATGAAATACAAGGTGGTACTCAACAAGACGGACGAAGGTTACAGTGTGCACTGCCCGGGTCTTCCTGGGTGTTGGTCCCAAGGTGGCACCGAAGAGGAGGCTATCCTGAACATCCAGGATGCGATTCAGGAATACTTGGCCGCTCGGGACGAAATGCTGAAGGGAGCCGTGGTTCGGGAGGTTGAGGTCGCAGTTTAGCTGTGCCAAACCTTCCCGGTGTTAATCACCAGGTCGCAGTCCGCACCCTTCAAAAGGCGGGCTTTCGGATAATCCGGCAAGGGAAGCACATCGTGATGTCCGATGAGGTGCGGATCGTCACGATACCACGCCACGACCCGATCAACGGGTACACCATGGCTGGCATTGTGAGGGATGCCGGTCTAACGGTGGAGCAGTTCAAGGAGCTGATTTAAGCGAATCGTCTAACAACCGGTTGCAGCGGACGGTCCGCTCCGCGGCCCGCCGCTGAACCCGAGCGTTAGCTTCTTTGAATGGCAGCGATGGCCAGCCTGACCAAGTTTGCGGTATTCTCGAGGCGAGGTCGAGCCATGCAGCACATAGGGATTCCTGAACCGCCTGGGTTCGCGGGACTCTTGAGGTCCGAGCAAGTCCGATACCTGGAGGAACGCCTTGCAGAATACCGGCGTGATCCGACCCGCGCTGACTCGACGTACGAGATCTTGGACCGTATGGCGAACAAGCGCCGGTGACCGGATACCGAACGCGGTCCACAAGGAATTCGGATGTCAGACATGAACGATAGCGTCGCGCTGATTACCGGAGCGAGCAGTGGAATTGGAAGGGCAACCGCCGAGACCTTCGCCGCGAAGGGTGCAAGGGTTGTGCTGGCCGCGCGGCGGCAAGATGAGCTTGCGTCGCTCGTGACCGAGATTGAAGCTCGGGGAGGGAAGGCGACCGCCATCAAGACGGATGTGTCCATAGCCAAGGACGTGGAGCGAATGGTCGCCCACGCGGTAGAGACGTTCGGGCGTCTCGACTATGCCGTGAACAATGCCGGCATTGAGGGGCAGTTGACTGGAATCACGGAGCTGTCCGAGGATGATTGGGACAGAGTTCTAGACATCAATTTGAAAGGCACATTTCTCTGCATGAAGTTTGAGGCCAGAGCCATGCTCGATTGCGGACACGGTGGGGCAATCGTCAACATCGGGTCCATCAATTCTTTCCTCGGCTTCCCGATCGGTTCGGCCTATGTCACCTCAAAGCACGGCCTGATCGGGCTGACGACGAGTGCTTCTGCTGAGTTGGCGCCGAAGGGAATCAGAGTAAACCTTGTGTGTCCGGGAGTCATTGATACGCCGATGCATCACCGGGCACGAGGGATACTCGGCGACGAGTTGTACGACAAAGGGCTGCTCCCAAGTATTCACCTTCGGCGCGCGGGTCGCCCGGAGGAGATCGCTCGATCCATTGTCTTCCTATGCTCGGATGAGGCCAGTTACATCACCGGCACAACACTAACGCCGGATGGCGGATTCACACTGACGATATGAAACCAGGGTCAGGCCTGCGTAATGCGTATCTATATGCACTACGCAGGTCTGACCCTAATTTCGTTAGGCCGACTCTGGCTTGGAGATGAGGATTTGGGTGGCTAGCCCCTTCTGGCTGAATGCGGTGCTCCGCTCGCTGGGCTGGCTCGGAGCAGTCGCGTTCTTGGCCTACCTCAAGAAGCCTGATGATGCGAGCCTCGGGACGGTATGTGGAGACTTGATCGGTTGGTTCGGTGGGGGCCTTCTGGTGGTTGGTTTGGCCCTCCATCTCTGGAGCAACGTGACCCTCGCTCGAGGTGAGCGGGCGGCCCGCCACGGAGCAGTCAAACTTGTCACCGATGGTCCGTATGCGTTAGTCCACCACGCGATTTACCTTGCGGGAGCCCCCTTGCTCCTTGGAACTTGTTTGCTCTACTCTCAGGTGACGGGACCGGATCTCCTCGCAGGCTTGGTATTGCTGTCCTTCCTTCATCTTCGCGTTATCCGCGGTGAGGAGCCCGCCCTGAATGGCGTCTTGCGAACGCGAAACGAAGAGCTGATTGCGCGTTACATGCAACTTGAGGGGGACAGTAAATGACCGCCAAAGACATCGTCGCCGAACTCAAGAGGCTCGGCACCGCTCAAACCAAGAAGATGTGGATGACCCACGGCGCCCGGGAGCCGTGCCTCGGCGTCAAGGTCGAGGACATGAAGAAGATCCAGAAACGCGTCAAGATGGACTACCAGCTCGCGCTGGATCTCTACGACACCCGCATCGCCGACGCGATGTACCTCGCCGGTCTGATCGCAGACGACGCGAAGATGACCAAGAAGGACCTGCAAAAGTGGGTCGAAAACGCCACCTGGGGCATGGTCGCCGAATACACGGTCCCGTGGGTGGCGTCCGCGAGCCCGCATGGTCGCGAGCTTGCCTTGAAGTGGATCGAATCCAAAGACGAAGCCATCGCCTCGGCTGGCTGGCAGACTTACAGCAGCATGGTCGCCATCAAGGAGGACGCGGACCTCGATGTTGGCGAGATCAAGTCGCTCCTGCAGCGCGTGGCGAAGTCGATCCACCAGCAGCCCAATCGCG
>JACQTD010000252.1 GCA_016210985.1 Acidobacteriota bacterium
AGCTTGCTCCCCAAGAACCAAACAACCTAAAGGTTGAACTCCAAACGGGAACTCCAACCCTATCTATCCCACTTCTTCCCGTAATCCAGCAGAGGATACCTCTTCCATATGTCCATGGCCCGCTCACGGCCTACCTCCTCCAGGAATGCCGCCGCGCTCGACCATGGCCAATCCGCCCACTGCTTCACATAGCCGTGATGCACTGGATTGTGATGAACATAATTGAGCGTCGCCCAGAAATGACGCTCCGACCTGACGCGCCGCTCAAAGCAATTCGCCCACACCTTTCGTCCGCGCCTGTCGTCTTCTCCGTTCCAGGCAAAAGCGGAACGTCCGTGGAACTTTCCCAATGCTTCCAGCAAGTTCCGGATGCGGTCCGTTCGGATCAACAGGTGATAATGATTGGGCAATATACACCACGCATAGAGGTCTGCGGAGAATTCCCGGCAAAGGCTGCAAACTGCTGCCTCGCATTCGGTCTTTCGCTCCGGGCTCTTTCCAATGATAGGCGCGTGCTCGTAGCACGCCGCCGAAATCAAGTATTGATGCTCTCCCACATGATTCCAGTGAGGAGGGGAATGCCAGGGCAGACGGCGAGCGCGGCGCACTTCCAGTACCTGGGCTCGTTCCGGTTCAGTCATCTTCCGCCAATCGTACATTCTCAACTTCCCTCGTTAGACGCCCAAGCCTGAGCTGTCGCAAAACTAAGCTGAACTGAACCGTTCGGAGTTCAAGCTTCAGCTTGCCCCCCCTAAATCCAAACAACCTGAAGGTTGAACTCCAAACTTAACTCACCGCTTCAGATCCGCTGTCCAGTTGGTGACGAGCGTGATCTGCGGAGGGCCGGTCGGTCCGACGGCCGTTCCGACCAGGAATCGCTGGCCGTCAGGACTAACATCGTAGTGCAAGGTGTCGTCATAGGATCGGGTATCGAACAGGGGCCGGACCTCCCCTACCTGTAAGGTCCCGTCACTCGTATCCACTTCAGCCGCCATTAACTTCCTGCCTCCCTGAACCCCATAGATGATCTCCTTTCCATCGCCCCGCCATCTCGACCAGGCGCCCCCTGCCGGCGATATCCGTCTCCGCTCACCCGGTCCCGGAAAAGGAGCTACGTAGACTTCCCGCTGTCCCGTTTCATCCGATGCATACACGATCCAGCGTCCGTCGGGAGAAAACTGAGCAATTCCTCCAGTGCTCACTTCCGTTTGCCAGAATGGGGAGACTTCTCCAACGCGAATTCCCGGTCCTTCGTTCTCGAGAACAGGAAGTATCCCCAGATCCCACCGGGTCTTGTGATCCCAATACCTGAAGAGGATGAATCGCCCGTCCGGAGACCAGCTCGATATCCCCTTTCTCGAATCGGACTCAAACAGCAACTCCTCGTCGCCGACGCCAGAGGAGGTCTTGACATAAATGCCTGTGCGGCCATTCCGCGTCGAAACAAAAGCTATCCGGCTGCCATCAGGCGACCAGACGGGAGTCCCTTCGTTCGCCGGGTGGGACGTAAAACGAGTTCTGATTCCCCTTGCCACTTCGAAGATCCAGAGATCTAGGTTTCGGGTCTTCTCATCCTCAATGGAAACGATTACGCGTTGGCCGTCCGGGGAAATGCTGGGACCACTGCGCAAGGGAATCGGTTCACCGAGTGTGCGGACCGCATTGCCACTCCGGTCGGTCCAGGTCAGTTGCCATAGCTGCTGCGACTCACCTCGGTATGCCAGAAGCCCATTCTGTGAAACAGAAAATCTGGCACGCCCCGTGCCCACGCCATGATAGACTCTCTCGGCCAGCAGCACCTCCTCACCCGACGTCTCCTGCCTGCTCATATCGAACGCCTGCGCCATCAGGTTGCCCTGCTTCATGAACAGCAGATAGCCGTCTGCGTAAGCCGCCCCATAACTCGACTGAACCAGGGATCGCTTCTCCTTCGAATCGAGCGAGGCGACATAGATGAAATCCTCTACGCTTTCATCGTATGAATGGCATCTGCCCACATAGAGAAAGTGCCGGCCGTCGGGGAGGAAGTATGGAAAGCGGTGAGAAAAAACCCCGCGAGCCTCCTCCAGAATGGTGACGGCCTCGGGAATCCCCCCGTTGGCGGAGACCTGGTACAGTGGTCCCGCCGTGCCCGGAGCGAAGACGATCACCCCGTCACCGCTCCATGTACCTCCACGCATCGGACCGTCAATGTCGCAAAGTGCCGTGACCGGTCCGCCCGAAGCGGGAACCTTCATGAGTCTCTTGTTCCAAGAGAATGCGATGTAGCGCCCATCGGGCGACCAGAAGGGATAAGAATACATAGGGACGCCTTCGGTCCCCACGAGCGGTTCCGCCGACATGGTACTGAGGGTGTGAACCCAGAGCTGGCGAGGCCGGTCTTCCGTACGGGCTACGAAAACCATACGCGTCCCGTCGGGCGAAAGCGCGGGGTCGAATCCAAAGCTGTTCGGAAAGAGATTCGGCTTCTCCGGCAGGGGAATCAGTGAACGTACAGCGCGGGCTTCGGTCGGTTCGCGAAGAAGATAGGCAACACCCAGGGTGGCCACGACTACC
Source organism: Acidobacteriota bacterium (assembly GCA_016210985.1). GTDB lineage: Bacteria > Acidobacteriota > Blastocatellia > HR10 > JACQTD01 > JACQTD01. The sequence continues at coordinate 2,557 of JACQTD010000252.1, forward strand.
AGCGCGATGAGACCGATGATGGAGGGTAGCGGATTGAGGATCGAGAACCGCCGGGAGAGAACCGTTGCAGGGACGGCATCGGCTGAATGCGTGTATCCTGAAGGCCGGACAACTGCACTATTCTCGATCTTCAATTCCCGATCTTCGATACTCGATCCTCCATTCTCGATCTCTTCTTCCTCTTCAACTACCAAACGGGTCCGTGATCGTTCGTGCAGCACGAGGGTCTTGTCCTCAATCCTGCCCGGCGTCACGCTCGCCACAAACCGGTAGCCCCGCTTGGGTATTGTTTCAATGAACTTCTGCTCGGCACTCTCTTCGAGCGCCTTCCGCAGCAGCGAGATCGTGAAGGTGAGATTGGATTCGTCTACGATCGTATCCGGCCAAACGGCTTCCAACAGTTCGTCTTTGCCCAGCACATGCCCGCTGCGTTCAATCAGCACGACCAGCAGGTCGAAGGCCTTGGGCGGGAGCGGAACTTTCTCCCCATTGCGAAGCAGACGATATTCCGCGGCATCCAATTGGAAAGCCCCAAACTCGTAATGGCGTGGCCGTGTGGCGCTCATCGGTAACGCATCTTCTCTGTAAGGCTTCTACTGAGTCCCAAGGGTAGGGCCGCTGGAGCACTGCTCGGGGCGCGGGAGAGTCCTCCACCCTACTGCTCTTCCGACGGATCCCTTTGACGTTGGAGCGCCCCCTTACTTCAAATCGGGCTCGGCAAAAGCCCCATACGCGTACTTCCACTTATGAGTCGATACCGCCATATTAAGACAAGGCATGAACCCGGACAAGGTGCGGTTGCAGTCTCCCAAGCCTTCCCCACCACAGGCCTCAGGAGCGGACGCTCGGGGGGATACCGCCGGACGCGGGCCTGGCCAGATCCCCTAAAGTTTTCCCCAGCTAGGAAATGCAAGCCTTCGGGAAATCCTAAGGAATTCCTCTGGA
>JACQTD010000253.1 GCA_016210985.1 Acidobacteriota bacterium
CATGGTGACGCTGCCGGCAGAACCGATGTCGTAGCAGGTCGGCTGCTCATTCTCGTCCAGCGTGCAAAGCGTGTTGTTCTCGACGGTGTGAAATAATCGGACGAACGGTTGACCGGCGTAGAACCAATATCGGCTCGTGTAGTCCAGTCGATCCTTCCCGCTCTCATCGCGATACGTCCCTTTCACCTGTATCGAGGCGCGCATTGGGCCATTCAATGCCACGGTGACATTCGCCAATCCCGTCGTCGTGTAAACTCTGCCATCAGGATCAAGAACCCGCCCATACACCGGCTGGGCCAAATCGGGTCCTCTCAGCCGGCCGTCGATCTTGCTAATACTGAACTGGGCAACGCCAGTATCGATGCCGACGGCGCTTCGGGCATCGCTGACAATGAGGCGAGGATAGGCCGGTAGTGCACCACCGCTGTTGACCAAGCGATAGGTCGCGGTTTCGTGCGGTGGGACGGCAGACTGGAAGTCCAGCAGCAACCAGCGTACAGGCTTGCTGTGATTCTCCGGTGTGCCTCCCCAGCGGGCCAAGGGAGTGAACTGGGCACCGACGGGTTGGTTGGAATTGTCGAGCAATCGCAACGTCGAGAGGTCGGTTAGGTCCACGTCATGGGGAATGGGCACGCCGGAGGTGATCGGCTCGTCGATGCGTATCGCGCCGGCTGTCTCCTGTACCGTCAAGAGGACATTCAGGCTGCCGGGTTGCACGGCGACTGTGGTATCAGCGTTGAGACTGAGCGAAGTAAGGACAAGGCATACGAGTACTGTGCAAACAGTTTTAAGGTGACCCAACGTTTTCATCAACCCCTCCTTCAATTCCTGCCGATGAAGACTTCTTCACCAATCAATGTGACTGTGTTCGCTTGCGATATGCCCACACCGACGGCCAAGAAATTGATAGCCACTTCGTCGGCCAAACCTTCCCATCGTCCCTCGTGGGCGGTCAGGCTGACGAAAGGGAACTCGGCGTGGAGTGCCCGAGCGTCATAGATAATGATGAATTCACCCTCAGCGTCTGGCCTCACGCTTCCCTGGGCTATAACCACACCTTTGTCGTGAATCGTGAAGTGAACCGCTTCGGTTCCCGCTGGTGCCAGGCCGCGAATCTCCACTGGCTCGACATGTCCGTTTGGCCACCACAGGAATCCGGGCGGCGGTGAAATCACCTCTAACCGGGGGAATTCGGGGGGGACGACATAGAACTCGTAGCGACCGCTGGTGCCCAGCACGGTGCCGGTCTTGTGGCGAGTGGGGACCACGCCATTAGGTGCGTAGGGCCGATCATGCTCCACAAACACATCGACGGTCCAACGGCCCGGTTCTTCAGCGATGAAATCGAATGAGGGGTCGTAGATCCAGCCGATCTTGTTTGCGTGCCAGGTCCGCTCCTGTACCCTTCCACCAGGTGACGTAATGACCACACCGACGCGACTGTCGAGCGGCGGGCCCACGTGGCCGCTGAAAGAAACTGTGTCACCTGATTCCAGCACGTCGCCGGGGCGTACACCTTTGGGCAAGAACAGCATGTCGATGTCCTGGCCCTTGAGTGTCAAGATCGGGCCACCGTTGATACCGGCGCCCGTTGCATCCTGGAAAGGCGGCGCGATCCGCGCCCCGACGGGATCCTCATCCGGCAGGAGCACCCACAGCGAGCTATAAATTGCGTATTCGTTGATCTCCCGCCCCGGGACGCGGAAGACCGCTCCGCCGAACTCCCACTTGATATCGCCTGGCAGGTCACCCATTGCCCCTTCGCCGATCTGATAGCCGTACGTATCATCGAAGCGCCAGTAGGCCGTGCCCATGTTGTCCTCGGAAATGAGTTCGCGAACGTGTACGTCGGGTCGCTCAGAGGAGCCATACCAGTAACCCCACAGATCGATCTGGTCGGGCGCGACGCCGGGATCGATTCCGCTGCCAGTCGTCATGAAGAGCGGCGCTTCCCCGACCGCCAGGCGCTTGTTCAACCCCGTCAGCGAGGTGTCCGTGGGGGGCCAACGAAAGCCATTGCGGGCTCTGGGCCAATTATTTCGCATGGTCTGGTAGATCCTCCGTAGCGGCGTTTTATCCCGCACGGTGATGATGCTATGGATCGAGTCGCCGGGTCCCAAATCCACGTTCTGGCTGCCCCAGTGAATATCGCCACTGAAGTAAGGATAGTAGTTCTCGATGCCCACTTTGTTGGATGGCAGGTTGGCCACTTCGTACCAAGCGGGCATGTCGTCAATTCGATCGCTTTTATAATCCATGCCCCGCCGGTCGTGGGCCTCGATCTGCGCATTGAACCCTTCTACCACATTGCCCCAGGTCATCGTGCCCATCCAGAGGGTACCATCGGGATCTTCGTAGATGGCTGTAATGTCCACGCGAAACTCGCCGGGATCTTCAAAGCGAATCTCGGTGCCCGGCGGCGGCTGGAAGTAGCCGAACCGGTTAGCCCGACCCTCAATGACGTGCGTGATCGCCCGCTCGGGGTTAGAGTGAGGCATGTGCCTAAGGTGCACAACGACCTCAGCGGATACGGGCGGAAAGATGTGCAGACCCGGCGCGAACGCGTCCCCCTGCATGTACGGCGTGGTGGGCAACTGCGCTGGATCAAGGTCAAGCACGCGAGCCACGTGAACGTCGTATGTACTCTCGATGGGATAGGTGTTGCCGTACACGTCGTTGACTGCGCCCAGGACCCTGATAACGTGGTGGCCATACTGGTCAAAGCGGTAGTCGAAAGGCTCCTCCAGCGTCGTCAGGTGATAGAGGTCATCGATCTGACCGGTGCCTGCATAAAGTGGATCACCTGATGGCAGCGTCGGTGTGCGCACCGATGATTGGCGGATCGGTGCGGGTCCAAGAAGGCGTGTGGAGCCATCGGGTTTGTGAACTTCGACGAAGAGTTCGCCCGACGGCAACGCGAGCGGGATGTGCGGCGGATTCGGCTGACGCCGGTCGGTGGCCGAGAGCCAGTGAGAGCCGGGCTCCAACCGGTAGGCGCGCGGCTCACCCGTCCGCGCATCGAGCCGGGGAACGACAACCTCATGCGGGGGGTAAACGACGCGCGCGGGCATCACCCAACGGCCCTCGTCCTCCCGCGCTTGAACTCCCCGATGACCGTTGATCGGATAATTGCCGAGCAGCGTCCACGGGATGCGCGGTGGCGCGGGCGTACCCACGGCGAGCGGCGGCAGCGTGGCGGTCGGGTCAACATGGTACCAGATAACGATCTGTGGCCTATCTTCAGCGAGGGGCACATCGCCGCTTTCGATGAAAGCTTCGGGAAGGTACATGCCCTCGGGCAGATCACCTGGAATGGTGAAGGTGGTGTCCAGGAAGCCCTCGAAGGTTCGAGCACTCACACACGTCAGCGAGTCGAAGCTTGCTGAACCGACGCCCCGGATCTCGCCTCCGGCTTCGTGTTCAATGGGAAGGCCAGTCGGAGTAAACAAGTGGGCATTGAACCAGATGCCCCACGGTTGCGCCTGACCATCGGCGGCAAACAGGTAACGCAATCGGACGTGAGCCCGAGGGGTCAAGCTCAACGCCCCAGCACACTGAAGGGCCGGCGAGGTGACGCGCAAGCGGGCCGTGAGCCTGACTTGTTGTCCCGGCTGGACCCTCAAGCCGGGGCCGGGGCCGCCGGTCGGTACCTCGAGTGTGCCGGAGAGTTGCCAACCCGCCCAGGCCTTGGAGTCATCAGCCAGAACGCTGCCAAAGCTGCCGACGCTATGAAAGAATTGTGAGGTACCATTCCCCACCGGCAACTCGCCAACGTGCAAGATCGTGCCGGGTAATGGGTTCAGATTGTAAATCATCCCAGAGGTATCGACCATTCTCGTCTCGGCTTCTCTCCGCACTTGGTCGATCGCGGACGCAATCGAGTCGTATTTGACAAGCAGCGATGAGCCAGGCGGCGCATATAACCTTGTGCTGAAGGCGCCACCCGGGTCGGCCGTGGTGGTCGTGAATACGCGGGCGCTCAGATTGATGATGATCACGGCGGAGATCGGCTCAACGGCGCCGGTATGGCCGGTGATCGTGGCATAGCCATCAACATCTGGCTCGCTGACGCTGATCCGGTCGGCGCAAGGCGGTGTGGTCGGATACGGGTCGGGCTTCTCCACTAATAGGACCACCAGATTGGTCACATCGCCGGTGTGCAAATCGATCCGCGTCCGGGGCAAGAAGTATGGCCGCAACGCTGCGGGCGGGGGTTTTAATGCAACGTAACCGGCCGGCAACATCATGTCAAAACGGCCGCCCTCGGATCTATCCCCAAGCCATTCACCCCCGGGTGTCGAACCATCGAGATAGTCCACGACCAGCCAGAAGTCCTGGCCCAGAGGCATTCCATCGGGTCGGCGGAACTCGCCGCTCAACCGGTTGCCGCGTTGCAGATCGAAATCCTTCACCAGGTCGCCGGTCAATCTTTCGCTGTGCCAATGGCTGAAAGCCAATCGCTGCACAAGGGGCGGGCGCACGTGGACGTTCACCCAACTTCCCATCGGCACGCCACTGACGCTGTACCTGCCATCTGGTCCGGTGACGGTTGCTTGGTCGCCGCCTTCCCAGACTGCGGCGACATGGACATTGGCCGCCGGATTGCCGTCGTGGCGGACGGCGCCGGAGACCGTGGCCGTGGATTGGGCCGTGGTTGGGATACTCGGCACGAAGAATGTTATTAGGGCCAGAAACAAGATAATGTTGACTACGCATTGAATTCTCAATCTTGTGTTCACGGCAATTCCTCCTTGCTTCATTACCCTCGGATTATTCATAGGGTAAAGCCAGCAGGAATGCGATCAAATCCTCGGTCTCCTGCTCTGTCAGGTGAGACGTAATGCCGTGCTTGTCTTCCGGATTGGCGGTCATCCATACGTCGCGCAGCGTGGCCGTGCTGCCGTCGTGCAAGTACGGCGCGCTGTCATACAAGAAGCGCAGCGTGGGTGTGTCAATGTGCGGACCAAGCCACTCGCCTTCGGCATTCGCCGTGCCCACGTCGTGAACTTGAAGGTCAGTGTACAGCGGTGCCGGATGACACTCGGCGCATTTGGTCTCGGGCGATTCAAAGATCATTTTGCCGCGTCGCTCTGCCAGGGTCAGCGTGTGCTTGCGGAACGGCACGGCTAGACTGTCAATGTAGGTTGCCAGACAATCCAGATCATAGGCGCGGCCTTGATTGGGCTCTCCTAGCGTCGCGTTCATCTCCTCATCGTGAATCAGTCCAGCGCCGAATTGCTCGAACCGAATGCTGAACTCGCTATCGGCAGACTCATCCCACTCGGCAGACCAGCGCAGCGGATAAGTCTCGATCATGCCCAGCAGGCTGGTCGTATTGCGCTTGATGACGGGCGTTGCTCCCGGCGGCAGCTCACCGACATATTGCAGCAGCCAGGTGCGGCCATCGTGTTCGGCTTCGACGTGGCACGTATTGCAACTGATCCAGCGTCCCTGAGCCAGATCGCCGCGAGCGCTGGAGTGAAAGAGCCGCTTTCCGTTCAGTAGAACTGGTGGCAAAGGGATGTCGGTCACCGTGATGTCCTCCGTCACACTGTAGGTGTTTGCGTCAATCACACTGAGGGTGCCTGCCAGTGTGTTGTTCACATAAACTCGTGTGCCGTCCGGGCTGACGACGATGCCTCGCGGGTTATCAGCAACAGGAATATGAGCCACGCGTTTTACTTGCGCGGGATTGCTGATGTCCAGAACTGAGACATCATTGCTGGCCGCGTTGACCACCCATAATTCGGTATCATTGCGAGCGAGGGTTACATCCCAGGGTAGGCCCACTGGCTGATCTTTCTCCGGCAGCGAGATGTCCTCTGAGGGTTGATGGCCGTTGGTCTCCAGGTCGAGAACGGACACTCTGGGAAAGACCGTGTTGTCGAATTGAATGTTGAGACCTAAGGCGTGCGCCACCGTCTGTGGCAAGTAGGCGCGAGTGCCAGCAGCGTTGACAACGATGGTCGGGGCCGGAGCCACGTTCGGCCAGGTAGAAATTTGCGTGACGAAGCTCACGAAGCTCGACCGAAAGGCGGGCTCGCGGTTCAGAGAGATGACGCTGACCTGACCACTGAGGAGATGGGTAATCAGCAGATGGCGGCCAGCGAGGGTGAAACTCAAGCCGTAGGGCCGGTCGGCGACAACGATAACAGCGAGTGTGGAAAGATCGGCGGCATGGAGCAGGCGCACGGTGTCGTCACCGAGTTCAGCAACGGCGACCACGCGGCCATCGGGCGAGACGGCCACGCCCACCGGGCTGTCGCCGACAGCTACTTCATCAATCAACTGACGCGCCGTCAGATCAACCACCGAGACGCTGTCAGAGCCTTGATTAGCCACGTAGGCGCGGCTACGGGCATCATCCACGGCGACTGCGCGCGGGTCCACGCCAACACGGATCTCGGCAACTTTCCTCCGGGTGGCTGTGTCCACGAGCGTCAGCGAGTTGGAATCACGATTGACCACCAGCAGCGTCGCGCCGTCAGCTGTGATAGCGATGGCGCTGCTGGAGCGTTTCAAGCAACCGGTGTTGTCTGATCCCTTCAAGCCGGCCAGAGCGAACCCAAAGAAGGCTGTGAACAAAGCGGTCATGACGACACTCGAGCGCATGGGTTTAACTCCTCTCTCAATCCTGGCAGGATCAGGACACAACAAACGGACGAGGGCTGGTCGAGAGCGTTCACAATCCACCTCCCCTACTGGATCGACCTGTGCGGACACAGGTTCAGGAGCCTGGTGAGGGACCGCGGTATTGAAGAGAGACGGGATCGAAAGCCATTCGTGGGTCTTGGGAGTTTCGCGGCAGACGTCCGCCTGGAGTATCTGCCACTTAGCCTTTATGCGGACGGGCACCACGAACCCTCCGGTGGTTCAGGTAAAGATCACACTTTCGGTTGATTACGATTTAAGCAATCATCATGCCGCGCGGCGACCGTTTACCAAGAGGCTGTCAGCCCGTGGGTTATATCCCACCGGAGAAGTGGGCCTTTTGGTGGGGGACTGCGCGAAATGACCCAATTTGGTTGAATGCCCCAGCCATCAACCAAAACCAGCCAGTGGGATCGTCGCCACGAATGTTGACGTCGAGGAGAGGCATTGCAGACTCCAGAGGTACGGAAAATCCGGCGTATTCTGTAACCTGATGCCTGACCCCGATCGTTTTGCAAGCCTGATCTAGCTTCCAGCTTCCGGATATCGATCACCAAAAGTCGCGCTGATCAAAACGCCACAATCCGGCCGCCCGAGCCGCGTCCAACGCCTGCTGGCATTCCGTGCTCGTGATTCGCCGATTGATTTCAGGGAATTGGCTGCTGGACACCCGGCCGGCCGGGTAGTACTGATTCATAAGGTTGACATAGGTGTCCGGTGAGAGCTCTTCGGCGAGAAAGCGCATGATCGATTCGGTACCGGCGATGCCGCCCGGCATCACCAGATGCCGCACCAGCATGCCGCGCTTGGCAAGTCCGTGTCCATCGAGGACGAAGTTGATGTTGTGACAGCCCATCGCCTGAAGCTCGATCATCATTCCGGCCAGCCGTTGTGGGGAGGTCCCCGACCCCCGGTTCGCCCGGCTGATGTCGTAATTCTGGCAGAAAACGCAGCGCAGATTGCACATCGAAAAAAAAGATGGTGCCGCTGCCCCTCCAAACTCGCAAACATCACTTCGCCGAAGTGAGAGAAGTAGCTGCTCAGCTGGGCGTAACGTCCGGTGCGGCATGCGGCTGTCTTGCCGGCCATGCGGTCAACTCCGCAGTTCCGCGGACAGGCGAGACAATGCGCCAAGCGGCTCAGCGCATCCTCCGACCGCCGGCGCAGTTCACCGGTGCGGTGCAAAGCCATGTAAGCCGGCTCAAAACAGCGAGTTACATTGAGCGCCCACTGGAGCGGGGTGCCTCACGGCCGAGCCAGGTTGGCCGAGTGACCACGACCTCAGGCTCGCGGTTGAATGCGCGGCTGCCACCAGCGCGCAAGGGAGCTTTAGGGGTGGTGGTTTAGATCTTCAGCAAGAAGGTCTTGATGTTTCCCGAAGATACTTGATCGGCAGATCAAAGGAGGAAAGAGAGCGTGACCTGGAAGGAAGATAAGGGAAAGGAGAGGAAGTGGAAAGAGCTGTTGGGGCAGGACGAGGATCTCCTGCGGGGATTCGTTCAGAAAGCGCTTCAGGACATCCTGGAGGCAGAGATGGAGGAAGCCGGTCGGTGCAGGGAAGGGCGAGCGCACGGCGGGCCGGCTAGCCCTGCCCTTGCCCCATAAATCGGGCTGGACAATTCTCACGGACGGTCCCTCGCTTTGGCCAAGCGATATCCGGCTACCATGCTGTAGAGTTCGATCATCCCCTTCCATATGC
>JACQTD010000254.1 GCA_016210985.1 Acidobacteriota bacterium
GTGCCGCCATCGTAAGGATCATTCAGGACCACCACGTCTCCGGGTCCAATCTCCACGGCATCGAGCGCAGCTTTAACGGAAAGGGGCATCGATCCGAGATGAACCGGCATATGATCGCCCTGGGCGATGAGCACTCCTCGCCGGTTGAAGACGGCGCAGGAGTAATCCCGACGCTCCTTGATATTGGCCGAGAAGGCACTGCGCCGGAGTACCACGCCCATCTCTTCCGCTACCGAAGTGTAAAGCGACTTGAAGATCTCGAGTTCGACCGGATCGACGTGCATGACGGACCGGAAGTATATCACCGGGGTCTATTTCTTGACGGCTCCATACCCCCCGCTTAGACTTCGCCCTCCCCTACTCCGATCGATCACACGATGAAAAAGTTCAGCGCTGTTCTTGGGGTCCTGATTCTACTCTCTCCCAGTTGTTCCCGTATCCGGTTGCCGGGCAAGATCGATGATGGCGTCATTGTCAGCGAGAGCGCGCCGGTCAGGAACTCGACCGCTCAACTCGCCCTGGAAGTGGCGAGGCTGAATAAGGGTCAGGAGGTCGAAATCCTCGAGCGCAAGGGTGTTGAGTGGACCCGGATACGGACGCGAGGCAACGTAACGGGATGGACGGAGAGCCGGCACCTGGTCAGCCGATCGGTGATCGACCGTGGCCGGGCATTGGCCGAACAGGCTGCTGCCATACCCGCTCAAGCCACGGGCCGGCTCACGACCCACGCCTCGCTGCGAATCTCCCCCGGACGAAGCTCAGACCAGAATGTCGCCCTGTATCTGCCGACCGGCCTAAACGTAGAAATCCTGACCCGGGAGCGGACGTTTAGAATGAGTGACGAGATCCTTCCCCGGCAATTCAAGCCCAGACGAAGGCCTGCCCCTCGCCGCTCCGCTGAACCACCCGTTAAATATGACTTTTGGTACCAGGTCCGGCTGCCCGCGGACGCGCTGATCCGGGTCGGATGGATCTATGCCCAGTTGGTGGAGCTGAAGATCCCCTCGGGCCTCGTCAATCTTCAGGGCGACAAATTCATCGTCGGTTGGTTCGAAGTTGGGGAGGAATTGAAGGACGAGGAGGCCGGTCCCGTGCGACACTATCTCGCCTTGGAGCGGGACCGCTTCCGGCCGGCCGGCGGGACTGACTTCGACCGCTTGAAGCTTTTCATCTGGGATCTACGGCTCCACCGGTATCGGAGCATATGGCAGCGCGCATACGGTATTCTTCCTGTCAGGCGAACTGATCGGGGCGGGTTGCCCGCGTTCGAGTTGCAGGTATACAACGAAAGGACGTTCGATCTGGAACAGGCGATCTTCTCGGTCGATCTAAGAGAACCGGCCAAGGCGCAGCTTGCCAGAATGAAAGAGTCAACTTCGGGGGCTCAACCCTGACCTGCCTGATGGTTACTTCGGGTCGGAAGGAGGAGTCTTCGGCGTTCCGAAAGGTTGGCTCAGGTATTGCTGGGCCATCTGCCGGGCGTTGTTGAAGGTTTCTCCGGTTTCCACCGCCTTCTGATACTCCGCGACCGCGCGCTCGCGCTCCCCGAGTGAATCGTAACAATTGCCCCGATAGATATGGCTCCAGGCCTTCGTCCAGGAAGGGCGCTGATGGCCTCCGATCGCGTCGTTGAAAGCGTCGAGCGCGCGCTGGTAGTTGCGCTGCTCGAAGAAAAGCAGGCCCAGATTGTAGTGTCCCCACGAGCTCGCGGGATCGAGTTCGAGCGCGGCACGGAACTGCTGTTCGGCCTCGGTGTATTCGCGAACGCGGAAGTGTTCGATGCCGCGGCGAATCACGACATGGATGCGAAGTTCCTCCGAGATATGAAGGATGTGGTTGTCGGGATCAACGACAACCTCCTGGGGCAGGGTGTCTGAAACGAATTCGAACGGCGCCTCGATTCCCTTCATCGGGACGGTGAGACGGGAAGTGCCCCCTTCCGAACGCAGCATCAGTTCGACCGGCATGTTGAAGAGTTCGAAGTTCTGTTTAACGGTCCCGCGCGCCTTGAATTTACCTTCCCGGGTCCGGATGATCAGGTACTCCGTTCGGAACTCGGGAACCCCGGTGGAATCGACCCACTGGCCGAAGAAGGACCTCAGATTCTGCCCATAAACCTGCGAAGCCATGGCCTCGAAGTTCGAAATGGCGGCATTCGTGCCCCGGTAAGACTGGTAGAATCTTTGCAGCAGCGCGAAAAATTTCTCATCTCCCATCAAATAACGGAGCATGTGATAGACGAAGGCGCCTTTGTAATACATCACGGCTTCGTAGCTGGGCGATAGATCATAGAGTTCGGACGGAGCCCGGATAAGGGATGCGCTGGACTCAAAGGTCAGCGCCCGCTCCAGCAATTCCTGCGTATCCTGCAGGAACTCGGCCTCCGACTTCGTCTCCTGGCGGTAAAGGAGTGAGCTGTATTGTGCCAGTCCCTGTGAAATCCATTCCTCGTCGAAGCTCTTAAGCGCAACCGCCTGGCCCCACCACTCGTAGGCCACTTCGCGAGCCAGTCGGGCCAGATCAACGGGCAAGTCTCCGGCGAAAACGCGCGGCGCAAGGCAGATCATCCCCGGCGATGAGTAGTAATCGAGCGAGTCGTTGTCGATCTCCGCAATGATCAGGCGCTCCCGGAAAGGAAAGGAGCCAAACCTCGCTGCATAGACCTCAAGCATTTTACCGACGGGCTCGAGCAAGGCGTCGAGCTTCGATTCGTTGCCCGGCTTGGCGAGGAACTGAAACACCAGTCCCGCCCCGGTCTTGACCTCCTTCGAGACATACTTGCCCGCGATGAGGGTGGCCGCCAGTACGGGCGTCGTGCTCATCAGCGGATAGACCTGTTTGCCCGCGCGCGCGGGCTTCGGCACCGGCATCTGATCGCTGTATCCCGACACCAGATAACCCTGGGGCACCGTCAGGTTGATCTCATAGGTGGCCAGATCGGCGGCGTAGTTGTGAAACGGCAGCCAGCGGGAGGCATAGAGCAGGTAGCAGCCCTCGGCGCCGATATAGGCCAGCCGCTTGTCCGCAACCGGCCCGCCTTCCGGCGTGCGTAAGGCGCCGGAGTAGTCCAGGTTAACGGTAACCTCCTTCCCGGTTTCGAAGACCTCGCCCATGTCAATTCTTACGTTGAGTTGATCGAGCCTGTCCTGGACGAACTGCAGCGGCTTGTTCCCGGAATCGGTCACCTTTGACACCGTGAGCGAACCGTTCAGCTCGAGGACGATGGATCGGGACGGCGCGACCAGGCTCATCGTCACACTCGCTCGCGACTTGAGCGTGTATTCGGCCGGATCGATCTCGGCATCCACTTTGAAATGTTTCAAGTCGAAAGTATCGGCGCTTGACGCTTTTTGCAGGCTCAGGGGAGCGCCAAACGCAGGCCGGGGAAAGAGCCCGGGCAGGTCCAGGATGAGCAGGCCAAGGAGCGCAAAGCGCAAGGAAACCTTATTTGATGCGCGCTGGCTCCTCATGGGTGGGTAGGGTTCGATCGCGCGAGGCCGTACCTGACGGTGACTGAGACCGTATGTTAACACCGAGCCTCTTCGGATTGGAAGGCGCGCGCCGGGAGGAGATCTCAGGGACGCATCGAAGCCATCGTCGATCCTCCCCTCCTCCGGGCGCTCAAATTGTAACTTCGAAACCGGGAGGTCCGTCGGACTTGACTTTGGTCAGCAGATCAACTGGCCGCAGGGGAGAGCGAAGAAGCGCCGGTACCTGATAACCCCGCATCGATCAGGTCGAGGTGATTCCGCCGTCGCTTTGTCCTCTCCTTGGTGCCGGGCCGGGGTGGCTTGCGAAGAAGGTGACGCAATTTGGCACGGGCCTTGTGGAGCTGGGATTTCGTTGTGCCGCCGGTGATGCCCAGCTGGCGCCCGATCTCGTCGTGCTCGTAGCCCTCCACATCGTGGAGCAGGAGAACCTTGCGATAGCCGCTCGGAAGTTGCGCTATGGCGTCATTCAGCGCGATGCGGTTGATCAGGCTCCGTTCATTGGGCGATCCCGAAGTCGATTTGCTTTGAATGATCCGCTGAAGGTCCTCGTCCTCCATCGCCTCTTCCTGCCGGGAACGCTGACGGCGGAAGTGCATCAATACCGTGTTGACGGTAAGCCGGTGCAGCCAGGTGGAAAAGCTTGATTCGCCGCGAAAGCTGTCCAGTTTGCGGTAGACCTGGAGGAAGACTTCCTGGGTCAGGTCCTCGGCGTCCGTCGAATTGCCGAGCATACGCAGGCAGAGGGAATAAACGCGCCGCTTGTGCTGGTCATAGAGCGCCTCGAAAGACTGCTCGGCTAACCCGGTTGCCGAATTCTGTTTTTCTGTCCCGCTCTGTCTCGCTGCGCTGTTCATGGTATACCTCGATGGCTCCCCGCCGTTCAGTTAAACCTCGGAGGAGCGTTTTGCAGATCGGCCAGGGACCGTCCTTTACGATTCCTGAGCAGATATTGGAAATTTCGGTCTTGTTTGCGTTTCATCAGATTGAATCCGATCAACGCAATTCCCGCCAACAAATAAACAACGATGGACGCAACCATAAATGCGAAGTCCATAACGGCGATTCCTCCTATAGTTCTTCAGTTGTGAGTGGTATCGATCCGGGTAGCGCCGCACCCTCGTCCACGAGGGGGTCTTTAGCCTTCCTGCGCCGCTGAAAGAAGCCGAACATCGGGAGTGCCGATCCGATGAGCAACAAAATGAATCCGCCCGGTATGAGGATGGCCGCACCCAGAGCCAGCGGCAGATGACCGGATCGATACCCCGTTGAAGGCAAGAGACGCTCGAGGCGCTCCCGAATCCTCCATCGGGCTGGCACGCCCATTTGATCCTGCTGCTGGTTCATGGTCCCCATCATCCATCCGCTCCGAAATCATGTTCCCACCCTGTTCTACGCAATCACCATGCCTTCGGTTCCACTCTCTTACCGGTTCTCCTGCAAGAATGTCTGCGCACGGTGATGGGCGCCTGATCCGACCGTCGTGGGAAGTATTCTTAATAGCTATTCCCGTCAAGACTTACCTGATTCGTGGAAAGATTGCACAGTGCGCCGGCAAAAGTCCGGACAATCGGTAATAACTGCTTCATACATGCACAGTTGTCGGCCCCATCCGGTATACGAAATGGAATTATTGACCCCCGAAGTGGGATAATTTGCCTTGGTTACGCATGCTCGATTAGGACAACTTAATCCATGCCGGGCGGAGGTCGCCATGAACGAGAAACGCTTTGCCGGTTGGGTCGTCGCAATCGTCCTTCTCACGCTCACTTTCGCTGGCGTCCGTCATCATCCCGCGTCGCCCTCGCAGGCTTACGATTTTCGCCTGAGCCAACTGGAGCGGCAGGTGGATCAGCTGCGCCTGCGCGTGGATCAGCTTGAACAGATGCTCAACCTTCAGCGCGCGGAAGCCCGCCGGCCGGAGTTGTCCCTCGATTACAGCCGGTTGACTGCGCTGGAAAAGCAGCAGGAGCTGACCGCCGGGCGGCTGGTCTTGATGGAAAAGGCTTGGCAGAGCGCCGAAGCGGCGCTGGAGCAAATGATGAAGGAACGGGCAGCGGAAGCCGAGAAACCAGCCAAAACGCACCCGGACGAGACCAGGCCCCCGGAGGGTTCAACGGGTAGGGTCAAGGAGCGACCCCTCTAGCCCGGTCGAATTCAAACGTCCAAGCCCACGCTGCGCATGAGTGCGATCGCATTGCTCTTGGTGACCACACCTGCGCGCATGCGGTAGTCGAAACTCATCTTCCCTTCCTCGAGATGGTCCTCAAAATGGACGTTTTCCACACGGGGTGCGAGCGCATCAGCGATACGGGCCAGCGCCAGGTCGTGCGTGGTAATCAATCCCATCGCTCCGCGATCGAGCAGGCCGCGCAGCATCGCCTCCGCGCCGATCTGGCGATCATGGGAGTTGGTCCCATTGAGCAACTCATCAATGAGAAAGAGGAGCGTACGGGGGCCGCTCGCGAGATCCATCAGTAACCGCAATCGGGTGATTTCGGCATAGAATCTGGAACTGTGGGCTTGGAGCGAATCCTGGATCCGGATGGACGCGCCGACCGTAAGGGGTGACAACCGGAGCTGGCGCGCCCGAACCGTAGCCCCGGCGAATGCCAGCGCTCCGTTTGTGCCGATCGCCCGCAGCAGCGTGCTCTTGCCTGACATGTTTGAGCCGCTGACGACCAGCGCCCTCGTGGATCCTCCCAGGGACAGATCGTTTCTTGCGCACAGGGCCTCAGGAATGAGCGGGTGACCGAGCCCCTCGGCCTCGAAACAGGCCGCTCCCTCTACCAACTCGGGGAAAGGATCCGCGGGGTGCTCGAAGGCATAACCCGCCAATGCCGAGAGCGTTTCGATCTCTCCCACGGCTGCAATCCATCGTTTGATGTTCGGACCATTGGACCTGCGCCAGCGCTCGATCGCGAAAGCGAACTGTTCACTCCATAATAGAAAGGGCGCAATCACTGCGAACAGCGGGTTGTGGTGCGAGTCGAGCCACTGGATCATCCGATCGAGTCTGACAATCTGTCGCCACGCGGGAATCCCCTCGGTTTGAAGCGCCGTGTGAAGCTCAACCAGCCGCGGCGCGCTGAACCTTTCGCGCTCCAGACGTCCTAGCACCTTCGAGAGCAAGTCCAAGTCATGTGTGGGTTTCTCTACCTCCGTCAAAACCCGCTGTACCCGATCCCGGAGTCGGAGCGTGAAAATACCTTCCAAAAGCAAGGGTATGAGTAGCCAGAGTTGAAAGCCGCGCACATACCAGAACGAAAAGGCCGCGGCCACGCAGAGAACCAAAACCGGCGCGATCAGACGCGCCGGTTTCGGGAATCGTGCGGGTGATCCTTCTCCCCACGCTTCCAACTCCTTCGGATGAACTCCCGATCGTATCTCCGCGCCGATGAGCGCGAGGTCTTCCCGAAGATCGAGCCGGGTTCGAAGCTCTTCGATCGCAGCCTGCCGGGCCAGGATCGCGGAGGTTGGAGCCGGGGCGAGGAGCCACGAAGCGAGCGTCGATTCGCCCATGCGGGTTCTGGCCGTACAGAGCAACTCGAACAAGGAGCCCGCGCCGAAGAGGTCGAGATCCTCCGCATAAGGGTGGGCCCCATCGCGAAATCGCTCGCCGGGTTCGCCTTGTCCCATCCATTGATCGTTCAGGCGTGCCAGACCCTTTTCATAAAAGCCGACGGCCCGGCCGTAGTGTCGCCGCGCTCGTTGTACCTTCCCGTGATAAATCACGAGGCTTGCGTAAACGACGATCGGCACCAGCACCGACCAGAAGTCGACCACGTTCGGTCCCATCGCAAGCCAAGCCACGAGGATGACCGCCAGACCCACGATGCGCCGCGCCACCCAGACTTTGCGATGCAACCGATCCTGCCACGCGAGTTCCTCGCGGCGCATCAGAAGCCGATCGGCATAAGCCCTGTGCGGATCCTCCGGGCGAAGGCGAGGGGGTTCCATCATAGCGGGGAACTACGGCAGGGCACGGACGGTGATCGCAGTGACCCTGCCGCGCGGAAGCGGCGGTAAGGGAGTCCAGGTGAGAAGGTCATCCGAGTATCGGACGGACTGGGAGATGCCGGCGTAAATCCTCTGCACGCCCGATCGTTCGTCGACGTACAGAACCTGAATCGGTCCGATTCCGGGATCGAGCTTCTGCCACGAGTTGCCGTCCGAACTTTGGAACAGCTCACAACGCTCACCGGCCAGGGCGATGATCTGCTGGCCGAAGGCCACGATCACCGCACACCCAGTACCAGCCGTGAAACCGGGGATGAGGGTCCAGGTCGTACCATTGCTGCTTTGGTAAAACTCTCCTGTATAGGTGGCGAGATAGAGTTTGCCGGTGGTCGCGGCTATCGTCCAGATGTTGCCATCCGACGGGAATCCCGCCACCTTGGCCCAGGATTGACCATCGTCGAGGCTCGAATAAAGTCCTCCACCATGCGAAGCGGCATAAAGCCTTCCTCCGAAATCGACCACCTCGTCCATGTTAGCGTCGGAGAAATTGCGGAAATTCCAGAAGAATCCCCCAAAGAAACTCTGTCGAAGTTCGTGCAGGCCCCCCAAGTCCGGGGCGTAGAGCCGATCCCGGATCGGGGAAAGCCGGAGGGAATCGATCAGTTCCGGATTCAATGCACCATCCCACACCCAGCGTACCCCATCCACGGTGTAATAAAGGCCCTTAGCAAATATGTTCCCGCTGTTGCTGTGGGTTGAGGCGTAGAGCCTTCCCCGGAAGTGTCCGAAATCCTGAATCCTGACATCCCGTCCCTCGGGAGTATCGAAGCTCAGTTGCAGCTGCCATGACCCATTCTCATTCAGTCTGTAAACCTCCCCTGCACCCGTACCGGTCCCACCGGTACCAGCGTATACCGGCGGGATAGGTTCCTGCGCCAGGACGACGAACTGCGGGAAGCCCAACACAAACCCGAGTCCCATCGTCACGAACAATTTCTTCAACTTCACAAATCACCTCCTCACCACCCGAGCTGATGCCAGAATCGATAATCCCAAGGTGAAACACAGAACATCGGGTCGCATGATCTCATCCGGGAACCTCCTGGGCAATCGGTACTGCCGCGAGTCCAACTTGCAAGGGTGGCCATCCCTGGGACCGGTTTGCAGTCGGAGGCTACCTGCCCTACGCTTAGCGGTCGCGTCGGAAACCGTGAAACCCGGATCGGACGACGAGGAGGGAGCCGCCCATGAAACTGCCGCTCTACCAGGTCGATGCGTTTACCACCAGCCGCTTCCGAGGAAATCCGGCGGCGGTTGTGGTCATGGACGAGTGGCTCCCCGATGCGCTCCTTCAAGCCATCGCGGCCGAGAATAACCTTGCCGAGACGGCTTTTGTCATAGCGAAATCCGGTTCCAATCCGCTCCGGTGGTTCTCACCCGCGATCGAGATCGACCTGTGCGGCCACGCGACGCTGGCCACGGCTCATGTCCTCTTTCACTATTACTTCCCCGGCGAACAGCAGCTGGTCTTCAGCACCAAGAGCGGCGACCTTACGGTCACCAACGAGGCCGGAATCCTGGCCATGAATTTCCCGTCGCGTCCCGGGCGACCGGTGGAAGTCAGCGACGCCTTGAGATCGGCACTGGAAACCGAGCCGAGGGAAGTATTCGAATCGCGCGACCTCCTCGTCATTCTCGACTCGGAGGAGGAGATCAGTAACTTTCGTCCCGACGCGCAGCGGATCGCGACGCTGGACACCTTCGCGGTCATTATCTCGGCCCCCGGGAAGGAGGTCGACTTCGTTTCCCGCTTCTTCGCGCCGCGCGCGGGAGTCCTCGAGGACCCGGTCACCGGCTCTTCCCACTGCACGCTGACTCCTTACTGGGCGTCCCGTCTCGGAAAATCATCGCTCACGGCCCGGCAGCTCTCCGAACGCGGAGGTGAAATCCGCTGCGAACTCCGGGGCGATCGGGTGATCATCGGCGGCGCCACCGTCGAATACCTGCGGGGGGAGATCACCTTCTGAACAGCGACAGTCTTTTCTCCCTCAGGCGTGATAATCGGCCAGTTCCACATTGGATGGGCCTCGGGCGCCGGCGGCCATTCAAAACGGATCCGACTCGACGTCGGGGCCAATCCAGCTCAGCCGCGCCCGCGCTTCTGGCGGATGTCGACTGGAGCGCCTTGGTTGGGCCGGCGCGACGGTGAGGCTCCAGAGGCCTGTTTGTCCCCTGTCTGTGTTCGATGACGGTGGGCGACTGCCTTCCAGAAATCACTCGGCGATAGCCCTTTGCCCGCCCTTATGCTGCCTCTCGACTTATCGAGCAGAGCTTGAAAGCGTGGTGACCGGGCAAGCAGCAAACTCTCCAGATCGTCGTCATCGACCGGCGCAAGCAACACCGCGACGGCTTTGCCATTTCGGGTGATCACGATAGGCCCTTCCGCTTCGCATTGTTCCAAAAATGTCGAGATGCCCCAGTGTCTCCGGGGCAAAAATGATCTGGAACCGTGGGCGGCCCGGCATCGACTAGAGTTATAGTCATCGTTCCAGATGTGTCAAGCCGACCGCCGGGTCGGTAGTGGGTCAGTTTGCAGAGCCCACCATTCCCCCTGGCCGATCCATCCTGTTTGGAGTGCGGGGGCAAGCATCGCACGCCACCGCTTTGGCTGCGTTGCAGAATGGCGTCGGCACGGCAAAGTGCCGTCTCGCTTCGCTTTGCCGGCGCACTCCAAATGGAGTACGAGCCGCGCACATCCTCTAAAATACCGCTGTGTTAATAATTCCTGGTTTCGGCCGTTATGCTAGTGTTGACGAGGTGAGGGACAAGGGCGTGCCGACGGCTGTAAGTCACTTGAAAAGAGTTCCTGATCCACCGGAAGCGCTGGAAGCGCTATTCCAAGAGCATGCCGATAGGATCTTTCGCACCGCCTATCGGATAACCGAGAGCGCGGTCGATGCGGAAGATGTGCTTCAGACGATATTCCTGCGGTTGGCCCGGAGGAAGGACGTCCTCGATCTCCAGCCCAATCCGGGAAGCTATCTCCATCGAGCGGCGATAAATGCCGCTCTGGATCTGCTCAGAAGCCGGGATCAGGCCAACTGGGTGTCGATCGATCTGCTGGCTCCGGATCTGGTTGAGGGCGCTGCGCCCGATCCGGAAGCCCTCCGGCGCCAGCGGGAACTGCGAACCCAGATCCGGCGATCGGTGGCCCGACTGGGCGCCCGGTCCGGCGAAATGTTCGTTTTGAGGTACTTTGAAGGATTCAATAACCGCGAGATCGCGGAGATGATGGGCACAACACAAATGGTTGTGGCCGTGACACTCCACCGGGCTCGCGCCACTCTTCGGAAGGAATTAGGCCATTTCCTGGAGGCAGGTCATGAAGAAAACTAAGCGGGAGCTGGATGCCATCATTGATAACGTCGCCGAGGAGATCCGGGCCGAGGCGGTGAAGACCACCGCAGTGGAAGACGTGTCGGAGAGAGTTTGGAATCGTCTGTCGATCGAGCGGGTGTCGGCCGACGCCGGAATCACGCCGGTGGAGCGCATCCGGAATTGCGGCGATTTTCAGGCGCTCATCCCATCTTACCTTAACGGCCATCTTTCGAGCGCGCGGGCCATGCTGCTGGAGGACCATACGCTCGAATGCGTGCCTTGCCGTAAGGCCCTTAAGGAGGCCCGGTCCGGTCACGCCGTCTCGGAGGCTGAATCCCGGCCGGCTCGGCCCAGGTCCCGGGTGTGGGGTTCTCCGGTCCTGCGATGGGGGCTCGCCGCCGTCCTGATCGCCGGGTTCGGGACCCTCGGGACCGTGTTCCTTCAGAAGTATCTCCGCTCCGGCGAACCCATCCAGGCGGTGGTTCAAGCTGCCGATGGCACCGTATTCCGGGTCTCGGGCCCCTCGGGTGGCGCTGTCGCCGCCGGCACGAAGATCGGGGGCAACGAGCCGATCCGCACCGCGAAGGACGCCAGGGCCGTCGTCCGGCTCTCGGACGGCTCGGTCATCGAGATCGGCGAGCGGTCGCAGGTCTCCCTGAGTGAAAGCTCGCGCGGCGTAACGATTCGGCTGCAGCAGGGGAACATCATCGTCCAGGCCGCTCCCCAACGCGCGCGCCATCTCTATGTCGCTACCGATGATTGTCTCGTCTCAGTGACCGGCACGATCTTCTCGGTCAACAGCGGCACCAAGGGCTCACGTGTTTCCGTGATCGAGGGCGAAGTACACGTCGATCATGGGGGACAGGAACGCGTGCTCCATCCCGGCGATCAGGTCGCCACGCACGTGAGTATCGACCGGATCCCGGTCGAGCAAGAGATCGCCTGGAGTCGGGACGCGGAACGGTACGCGAAGATCCTGGCGGAGTTGTCCGTGATCCGGCGCGAGATCGACCAGCGGGTCGCGCGGCCGGAGATCCGCCACGACTCGCGGTTGCTCGACCTCGTGCCGGAAGGAACGGTTCTCTACGTCGCCATCCCCAATCTCAGCGCGACGCTTAGCGAAGCCAACAGGATCCTGGAGGAGCGCCTTCAACAGAATCCCGCCCTTCGCGAGTGGTGGGAGAAGGACTCGCGCGCAACCGACCGCGGGCCGGGGCTGCACCGGGTGATGGAGCAGATCCGGGAGTTCGGCGGATTCCTCGGCGAGGAGGTCGTGATCAGTGCCGAAATGGACAGCCGGGGCGAACCGGGATCGCCCCTGGTGCTCGCGGAACTGAAGGACCCGGCCGGTTTCAGGTCTTACCTCCAGGTTCGGCTTGAAAGCCTCGGCCGGGAGGCCCGGAAGAGCCCGAACGTACGCATGGTGGACCATCCGCTCACGGAACGCATCGAGCCGGGTTCACCATCGGGTCGGCCCGACGTATTCGTCTGGACGCAGGATCATTTGTTGGCGGCCTCACCGAAGCTCTCCTCGCTCCGCAGTCTGGCGGCTTCGATCGAGTCGCCCGGAGTCCGCCGATTTCGACAGCGCTCATTCCATGCGAGTCTATCGAAAGTCTATCGCGACGGCGCGGGCATCATCATCGCCGCCGATCTCGAGCGGATCTTCGCGCATTCGGCGGCCAATGACCGCGAAGCGGCTGCGTACCGGCAGCTCGGCCTTACGAGTCTCAGGCATTTCATTCTCGAGGCCCGGGAGAAGAAAGGGCAGACCCATCATCGGGCGGTGCTGACGTTCAGCGAGGCAAAACGAGGCATGGCCTCCTGGCTGGCGTCGCCGGGACCGATGGGTGCGCTCGATTTCATCTCCGCCGACGCCAACGTGGTAGCGGCTTTCGTCGTTCAGGATCCGGTCGCACTGGTGGATGACCTGTTGGGCTCACTGAACACGCTGGATCCCGGTTTCGCCAAACATCTTACTGATTTCGAGACGGCGAGCGGCGTGAGAATCCGGGATGACATCGCAGCGCCGCTTGGCGGGGAGTTCGCCTTCGCGGTGGACGGCCCTGTGCTTCCCTCTCCGTCATGGAAGATGATCTTTGAAGTTTATGACCCGTTACACCTGCAAGAGGCTTTGGAACTCCTTGTCGAGAATATGAACGGCTGGGTGGCGCTTCAGGGTAAGTCGGGCCTTCAATGGAATCGATCGGAGTTGGATGGCAGGCCGCTTTACACGTTGAGGTCCGATCAGGGCCTTGAATTGAATTACATTTTTGTCGATGGTTACATGATCGCGGCGCCCAGCCGCGCCCTGGTGGAGCGCGCGCTTCAGTACCGAAGTTCCGGGTACACGCTCGTGCGCGCGCCGCGCTTCACCAGCGCGCTGCCGGAGGACGGAAATGCCAACTTTTCCGCGCTCTTCTACCAAAACCTGGCGCCGGTGCTGGAGCCGCTTGCGAAGGGCCTCGGTAGCTCGGCCAAGCCTCGTCATGATGAGGGCCGAGAAGTGCTGAGGTCGCTGGCGACGTCGGCCCCGGCGTTGGCCTACGCTTACGCGCAGGGCGATCGGATCCTCTTCGCCGCGAACAGCGAAGGCGGACCGCTCGGGCTGAGCCCGGGCAATCTCTTAGGCCTGCCAGGCTCGTTCGGCCTCGGGCGTATCCTGGGAGAGGCCCTGCGCTAGACAACCGAGCCGTTTTCTAACCACCGACGCCAGCCCGCGGGAACTTGATCCCGCCGGCTGGCGTATGCTTTTGTGGACACTCCATGAATCCCGTTATCGAGTTGGATGGACTGAGTCTTCGCTTCGGGAATCGCCCGATTCTGGAAGATCTTCACGGATCGCTCCGCGGACGCGCCATCGGTCTGCTCGGGCCGAACGGCGCAGGCAAGACCAGTCTCATTCATACCCTGTTGGGTTTTTATAAGCCCTCCGCCGGGGCGGCGCGCATCTTCGGCCAGGACATCACCTCGAACGCCAGACAGATTCGCTCCCTGGTCGGTTACATGCCGGAACGGGACTCGTTCATGGCCCAGATGACCTGCGTGCGTTTTGTGAGCCTCCTCGGTGAGTTGTCAGGACTTCCCCCGGACGCGGCGTTGGAGCGTGCGCACGAAGCGCTCTTTTATGTAGGCCTCGGCGAAGCCAGGTATCGCGCGCTGGGAACCTATTCGCTGGGCATGAAGCAGCTCGCCAAGCTTGCCCAGGCCATCGTCCACGGTCCGAAACTCATCTTCCTCGATGAGCCGACCAACGGGCTCGATCCGCCGGCCCGAACCCGTATGATTCAGCTTATCCAGCAGATCAGGGACAGCGGCCAGGCCCACATCCTGCTCTCTTCGCACCTGCTGCGCGACGTGGAAGCGTGCTGCGAGGAGATCCTGGTGCTCAAAGAGGGGCGGATAGCGGTTTACTGCGATCTCGAGGGAGAGCGGAGCCTGAACCGGAGATTCCTCGAGATCGAGACTCGCGGGAACCGCGAGGCCTTCGCCTCAGAGCTGGAAGGTCTGGGTTGCGAAATTGCCCTGAGCGGTGCAGCCGGACTCAAGGTAATTCTGGGGGAAAGCGTGGAAATCCGCGACCTCTATCGCGTGGCCGCCAGTCGCGAAGTCCAGATCCGCCGTCTCGCTTACAAACGAAACTCGCTGGAGGAAATCTTCCTACGGGCGATGGAGAACGGCCATGGCCGTTTATGAGCATACCTACCAGGCTTACACCGGAGCGCTGACGCCGGCGTGGTCGCGGTTTCTGATCATTCCGCGCCACACTTATCGTGAGGTATTCCGCTCGAAATTCTTCACCGGATTCTTCGCGCTCTGCTTCGCATGCCCCCTGGTCATGATGATACTGATTTATCTTGGGCA
Organism: Acidobacteriota bacterium; assembly: GCA_016210985.1. Classification (GTDB taxonomy): domain Bacteria; phylum Acidobacteriota; class Blastocatellia; order HR10; family JACQTD01; genus JACQTD01. The sequence continues at coordinate 14,691 of JACQTD010000254.1, forward strand.
CAATGTCGGAGCCTTGGCAATCATGAAGCTCCAAGTGGCGAACCTCGTGCCGATCGACGCATTCTTCTTTCGTACCCTCCTTACGGTCCAAGGCCTATTCGGGTTCGTACTGACCGTGCTGGTCGGGCCGATGCTGATCTCCCGCGACTTGGCCAACAACGGCCTGCCGCTCTACCTCAGCCGGCCGTTTTCGCGCGCCGAATATCTGCTGGGGAAGGCGTCGGTCCTGGTGATCCTGCTGTCTTCGATCACCTGGCTCCCGGGCCTCTTGCTCTTCCTGTTTCAATGCTACCTGGAAGCGGGCTGGTTCACGGAGAACTACTGGATAGGGTTCGCCATCCTGGTCAGCGGGCTGACCTGGTCGCTGATTCTGCCGCTGCTTTCGCTGGCGCTCTCGGCCTGGGTCAAATGGCGGCTGGCGGCTGGCGCGGCCTTGTTCGGCCTGATGATCATTCCCAATGTGATCGGATTGTTGATCAACGACCTCTTCAATACTTGCTGGGGAAATCTGATCAATCTGGTGGTGCTGATGCAGACCATCACCGACGGCCTGTTCCGCCAGTGGAACTCGCTGGGGATGAATGCCTCGATGGTGCTCCCGGTCTGGGGCGCCTGGCTGGGACTGATCGGCTTCGGCCTGTTCTGCCTGCTGATGCTGACCCGCAAAGTGAGAGCGTACGAGGTGATCGCGTGAGTGCGGGTACGTCCGGACATCGTATCGTCTTCGAGGACGTATCGAAGTTCTATGGGGAGATCCTCGGCGTCAACCGCGTGAATCTAATCATCGAGCCGGGCATCACCAGCCTGGTCGGACCCAATGGATCCGGCAAAACCACCTTGATGAACCTCATGACCGGGCTGCTGCAACCGACACGTGGGCACATCTCGATCATGGGAACGCGCCCGGATCAACCCGAGAAGCTGTTTCAGAACCTCGGATACTGCACACAGTTCGATGCCTTTCCGAAAGGACTGACCGGGTATCAGTTCCTTACCTATTTTCTTGACATCCACGGCTATACCCGAAGGGAGTCGGAAACCCTTGCCTGGCGGGCCTTGGAGCGGGTCCGGCTCACGGAAGCCGCCGACCGGCAGGTGGCGGGTTACAGCAAGGGAATGCGACAGCGGGTGAAACTGGCTCAGGCCATTGCCCACCAGCCCCCGGTTATGATTCTCGATGAGCCCCTGAACGGCCTCGACCCGATGGCCCGCGCCGAGGTGATCGCACTCTTCAAACAACTCGCCGCCGAAGGGCTCCACCTGGTGATTTCAAGCCACATTCTCCATGAAGTCGACATGATGTCCGACCGGATCGTACTTCTGAACAACGGATATGTCGTGGCCGAAGGCGAGGTCCAAGGCGTGCGCGGCGAAATGGAGGAGCATCCCATGCAGATCCTCATCCGTTGTGATCGTCCTTCGCTGCTCGCCGCCCGCGTCTTTGAACAGGATAGCGTGGTCGAGGCCCGGATGGATGAGGACCGCCGGGGATTGTTCGTTCGGACGCGCGATGCGGATAGCTTTTATCTCCTCCTGAACCGTGTGGTCATGGAAGGCGGCCTGCAGGTCGATTCCGTATCACCGGTCGATGATGACCTCCAAGCGGTCTATCAGTACCTGATCGGTTCCAGGGGAGGTGACGGATGAGCGGTCCCACCGCCGAAACGACTGTGCAGGGCCGTCCGTCGCGCCGCCCTTGGGCGCTTTGGCGCCGGCAGGTCTTGGCGATCGTACGCCTTGAGCTCGAGCAGCATTTTCTTGGACGGCGTGCTTACTTTCTTTATTTCTTCGCCTTGACTCCGATTCTCTTGCTGGTGGCGCTTACGTTCAAGGAACGGGTCGCACTCTCATTTCACCTCGATTTCGGCCGGGCCAATATCATCTTCGCCCAGATATACGAGGGGTTGATCCTGCGAACGGTGCTCTTCTTCGGCTGCGCCTGGATTTTCATGAATCTGTTCCGCGGCGAAATCGTCAACCGAAGCCTGCATTACTTTTTCCTGTTGCCCGTTCGGCGTGAAGTGCTGCTCGCCGGAAAGTACCTCTCCGGCCTGATCGCCGCCTCGACGCTCTTCGTGGGTTCAACTCTCGGTTCGCTCGTCTGTCTCTACCTCGCGCGCGGGTATCCAGAGAATGTGCGCTATCTGTTCGATGAAGGCGGATTGGGCCAGGTCCTCTCGTACCTTGGTATCGCGTTCCTCGGGTGTGCCGGTTACGGCGCGGTCTTTCTCGTCATCGGACTCTTCTTTCGTAACCCGATGATCCCGGCCCTGGCGGCCTATGGATGGGAATCAATCAATTTCCTCCTCCCACCGGTCCTCAAAAAGATCAGCGTTGTCCATTACCTTCATTCGCTCGTTCCCGTGCCGGTCTCCGAAGGTCCGTTCGCGCTGGTCGCCGAGCCGACGCCCGCCTGGTTGTCGATCCCGGGATTTCTGATTCTTGCAACCGTCGTTCTCATCCTGGGCGGATGGCGAACCCGGCGCATGGAGATCAGTTACGCCGGGGA
>JACQTD010000263.1 GCA_016210985.1 Acidobacteriota bacterium
GAACCCGCCCCATCCGGGCGGCCTGATCAGAACCGAGATTATTGATGCCCTCGGCCTCACTGTGTCGAAGGCAGCGGAGATCCTAAAGGTGCGCCGCGCCACGCTCTCCGATCTTCTACACGGCAAGGCCGCCCTCACGCCGGAAATGGCTCTGCGCATCGAAAAGGCGTTCGGCCCCGACATGGACCACCTTCTCCGCATGCAACTCGCCTACGATGTAGCAAAAAACCGACAATCCGCGCGCCAAATCAACGTCAAGCGATACGTTTCAGCCTGACGGCCGGCACGCCAATGAAATGGGAGGAAAACGCTCTTACCTGAGCTAGCCCGGAACCCGTACCCGTTCGTGCAAGAATTTCGGTGCGAAATCTGCGCCATTGCGCCACAAAAGGGTATGAACGTCTGGATGGATGGTGAAGTGCTCAAAGAAGTCTAGATCGCGCAATGCGTCAAAGGCAGGCCCCTGTGACGATGAACTCAAGTCAATCTCACCCACGGTGCAATCCCGGAGCCGAACCCAATGGACGTGGCCGCGGACATACCTGGCTTCGAGGTCCTGATAATCCATGCTGCTAGCTCCGCTGCCCAGCCCGTCATTGGCTGAGGGTTATCGTCCTCGTGTAGACGCGACCCATCGTTTGATCGTTATTGCTACAGCCAAACGCATTGAAAACGCCACACTGCTCGCCGAAATCATGATGATCTCTCACATCAAACACTTGATGGACGAAGAGCGTGTCGACGACTTCCGCAAAGCAGTGATTCGAGGCGCGGTGGGGCGGGTTTCGCCTATTCTCATGACCGCACTGGCTGCGGGGCTCGCCCTGATTCCCCTGGCCCTCAGGGCGGGGAATCCGGGTAGCGAGATCGAGGCCCCAATGGCCATGGTCATCCTGTTCGGCCTGCTGTCTTCAACCGCCCTGAATATGGTGGTCGTCCCAGCCATTTACTATCGATTTCGGCACCGTGCGAAACAGGCAGATTGAGCCATAGTAAGGACTCTTACCGCTGCTCCTCAGTATCTTCTTCCGAAGGATTCAACTGGCGGAAGGCGAAGTAAAGCAGGATGTCATAGGTTATTTTCATGCTGCCACCAACGAAGAGCGGGGCCGCCAGAGCCATGTACTGCATAAAGCAACCTGCAATAGACGATCCAGCAGCCCAAGCAATGCTTCGCGTGACGTTCGTGACGCCGCTGGCAAATGTGCGTTCGTGCGGTCTGACCACGGCGACGATGTACGACTGACGCGTCGGAACGTCCATCTCCACCAGGCACTCACGAGCCAGAAAAAGGATCACAGCCCAAGCGAATGACGGTGCAAAGGCCACAGCCATTAGGAAGAGGCTTGAGGGAATGTGAGTGAATACCATTGTGTTCAGTAGGCCGATTCGTCTCGCCAACCAGGCTGCCGCCAAATAGGAACCAGCATTCGCCAGCCGAACGAAAAAGAAAAGCGGACCCAAGGTCTCCTCGGCTACGCCGAACCGCTGGAAGAACCAGTAGGCAAGAAGGGCGCTGGTCAGGACACCTCCGCCCGCACTATCCAGGGCCGATAGGGAAGCAAGCTTTGCCACAATCCTCTTGGAGCGGGGAGATATCTTTGCTCTCAGGTTTTCACGAAGCGTGCAGGAACTCCTCACCTCGACCTGGGAAGACAAAAGGGCATAAAGGGCCGCACTCAGCAGGCCGAGGGCGCCGTAAAGGCCGAAGGTCATTCGGTAGGACGCCAGCAGGTCAACACCTAACAGCTGCCGAAACAAAAAAGGGACAGCACTTGCAAGTGCGCCCAAGGCGTGCCCGGCGTCAAGTATCAGGTTGTACCACGCCAGCGCCCAGGTGCGACGCCCAGCGGCCGTGGCCTCGGGAATGATGGCTTGTTCAAGCGCAAAGGCCGCTCCCCGGTCGCGCCCCATGCCGTTCAGCATTCCGAGGAATGCCACAAGAAGGACCGCGGGGAGATTGCTGAACAGGGCTAGGCCGAAACCACCCGATGCCGCCAGCAACGAGAGCCCGACGAGGGTGCATCGGCGCCCGAGCCAGTCGGCACGAAAGCTGACAGCCAGAGTCGCTAGTGCCACCCCCGCCAATCCCACGGCGATTACTATTCCAATGGTGATAGCCGAGAGACCCGCACGGGAGAGATAGATACCCAGGATGACACCTGTAAGACCGACGCCGATGGAACGCAAGCACGCTGCCGCATAGATAATCAACAGGTTTCGCTGAAGCACCGAAGGAGCTCATTTGGTCGAATGCCGGGCATACTCATGAAGCGCGTCGTAAAGCGGAAACTGCCATTTCAGCCTCTCTTCATCGGGAATCCTAAGTAGGGAAAAGCCTTCGGCGATGGCACGCAGCCCTGCTCCCTCCGGTGCCACATTTGCCTCGTCTTTGATATCTGCGGCACGAACAATCAGAGCCAGTCGGTGCAGCGCCGGATCCACCAGCTTGAAATCCTCCATTATCGCTTCGAAAGTGCAGCCACGGTCCCGATGGTTGAGCCTAACCTCTGGCAGGCGCGGTGCGTCGAACGGCGTAGCATTCTCAGCTCGCGCTGTTTCAAGCAACTTCTCCTCCGGAACGAAGAGAAACTCAGCTTCCGGATCGATGAATCGCTTGATGAGCCACGGACAGGCAACTCGGTCCACTTTCACGTTAGCTCGCGTAACCCACTTCATAGTTCCTTCCTTCCAAGATGCTGCATGTTGGGTCTGGGCCCGCTTCTCGTGCCGGTGCCGTGGTCAAACCTAAGTGTGGTAGTTTCTACGATGACGGCGACCAGTGGATGCTCCATTTCGATGAGAAGGGCGGCAAGCCTCGGAAGATTCTCGTAAGGCATCACGTTGAGAAAATGCTCTCTGCCTACATCGACGCGGCAGGACTCCGAGATGCCCCCAAAGAGGTTCCGCTATGCCGAACCGCCTACCGCAAGACCGGCGGTGTCATCGAAACGCCGTCCACGTCCTGGACATCAGCCGCATGGTGAAGCGGCGTCTGAAAGGCGCCGGACTGCCCACGTGGCTGTCACCACATTCGCTGCGTGTTACCACGATCACAGATCCGCCGCGGCGGAGCGTGCCGCTGGATGACGTCCAGCGCCTGATCGGCCACGCCGACCCACGGACTACCCGACTCTACAACCGCCGACAGAAGAAGATCACCCGAAACATCGTCGAGCGGATCTCGACCTGAGAGGTGTGCGCGCAGCGCTTCGCGTTCGAAATGGGCGAAGGTCGAAACCGTTACCGACTTGGTGTAGGCACGTCGTCCTCAAAGCAGGCAGGGCACCCATTCTCGCGTCGGGGCGTCTGGGCACAGTACTGCCCTACAATCGACTCTTCCTGCCGATCCATAGGGGAGTCTTAGTCCAAGCATACAACGGGCGCGTCACACGTGGATGGCTTCTTGCCTTTGCGTCATAGTTATACTCATAAGCACCGATGTCGACTATGGGTTTTCCGGTGTGGATGCCATCGAGAATGCGCTGTTCGCCGACCAGATCGAATTCGAAATCCCCGATGGCGGCGTTGTCGCCCGCATCAATACCGGGTGACTTGGGTTCTAATCGGTAATTGCCACTGGCGGGATCGACAAATTGTGGATCACCTGTGAGATTCCCATTCCGATCCAAAGATCCAAAAACTCGATCACTGCCGATGAAGCAGAAGCGGATGGCAGTTCGTGCCATGGTTTGGGCTTGATCAACCGTCGAATCCGGATAGATCGCCAAGTCGCTTGCAGCGCTACCGAGCGAGCCTGAACCGATGACGAGGGTGTTGGCTAAAAGCGCTTGGCTCTGCGTATCGCCGACCTGGAGGCCGAAGCCGATTCCAAACCGGGCGCTGTTGACAATTGTATTGTTGACGATGGTGAACTGATTGATGGAGTTGACTGAACTCACAATCTGTATGCCATCGCCGCTCTCAGGTTTCGTCTTGCCGCTTTCTGCTATCAAATTGTTGACAATCGTCACCGTGCTCTGGCGCAGTGGGGCCCCCTCCGGTTGCCTGAATGTGCCAATCCCAAATCGTCCAAGACCGGTGAAGTTGTTGGCATTGATGATCGCTGAGGATGCCTCGAGGTGGATGCCGTCAGAAAACTGAGTATTCATCGGACCACCGCGGAAGGTATTCCTCTCGATGATCGCCTCAGCCCCCGCCATCATGTGGATGCCGGCGCCCCCCAGATTCTCGAAGGTACAGCTCGCGATCTCCGCCGTATCCTCGTTGTCCAGTAGAATACCGGTGCCACTGATCTCTTCAAATCGGCAATCTCCTATCTTCAACGACTTGACCGGGGCGCCAGTTGCTGCCAAACCATCGCTGCTACCCCCGGGGACTCCATTGACTCTCAATCCTTGGATGGTGACGCCCTGTGTGCCAGAGATTTCGATGATCCTGGGGCCTGTGCCTCTCAGCGTGGGCTTTTGGCCCTCTCGGGCCTGTAGCGTCAATCCGGTCTTGCTCTGCCGGATCAACAAGTTCTCGTTGTAGACGCGGCTATCTATGATCTCGACCGTATCTCCCGCGGCGGCCTGGTCCAGGGCCGCCTGAATTGACGTGAACTGTCCCGCGCCAGGAGTCTGCGAAACCGTCATCGTCCCCGGCTCGGCCGCCATCGCGTTCGAGAACGACAAAGTCCAAGCGAACGCAGCTGTGAATGAAAATACGATGGTGAGTAACATCAATCGGCTCATAGAACTCTCCTCCCTAATTCATTTCGACCTCTCCCTCATTCTCTCTGCCCCTAGTGAATGATTGGAGCGAAAGCAATCGAAGATTGGTGATCGTCAAACTGGAATTTCCATTTTGAGCTTCCTATCAACGCAATTATACATCCCCCCCCACCCCCGGGGGGGCACGATGGATCTCTGAACGGGGAAGGCCTTCGCTTTGCCCGCACCGGTCGATTGTCTGCCGGCCAGGTCATCCACCAGCTCTTGGGCCAGGCTTTTGGGCGCAGCGGAAACACGGCTGGCCGGAGTGAGATCTTCCACCGTCAGATCATCGAAATAGATCACTGAATCGGCCTTGGTCCACAGGCCGGTCCTTCCGGCGTTCTTGAAAGTGCTGTCCCTTGCCGTAATCTTGAGCTCGCCGTCATAATAGCACTGGAACTGGTTGCCCTGCGCCTCCAACCGGATCTCGTGCCAAGTTTTGGGCTCGACCTTGAGATTCGCCCCTGCGAATTGAACACGGCTGCCGCCGACAACGTGATACAAGCGGAGGTTGTCCTCAAGCGCGTTGGCTCGGACAACATAGTAGTTGTCCTTATCCTGAAAACGGAAGACGAGCCCGGCACCCTGGTCCACCACACCTGAAATCGTCTTGAATCTGACGCTCAGCGCCAGATCTCTGTAGATCGCTCCTTCGGCAATCGCCAGTGGGTAGCGGTTGTTGGTTGGGTCTTTTGAGGTCTGCGCCAGCACGTCGGGTTTCGACGGCGCAGAATCCTCCCTTTTGACGATCCACTCACCTTCGCCGCCCTGACCCGTCCGAGCAAAGGTAAAACCCGCCGGCGACTTTCCTTCCTCGTCCCTATCAAAGTGCCATTTACATTCTGGCGGATGTGCAGCGACCATCAGAATGGGTCCCAGCACCAGACACACTCCGAGAAGAACTTGTGCATCCATATGGCAAAACTTCATCATTTGCGATCTCTCCTTTCATGACCTGAGGCAAATGTTGCCTAATGATGCCTCATGGCCCCAGGCCGGCTCTTGCCGAGCTGGTCCAGAGCTGCCCGGAAGGTCGAGGCTAACTTCACCGCCGGCCCTTTTCCCCAGTAATGCAAAAAAAATAACCATAGGGCGTACGGCGGTCATATGATGGTGAATTGCCACAACATCCAGTCCATTCTTCCGAAGAGACTTCAATACCGGTGTAACCTCACTCTCCAGCATGGCCACGTCACCGGCAATAACTGCGTCATCATTCGTGCCTAAGAACGCTGCCCATGTGTTCAAACGCATGCGGGCATTGATGGTCGCTCCCATTTCTTTCACGGCCAGGTCATCGCGTCCGACTGTGATCTTGTAAACAGACCCGGTTTGTTCTCCCGAATGTCCGACAATCGTGGCAATCTTTGCCGTGTCGAGACTGTACTCGGACTTCCGACGGTCCATACGTCTATCCCTCCGCTACGGCCCGTGAAACGACCCTCCAGGCTGGATATGAATCAGTCGCTTCCTCTCCTCTGGACTAACAAGACGCACATTTCTGTGAATCGATCGGCAAAACCATCACACGAGCATCCGGCACGGATCCCTTCAGAGCCTGAAGGTCCAGCGGACCTTGACCGCGATGAGGTCAGTCTGCGGAGTCAGGCTCAGTTCGGAGCTCGCGAAGCGTCTCTGCCACCCGCGGTTCCAAATGACGAAGAAATCATTGCCTGGCCTTATCGTCCACCTCAGGCGCGTGTTCGTACCCACGTTCTGCGATTCGGTGTCGTACTGCACGAAAGACGTGATTACCACATTGGGGTTCCATGCGTAAGCAGTTTGCAGCTGCCACAAGCGTTGGACGAAATTGCCTTCCGGGAGGCGCGCGAAGTCATTCTCAGTATCGAGTTCGATCTGAACCTGACCCCTTGGCGACGTCCACTTCACGTAGGTTTCCTGTTGTGTGAGATGACCGTTGAAAAAGCCCCCGAACCAGGTTGTGGTGCCGAACTGGAGCGGACGATGGCTGCTGGTTTGTGCTTCGAGCCGCCAGCGAGTGAAATGGTACGAGCCCGGCGGAATTACGACACCGGGCGATATCTCGAACGGCGCCAGCAGAGTTTCGCCTCTTGGACTCCAGTTGAACTCGAAGCGATCACCAGATTCCAGCCGAACATTGATCGGTGCCATAAAATACTGCCAGGACTCGACGATTCCTTGAGAGTTGGTGACGCGGAAGTACTCGTTCTCGAAGAACTCTTGTCGAATCCAGCGGAAAGGGCCGGTCTTCGATGGCCGAGGCTGATACGCACAGCCAAGGTTCGTTTGACGCGTTCCCGGCCGCGGGAGAAACCCCATCAATGGCTCGAAGGCGGCGCCATATTGGTTTACGACGAGTTTGCAGTCTAACAGGTCATTTGGATAATCGACTTTGAAGCCCCATCCCAGCTTGCTCCCCGCGGGAACATCTCCCTGAGTGGTCGCCATCCATAGGCCCACCAGAAAATTCTTATCGCCGCGAAACTTCGATGTCCGCCACACGGCATCGACCCCAGCGAGCGTATTGCTTCGCGACGCCGCCGGATCGCCGTGCGTGAGAATCATGCCGAGCCGGAGGTTCTCCTTGAAGTCATACGAAGCCCGGCTTGCCAGCAGGTTGGTGCCGGCCAGGACAGGGGAATGCAATCCGAGGTCCTGCTCCACCACCGTAGTAACCTTGGTTTTGCGGGTTTGCACATCCAAAAAAGCAAGGTTCCACTTACCAACGCGACCGCTGAACTTAATTCCTCCGTCGAGGGGAATCTGCGCGCCATCCAGCAAGCCGATGTTTCGGCTGAAAAAAGGAATGAACTGCCCACCAAGACCCAGCCCGAACGTGTACTGGTTCGCTCCTTCCAGGAAAAACTCCCGCTTTTCCGGGAAGAGCAAGGGGAACCGCGTTAAGTTGATCTGCCGTGTATCCACCTCGGTTTCAGCGAAATCGGTATTAGCAGTGAAGACCATCAGCAGTTGTGGCGTGATTCTCCACGTCACATCGCCGCCTTCAGCCGCTTGCCATGCTCGCGGGCTAACACCGAAGAATCGCTTCGTGCGTCCGGCCGCGTACGGCCTCACCTCGATTCCCTTGTCCTGCTCAAGCTCCCCAATGCCGGTCAGGACGCCCGCGCGGCTGAGGTCGTAAAGAAACGAGTCGAGCGTTGGCGACGCCCAGCGCAGCATCATCCGCTCGCGTGGAATAGATCTCTCAACGTTGAGACCCCATTCCGTCAGGCGAGGCGTAAAGCTCAACGATCTGGCCGGAATCACAATCTCGGCCGACCAACCGGTCGGCAACCGAGCCGTTCGGGCATCCCAAATGGCATCCCAATCGAGCGATGCGCTCTCGGGGTTATCTATCAAACCATCGACGCGAGCGCCCGTGGCGTTGATCTGGAAGAAGTACCCCGTGCGCCGGTCACCGTAGGTGTCAAGCACTAGGGCGACGGTGTCGTCGCCGCTCGCATCGCCGTCACGGCGCATCGTGTGGACCGCGATTTGCTCAGGGTGTGGATCATGACAGATGAAGCCGAAATAAACCGACTGAGCGGAGAGGAGCACCCGAACTTCAGTTACGTATGGCGTCTCCTGACCAGGCCGCGGAGATTGCTGGACAAGCCTGACGGCTTGGGTTTTCCCCCAGACCGGTTCGTCCAATCTTCCGTCGAAATTGATAGACTCCGAAATTCGCCCGGTGGCAAGCCTTGGTGTGTCCGCCACCACGCTCCCGACCGTCAGGCCAGCCACAATCGCCGCCAAGACATAGGCGCGCACGACGATGATTGCTCTGCGGATGGGTACCGTCACAGACGATCCTAATCAGTGAACCTTAAGCCATGGGCTCAGGCGGACGATAAACCTCGGGTGTCGCTCCCGGCGACCGAGGCGGGTGACTTCGAGCGCCGGGGGACGCTCGGACCAGGCCCTGAGTGGAAGGGGCCTGTGCCGATACGTCCCCAACCTACTGCGCGACCAAGGACGCGTTCTCCGGCCGTCGGTTGCCTGTAATCATCGCGTCTCTCAATCACGGCAAGGTCAGGAGCACCCTTATTACTCCAGCGCCTGAGGTGAGTGGCTCCAAGGCTTTACCTACAATGGCTCCCAGCATCCGGCCCCGGTCGGTCCCCTTCATTGCGTGTCCCGGCGTAGACGAAGTCACGAGGAGATCACCGATTTCAATGGGTCCGTTTTCGGTCGTCACCTTACAAGGCACCTGGCGTACCAAGGCCAGGGGTACTTTGTTGCCCGGGGTCTTTTTGTCTATCTCCTGACCACCTAAGAAGGCAGGCTCAGTTGAGTAGACTCCTGCGACAAGGGGGGAGTAGGGTTGCTGGCTTTTCTTCAGCTTGCCCGTTCTTGTTCCAATGATGAGGACATCGGCGGGCTGGTACGAGTCAGCTTCGTGACCAGCGGCGCCCTCGACCTCCGTCATTTCAGCCAGGTCAAGAGACCGGCTCGTGAAGGTGCCCAAAGCACGAACATTCCCGACGTGTTCCACGCTGAAGATTTTCAAATCTGTCTCGGCTACTTCATTGAAAGCATATCCAACAATAACGTCTTGGCCAGTATCGCTCTGAGCCCTGACACCGGGACCCAATTGGCTCTTGCCAAAGACGCCGATACCTTCGCCGCTGAAGCCAGAGACGCCGTCACCGCTACCGGTGTTCTTGACTTCGAGCGCGGGCCCCGTTGAGGAACATTCCACCGGGGTGGCACAGTTCAAGGTCTGCTTCGCCGGTTGCTCCCGACCGATGGCTTCAGATGCCTTGGCTGGCTCCTTTTCTCTGTGGTCGGCAAGCATAGTCTGCGCCAGCACAATCATGGTGGTTAAGGCAGCGCAAATCAGCAATTCAATTGGCGCTCGTTGGTTGCGTGATCGCGGGATTAAACAGTTGCACGGCATTCCTACGGTCCTCCTAACTAAGGTAGATGACTACAGAAGGATACGGCTTCGAATCGCCGCTCGATGGCGGCCGAGAAGGCTCCAGCCGAGAACTCTGCATCCGAGTGGGCTCATCGACCCGACCACACCAAGACGCGTCCGACCGCGAGCCGTTTCGGGTTGGGGCCAACCTTGATGGTCGACACGACCTGGCGCCGAGCGACATCGATAATACCCACGTCATCCGAGCCGGTATTGCTGACCACCGCCAGCTTGCCGTCCGGCGTGAAGCCGAGCCAGTTCGGATCGCGGCCCACCTGGATCTTGCCCAGGACCGTGTGGTTTTCGGTGTTGATGATCGTCACGTCGTCCATGGTCTGGGTGGTGACCCAGAGCTCCTTCCCATCAGGCGTTACAGCCAAGCCGTGGGCGTCCTTGCCTTCGGAGGCGAACTTCGGCTCGCCCAAGGCGATCCGGTCCACTACCTGCTTCTTGACGGGATCGATGACGAGCGCTCCGTTGAGCCAGCGGATGGTCTGGAAAACCTTCGTGCCGTTCGGCGTCACCGCCAGGACACGGGGGAAAGCCAGCACCGGAATCTCGCCGGTGATCTTCCAGTTGGTGGCGTCCAGAACCAACACCTTCATGTCCCCCTCACTGCTGACAAAGATCATTCTGCCGTCCGCGCTGCGGAGCGCGATATGTGGAGCCCGCCCGACGGGCACGGTCTTCACGACTCTCTTCTGGCTCGCATCAAAGATGGCCAGCGCATCAGCTCCGTTGAGCGTCACGAAGACGTACCGACTATCGGCCGAAACTTCAAGTTGGTTGGGAGCTTTGCCCACTTCGACGGTGTCGACGACTTCATACCTGGCCGGGTTGATCACTGACAACGTGCCGTCCGCTTCGTTGGAGACGTAAACGGTCAGGCCGTCGGGAGCAATGGCGACCCCATGCGGCTTGGCACCGGTCTTGATGTTCACGACCAGCTTGCCCTCGACGGGATCGACCACCGAAATACCATCGCCGCCGAAGTTCGTCACAAATGCACGGACGACCCTTGAGGGACCGTCGTCTCGCGGGCCGTCCTCTGCGTCGCTAGTGGGGGCACAGAGGCTCAGGGCCATAAGCGATGAAGCCAGAATCCTACCGGTCACACTGTGCATCGTGCACATGGTTGTATTCCTTCCGTTGTCAGGTGGAGGGCGACTCGTCTCGCCCATCCCGGTTGCATGCCTTGCAAGGCGCGGCCCCGAGGGCGACGGATTGTTCCATCGTTTGCCACCTCTCCTTACTGCGGTGCTACCCGCATGACAGCTCCATTATGTACGATTAAGATTAAGATTACCTGAGTAACAAGCCGAAGGTACCTGAAATGAGGATGACAATCGGCTTAGAATACCGCCCTCAGACGATCCTAAGGTCATTGTGCAAACCTGATGGAGACGGTCGCGAGCAAGAATGCGGATTCTCGTAGTGGAGGACGATACCAGGATGGCGGAACTGCTCCGCCGCGGTCTCGTTGGTCAGGGCCACACGGTGGATGTAGCGACGGATGGAATCAAGGGACTGGAGAAGGCGCAAACGATGCCACTTGACGCGATCGTGTTGGATATTATGCTCCCCGGCCTGGACGGACTCGACGTTGCCCGGCGATTACGTGCCGATGGAGTTCGAGCGCCCATCCTGATGCTGACAGCCCGCGATTCGGTGCCGGACATCGTTCGCGGCCTCGATGTGGGAGCCGACGACTATCTCACCAAGCCTTTCTCTTTCGAGGTCCTTGCAGCCCGATTGCGTGTCATGGCCCGTCGGACGAATGCAGAGTCCACAGTTGTACTACAGGTTGCCGACCTCATCTTGAATACCGAAACCCACGAGGTTCATCGGGGGAAAAGGCTTTTGATCCTGACCCGCACGGAGTTTGTCCTCCTGGAGCACCTGATGCGCCGAGCCGGTCGGGTCGTATCCCGACACGCTCTCATTGAAGCCGTTTGGGGAATTGATCGGGATGTTGAGAGCAACACGCTGGACGTATTCATTTTTCAGCTAAGAAGCAAAATAGAGTCTGCCGGAGCTGGTCGCCTGATCCAAACTGTCCGCGGGTTCGGCTACACCGTGCGGGAGACCGAGGGCTAATGCGGTTTGGATCGATTCGCGTTCGGCTTACGGCCTGGTACCTGATGATGCTGGCGCTCGGTCTGGGTGTGTTTGGCGTTGGTAGCTGGTTTGCGATGCGCGCTAGTGTATTTCACGCGATCGAGGAGGAGTTGGCAGACCGAATTCGCGACGTCAAAACATTTCTCCAGGATCAGACTCCCTTTCGGTCGAAGATCGACATCAGGGATGAACTCAGCGAGCACTCGGTCCTGGGATTGGGGGGCGATCTGTTCCAGATATGCGACGAACAGGGTGGCTGGTTGTACCGTTCCTCGGCGCTCGAAAGCGGGCTGGTGCCAATCCGCCTCCCGAGTCAAGTCGGCGATCAGCCTGTCTACGAAAACTTAACTGTCCGCGGCGCTCCGGTTCGCTTCGCAACAGCGCGCGTTGTCATCGAGGGCCATCCTTACACGATTCAGGTCGCGGAGCCCTTGGAGGAATTCTACGAAGCGCTTGAACGCTTCGGTCTCATGCTCTGGATTTCGGTTCCACTCCTGCTCATCGGGGCCGGTTTGGGCGGTTATTTGATTAGCCGGCGTGCATTGAAACCCGTCGATCTGATCACGACCGCAGCTGAATCGATCAGCATCAACAACCTGGCTGACAGGCTGGAGGTGCCAAAGACCTCCGACGAGCTACAGCGGCTGTCCGAGACCTTGAATCGGATGCTGAGTCGATTGGATATTTCAGTACAGAAAATGTCTCAGCTCACCGCAGACGCGTCTCACGAGCTACGGGCGCCTGTTTCGTTGATTCGAACGACGGCTGAGCTGGCAGTTCACGAAGCTCGTACGAATACCGAATATCATGGAGATATGATGCAGATTCTCGCAGAGGCGGAACGGACCAGCCGTCTGATTGATAGTCTGCTTCTGCTTGCCAGGGCCGACGCGGGCGAGGGCGGATTGCAGCATGAACTCACCGATGTCTCGACGAGCATTCGCGAAGCTATGGAACAGGGGTGGAGCCTGGCCGCCGGGAAGCGCATTGAGTTGACAGCCAATCTGAATTCGAACCCCATCGTGGTCCGAGGGGACGGGGAAGCCTTGCGCCGACTATCTTTCATCCTGATCGAAAACGCAATCAAGTACACTCCGGAAGGCGGTCGAGTCCATGTCCGCCTCGAAGGATCACATGCGGTGGTCACCATTGAAGTGACGGATTCGGGAATCGGGATTGTGGAATCCGACCAGCCGCACATCTTCGATCGCTTCTGGCGTGCGGACAAAGTGCGCTCCAGGAGCATAGGCGGAGCCGGCTTGGGACTCTCAATTGCCCGCTGGATTGTGGATCAACACCACGGATCAATCGAGGTTCAGAGCCAACCTGGTCAAGGCAGCACGTTCACCGTGAAGATTCCTCTCGCCGAGATACCGGCTCCATTGGGCCAACCCTGATGTTTCGAACAAATCAATGAGTGACGGGTACGGCGCCAGGCGAGAAGCCGCACGTTTGCATGGAAAGCGATATTAGCTGTTCTGGGAACCGAGATTGACTTTGAAAACAGGGTGGTCAAGAATCGGGTTGATGCGTGGATGCTGGGCCGTTCTCACCGCTGGTTCGATTTGGCTGGCTTTTCTCACTGCTCCCTTCCTTCATATTCATGAAGGTCAGGAGCATGAGCATGGCACGCCAGGGGTTCATCGGCACACAACCGTTATCCACACCCATTTTTATCTGCCTTCCACAACGCGCCACGGAACCGCGGCAGATTCAGACCTTTCACACGACAACCACGATGGCAAGGGCCTCAGTGCTTTCGCGCCCGTACCGCATTGGTTTCGATGGGACGTCGCGGTCCGCGAAGAAATAGCAACCAATTTGGGATTTGTGGCGGTTGGCGAGCGCCTCGTTGGCTTACACCTGCCCCACGCGCATAGCCCGCCCTTCAGTAACACGCTCCGACCCCGCCCGCCCCCAGCCTAAGCCTGCCCTAAGAGCTACTTTCATCGCGTTCGTCTGCGTTCTCACTCCAAGATTACGAGGTAGAGGCGATGGCTATGTGCACCATGGCGTGTGTAAGTCTTTTGTTTCTGGCAATTGGGCACAGCGTTTCAAGCGGATTGGCACAGGAACTAACAGAAACCGAGAGCCTGCGCCGATTCGACACAGAGAATCCTGATTCGCGTAATGTAGAAAACCCAGAAGGCCGCATTAGCCTCCGCGACGCGCTGGCGCTCGCGCTTATCCAGAGTCCGGAACTCGCGACGTTCGCGTGGGAGATCCGCGCTCGTGAGGCAAGAATCCTTCAAGCCAGCCGGCCGCCTAATCCGGTTATCAACACGCTGGTCGAAGAGTTCGGGGCCACCTCCCGTTTGACTGGCCCTGGGTTGACCGGCCTTGGGGGTGTCATTCAACCCCAGGCGACGATCCAGCTTAGTCAACTGATCGAACTGGGTGGCAAGCGCGCCGCTCGCCAGAGACTTGCAGCCTTGAGTCGGGATCTGGCGACGTGGGACTACGAGACGGCGAGGATCGACGTCCTCACTCGCGTAACCGGAGTGTTTCTCGACGTGCTGGCGAGCCAGCAGGCTGTCGCGCTGGCGGAGCAAACGACAACGATTGTGGAGCAGGTCCAGCAAGCTGTTGGACTCCGCGTCGAAGCGGGCATAGTTTCCCCCATCGAGCGGACCAGGGCTGATGTCGCTCTCGCATCGGTCCGCATCGAATGGGATCGAGCGCGAAGGACCCTGGAGGCGGACAGAAGACGACTCGCCGCGCTGTGGGGAAGTAGTTCCGCGAGGTTTGAATCGGCCGAGGGCGATTTATCGGTGCTGCCGCCCATGCCGACGTTCGCTGAGCTGCAGGAACGCGTTTCGCGGAATCCGGAATTGGCGCGGTGGGCCGCGGAAATCGCTCAGCGCGAAGCCGCGCTGATCGTCGAACGCTCGAAACGAGTACCCGACGTGACCATCAGTGCCGGGTACCGCCGCTTCACACAGATTGGCGGCAACGCCTTCGTAGTCGGGGCTTCCGTTTCACTTCCACTCTTCGACCGGAATCGCGGCGGTGTTCAGGAGGCGCGCGATCGTGTCAGCAAGGCATCTGAGGAGCAACGGGCTGCCCAGGTTCGCGTGACCACGATGCTGGCAGAGGCCTACCGCGCCTTGTCAAGCGCAAAGGACGAGATCGACAGCCTCGCATCGAGCGTGTTGCCGGGGACGCGCTCAGCGTTCGAGGGCGTGACGGAAGGCTATCGCTTTGGGAAGTTCGGCTTTCTGGAAGTGCTTGACGCCCAGCGCACCTTGGTGAGTGCCAACACTCAATATTTGCGAGCGCTTTCGAACTACCACCAAGCCGCCGCCGAAGTCGAGCGACTCATCGGCGTACCTCTGGCAGGTGCGACCTCGCAGCCGCCGACTGGCGTTAAATAGAAGGAAGGGGAAGCGATGCAGAAAACAAGTGCTATTAGCGCTGCCGTGGTCGCCGTGGTTGGCGTTGTCCTCATCACGATCATGATTCAGCGCGGATCGGACGAGCCCGCACCCGAAGATCCTGCCGAAGAGGCAGGGGCCCTGGACTATCTGAGGGGTCCCCACGGCGGACGCTTTCTGGCGGACGGAGACGTTCAGCTCGAAGTCACGATTTACGAAACAGGGGTGCCACCTCACTTTCGCGTGTACCCATACGACGCGAATAGGAAGCCAATCCCGCCACGTGACGTGCAACTCACGATCGAGTTGTACCGGCTCGGGGGACGTGTGGATCGAATCGGATTTGCGCCCGAATCTGACTATTTAAGGGGAGAGGCCGTCGTGGAAGAGCCGCATTCGTTCGACGTGAGGTCAACGCGAATCGGAACGGCCATGCGCGGGATTGGGCTTACTCGCAGATCGAAGGGAAGGTCCAACTCGGAGCTGATGTCGTGAAGAGCACGGGCATTGAGATTCGAACCGTCGGTCCGAGGCAGATGATGACCACCATCGAGGTGCCCGGCGAAATCAAGCCGGTCGCCACGCGCGTGGCGCACGTCGTGCCACGCCTCGAGGGTCTGGTGATCGACGTGTTGAAGCAGGCCGGCGATACTGTCCGGCGTGGCGACCTGCTGGTCGTGATCAACAGCCGGGAACTCGCCGACGCGAAAAGCGCGTACCTCGCAGCCTCACATCATGTCGAGTTTGCCAGCGTCAGGCTCGATCGCGAGGGGTACCTCTGGAAAAAGAAGATCTCGGCCGAGCAGGATTATCTCGAAGCCCAGCGCACGTTTGAAGAAGCCGGTCTGACCGAGCGAGTCGCGGCGCAAAAGCTGGTGGCGCTAGGCGAATCAGCAGCATCGCTGAAAACGCTGGCAATGGATCCGCCCGAGGGTCTCCCGCGATATGAGATTCGAGCGCCACTCGACGGAACCGTGATCGAGCGGGACATCACGGCCGGAGAAGTCGTGGCTGGCGATAGAAACATATTCGTCATCGCGGATCTTTCCTCCGTGTGGGTGGAGGCTACGATCACCGCAAGGGACCTGAGCGCTGTGTACCTGGGTCAGCAGGCGGTCGTCCAATCCAAGGACTTGGGCCGTGATGCAACCGGACGCGTGACATACATCGGGTCAGTGGTGCGCGAAGAGACTCGAAGTGCGCCCACGCGTATCGTAATCCCAAACCCGGAGGGAAAATGGCGGCCGGGGCTGTTCGTTTCAGTTCGGCTGGTGGAGAACTCCACAACTGTCCCGTTGGCGGTACTGGCCGAGGCGATTCAGACGTTCCGCGACTGGCAGGTCGTCTTCGTCCGCTACGGAGATTGGTTCGAGGCGCGCCCGGTCGAGCTCGGACGCTCCGACGGCGCATGGGTCGAAGTCCGCAAAGGCCTCTCTCCGGGCGAACAGTATGCCGCAACGAACAGCTTTGCGATCAAAGCGGAGATCGGCAAACTCGGAGCCACGCACGATCATTAGGCTCATCCTGTGGCGCCGGTGGCCGGACAACAACGAGGAACATGATGCTCGAACGAATTATCAGATTCTCAATCGCACAACGATGGATGGTGCTCTTTGCGACACTGGCGGTCGCTGCGCTTGGGATCTATAACTACCAGCGGCTCCCGATTGACGCGGTTCCGGATATCACCAATGTCCAGGTGCAGATCAACACCGAGGCACCCGGGTTTTCGCCGCTTGAGGCCGAGCAGCGGATTACCTTTCTTGTTGAAACCGCCATGGCCGGGTTGCCGCGACTGATGGAGACCCGTTCAATTTCCCGGTACGGCCTATCGCAGGTGACGGTCATTTTTGAAGATGGCACCAACATCTACTTTGCCCGCCAGCTTGTCAATGAGCGCATTCAAGAAGCGAGGAGTAACCTGCCGCCCGGAATCGTTCCCGCCATGGGCCCGATTGCCACCGGGCTGGGTGAGATTTTCCTGTGGAGCGTGGAGGCGCAATCCGGAGCTCAGTCACCCGATGGCCAGGCCTACTCGGGCATGGATCTGCGGACTATTCAGGATTGGATTGTCCGTCCTCAGCTTCGTAACGTTCGCGGCGTCGCCGACGTGAACAGCATAGGAGGGTACACGAAGCAGTTCCATGTAACGCCGGATCCGGAAAAGCTGCTTGCGTATGGCCTGACGTTCCGCGATGTCCTACGAGCGCTCGCGGAAAACAACGCGAACGTCGGCGCGGGTTATATCGAACGCCGTGGCGAGCAGTATCTGATCCGTGTTCCGGGCCAGGTTCAGGATCTTGCCGACGTCGGGAGGATCGTGGTCGGGAACTATCAGGGGACGCCGATTTATGTGAAAAGCATCGGTGACGTCCTCCTCGGTAAGGAGCTCCGCACAGGGGCTGCTACCGAAGACGGTCGTGAGATCGTTCTCGGCACCGTGTTCATGCTCATGGGCGAGAACAGCCGGATCGTCTCTCAACGCGTCGCCGATAAGATGAGCGAGATTAACGGGACGCTGCCCAAGGGCGTTGTGGCGAAGACCCTCTATAACCGCTCCAAGCTGGTAGACGCCACGATTGAAACCGTTCAGCACAACCTGGCCGTCGGCGGCCTGCTCGTGATCATCGTGCTGTTTCTCTTCCTGGGCAACATCAGGGCGGCCATCATCACGGCCTGCGTGATACCGCTCTCGATGCTGTTCACGATAACCGGCATGGTTGAGCGTGGGGTGAGCGGCAATTTGCTGAGCCTGGGTGCACTCGACTTCGGGATCATTGTCGATGGCGCCGTCATCATTGTCGAAAACTGCGTCCGGCGTCTCACCCGGCGGCAGCATGAACTCGGGCGTTTATTGACGCGAGCCGAGCGCTTCGAC
>JACQTD010000259.1 GCA_016210985.1 Acidobacteriota bacterium
GCCCATCACGGCCTGTCCGGATCCTTATGATCCGAATCCTCGTCCTCCTCGGCTGCCTCGATCCCCCGCTGGCGCATGAGCTGACGCCGTACATCCCGCATCTGCTGCTGGGGTGGAACCGGCTCCGGCGGCGTGTTCAGGCTCGCGGTGCTTCCTTCGGGGGAGAGTCGGACAGGATGTTGGACCTGGAGGAGGGTATCCTCCATCATCAGCTGCTCGTCCCCGATGCTGATCAGTTTCCAACGCTTGTCGATAACGGTTCCAAGCAGCAGCGGGAAACGCTCATCCGGGGGACCGCCTCCTCCAGAGAGGAAGGCCAGGTTATCGATCCGGCCCACATAACGGTAGGGAGGCGGGGGGGCCGGATTGACGAGAAGCGTAAGCTTATTCGAGTAGAGGCCGCCTCCATCGTCGCGCACCTCAACCTGTAATTGCGAAGGCGAAGTCATCAGCGACTTCGGGATCGTCGCGGTGACTTCCGCGCCCTCCTTTACCGTCGACGGAAGGGATTGGCCGTTGACATAAATCCGGCAGTCGGGCGGGAGTTCGGTTCCGGTAACTTGAAGCGGCGTGTCCACCGTCCCGGCGTAAACGGAAGCCGGAGAGATCGACGTGATCTTCAGCGGTGTCGGCGGCGGCGGCGGCGGCACGTAAGGCTTCGGCGGCGGCACGTAGTAGGTGAAAATATTGCGGGTGGGTTCCGAAGCCGAGCTTCGTCCCCGTTCCAGGGCCGCGAGTGGAAGGGGTCGATAACCCTCTCCATTCTCATCGGCGACGGCTTTCGAAGGCTTCGGTCCCCGCTGTCCCGCCACCGGTCCGGAAGCGGCGGTCGCAGGCTCGCCGGAGTCATCCGCGAGCACGAACTGCCAGATCAACACGCCGATAAGGACCACCAGCAGTCCGGCCAAGCCGAGGCGTTTGCGCTTTTCCTTATCCATGCGAGCCTCTGGCGTAGTAGACCGACAGATTGACCCCGAGCGCGATGATCCGGTCCGTGGAGCCCATGTCGGCACGGCCCTCCGCTCTCGAAACCGAATCCTCAACACTCTTCAAGTCGAGATTATTGATGACGACGAATGCCTCGGTCTTCTCCAGACCCGAGAGAAACGTCCGCACGTCCCGATAACTCCCCTGTACCGTGAAATTCATCTCCATACCGGGGAAGATCGCGAAGCCGCCGCCTTGTCCAGGTTGGGCGCCGGACTCTCCCTTCTGCTCGATCGGATTGAAGGCGACCTCGGTCAGCGCCACGCCCGATTGGTTAGCCAGGATATTGACTTCGAGGATCACCGCGGACTGTACTTGGTCTATCTCGCCCAAAACCTCGGTTTCAAACTTCACGAGACTCCGTCTGATCGATTCGGGAGTAGGCGCCGGTGGCGCTGTCTTGCTCTGCTCGATTTCGGTCACTCGACTCTGAAGATTCCGGATCGTGTTCCGGTTGGCGAGAATCGTATCCTGTGACTCGCGAAGTTCCTGCTCGCCCCCGACCGTCAGGAATACGAGTCCCAGCGTCCCCAGCACGACCGTGACCGCCAGCGCTGCGGCCACCCGTTCCAGGGCGCCAAAGAGCCTTGGACGATGAATCTTGCGGGATCGGATGACCAGATGTCGGACCATTGCCATGGGACGCCTCATCTCAGGACGGCAGGTAGGTCGACTCGAATTCCAGCTCGACCTCTTGTGTGCCCTCCACCACGCTCTCCTTCCGGGGGGAGAAGGTCCCGAACCGACCGGCCTTCCGCATTCGATCCAGGGTGTCGAGAATCTGTTTCAAGTCCTTGCCCACCATGACCATGGAGACGCGAAGCGGGGCCCGCCCGGGGTTGAGTGCGTCTACTTTCGAGGCATCGGCCAGCGTGACGCTGACCGCCGTCAGCCGGACGCCATCGGAGAGCTCCCGCTCGATCTCGGCGAGCATTCGCGACCAGGAGAATATCCGGCTCTCCAGCAGCGTCGAAGCGGACTGCAGCGCCACGCGCTCTTCCGGCCCCAACTGCTCTTTCCGCACCGGAGGCGGGATCTTCCCCTGCAACGCCGCGATCTGATGTTGTTGCTTGTTAAGCTCTTGAGCCAGTACAGCGGATTCCCGCTGAACCCTCCGAAGATCACGACCGTAGTCGATCGCCACCAAGGCCGAGGCGGCAACGACGAACAGGCAGGCAAGTAAAATCAAGCGACGGTTGGCGAAGGGGGTACTGGCTAGATTGACACGCAAAACCATAATGAATCCGATATTTTAGCACCTTGGTGCTAAGGTTGAACACAAGTACAGACACGTCAGGACCGGCCGTGGGTTCCAAAAAACTCTAGTCTCGGGGGATGAGAAGACGAAGATCGAGGGCCAAGGGGGCTCAAGAGACTGCGTTACGGGAACCCTCCCGGGTTAGCCGGGCATAGGTTTCAGAAGCCGCGCCCGTCCCGGCGCCGAGGGTGACCGGCAAGCCGCAGCCCTGCATCACCAGTTCGAGGGCGGCGATGGCACCGAGGGATTCGACGAAATCGACATACCCAAGATGGGTAATGCGGAACATCTTCCCCTTCAGCTCCGCCTGCCCGTCAGCGAAGGTGATCCCGAAGTCGCGCTTGAGCGGCCGGATGATCTCCTGGGAGGTTTTCCCGGCCGGGGTCGTGATCGCCGAGATCGAATCAGCCGGAACGGCGGCGAAAACGCCCAGCCCCAAGGCTTGGGCCGCCCTCCGGGTCATCTCCGCCATTACCGCGGCGTTCCGGATCAGCTCGGTGAGCCCCATGGCGCGAATCTCGGCGAGCACCGCACGCGCCGCGACAATCAGCGAAACCGAAGGGGTAAACACCGAATCGTTCCTCGCCTGCGCCCGTAGCTCAGGTCCGAGGTCGAAGTAGTACTTCCGGCGCGAGGAGACGCTCATCCTGGCAATGGCGCGCTGACTCATCGAGAGGAAGGAGAGGCCCGGCGGCAGGCCGAGCCCCTTCTGCGAAGCGCCGATCACCACGTCCAGACCCCAGGCCCCGGTCTCGATCTGGTGGGCTCCGAGACCGGTGATCGCATCCACCACCAGCAGCAGATCGCGGTCGCGGAGCCGCTCGGCGAGCGCTTGCGTGGGATGGCGTGCGCCGGTGCTGGTCTCCGCGTCCTGCCAGAGCAAACCCTTGATATCCGGGCGGTCCTTGAGCGCCGATACCACGTCGTCCGGGTCGGCGCTCCGACCCCGCTCGACGAAGAACTCTACGACTTCGAGGTCGAAGGCCCGCGCGAGTTCGAGCCAGCGCTCGCCGAACTTGCCTCCGTTGATGATGGCCACCGTCTCGCCCGGCGCAAAGAAATTGACGACCGCCGCCTCCATGGCCCCGCTACCGGAACAGGAGAGGACCAACACTTCATCCTCGGTCTGAAGGTAGTACTTCAGCCCCGTGCGCACGTCTTCAAAGATTTTCCGGAATTCCTCGGTGCGATGATGAATGATTTCACGCGAGAGCTCGATGGCCGCGGATCCAAAGAGCGGCGTGGGTCCGGGAGTGAACAGCCTTCGTTTTTTAATCATGCGGGGGAACCTCCCTTGTTTTCGACCGGCGGAGGCAGGCGATCGTCAGCGTCATCATGAAGCGGGAGAGCTTACCGGTTCAAACTCGGGGAGACAAGCCGCCGGTACGATCGGTGGTGGGGAGTTCGCTCTCCCGACCCTTGGCTTAGCTAGGCCTGTCCATCCTGCGCCACTTGCTCCCGCAGGCCTTGCTCGGGGAAGGCCGTAGGTCGTTCTCAGCGGCCCGCGGCTTGACAAATATTCAAGTATATAATTGAATACTAGAACAATGGACAAGGCCCGCAAACGTGACTTTAAGATCGAACTCTTCGATCAGTTCGCCCGAATGGGCAAGGCCCTCGCCAGCGGACGCCGGTTGGAGCTCATCGAATTGCTGGCGCAGAAAGAACATACGGTCGAAGACCTGGCCCGGTTGTCCGACATGTCCGTTGCCAACACTTCGCAGCATCTGAAAATTCTGCGGAGCGCCCAGCTGGTTGAGGTCCGGAGGCTGGGACTTTACGCGAGCTATCGCCTGGCGGATGAGCGGGTGTTTCGACTCTGGCAAGCGCTTCGCGAGTTGGGCGACAGCCGTATTGCAGAGATCGACCGCGTGGTGAACTCCTTCCTGACCGATCGGAAATCGCTGAAGGCGATTTCGACCGAGGAACTCAAGCGCAGGCTGAAGGACAGGAGCGTCGTTGTACTCGATGTGCGTCCGCCCGACGAGTATCGTGCGGGTCACATTCCCGGAGCGCGCTCGATTCCAGTGGCCGAACTGAAAGCCCGGCTGAAGGAACTCCCACGGAGCCGAGAAATCGTGGCGTATTGCCGGGGTCCTTACTGCGTGCTCGCGGACGAGGCCGTAGAATGGCTGCGGGCGCGCGGTCGCAATGCGCTTCGTCTGGAGCAGGGCTTCCCGGACTGGGAAGCGCAGGGCTTCCCAGTCGAGCATGTTCCACAGGGGTAGAGGCCCGTTATGGTGGAAAACCACGTCATGCCTCATCTTGAAAGACCCATTTACCTCGACTACAACGCGACGACTCCGCTTGACCCGGAAGTGGTGGCCGCGATGCGGCCTTATCTGGAAGCGCATTTCGGCAACCCGTCCAGTTCCCATTGGTACGGTGCGCAACCCCGCATGGCTGTCGCCGAGGCTCGCGGCCAGGTCGCGGCACTACTCAACTGCCAGCCAGCGGACATCCTGTTCACCAGCGGTGGTACCGAGTCCAATAATCACGCCATCCGGGGAGTTGCCCGGACGTGCCAGAGCCGGGGCCGGCACATGATCACCAGTCAGATCGAGCATCCGGCCGTGACGGAAGCTTGTCGACGGCTGGAAACAGAAGGTTTCGAGGTTACCTACCTTCCAGTGGATCAGTCCGGGCTGGTCAGCGCCGCCGATGTCGAAGGCGCCATCCGGCCTGACACGATTCTAATCACCCTCATGCATGCCAACAACGAAGTTGGCACGATCCAGCCGATCCAAGCTGTGTCCGCAGTCGCCCGCCGGCGAGGAATCGTCTTTCACACCGACGCCGCGCAATCCGCCGGGAAGATACCCACAGACGTTCGGGGACTCGGCGTCGATCTTCTCACCCTAGCCGGGCACAAGATTTACGCGCCGAAGGGCGTCGGCGCTCTTTATGTGCGGGAAGGCCTGGCCCTGGAACGGCTTCTGGAAGGAGCTGGACAGGAGGGGGGGCGAAGGCCGGGAACCGAGAATGTTCTGGAGATCGTCGGTCTTGGAAAGGCATGCGAAGTTGCAAACCGAGACTTGGCCCGAAACATGAGCCACATGCGAGCGCGCCGAGACGAGATCGAGCAGGGGCTGCGGGAGAAGATCGCCGATGTCCGGGTCAACGGGCACCCGGAGCTTCGACTTCCGAACACGTCGAGCGTGAGCATCCGCGGTCTGGATGCGAACGACTTGCTCGCTGAGGTGGGGGCCCTCGTCGCTGCGTCCGCGGGAGCCGCTTGCCACTCCGGGGAAATCCGGGTCTCTCGCGTCCTCAGGGCCATGAACGTTCCGGAAGAATGGGCGCGGGGCACGCTACGGTTATCCACCGGTCGGATGACCACTTCGGCGCAAGCGCAAGCCGCGATCAAGGCCATCGTTGCTGCTGCTGAAAAGCTGCGGGCGTCTGCATAGGAGAAATAAGAATGGCTCCAAGAACGGTAGTCATCCTCGGTGGCGGCGTTGGAGGCATCATCACCGCCAACGACCTGCGTCGGAGACTTTCCAACGAACACCGCATTGTGCTCGTGGAGCGGAACGCGGAGCACGCCTTTGCGCCGTCGTTCCTTTGGCTGATGACGGGCGATCGGAAGCCGCAGCAAGTCCGTCGGCCGCTAGCCCAACTGCTTCAGGCAGGTGTGGAATTCGTTCATGGCAGCGCTGAAGGACTCGACCTGAATCGGCAGCAAATAGTCACCAGTGCCGGAGATATCAGTTATGATTACCTCGTAGTGGCGCTCGGCGCTGAACTCGCGCCAGAGACTATTCCCGGGCTTGCCGATGGCGCACAGACGTTCTACACGTTTGATGGGGCTTCCCGCCTGAGAGACGCGCTCGCGCGGTTCTCTGCAGGACGTGTCGCACTAGTGGTCGCTGCGATGCCTTATAAGTGCCCGGGCGCGCCCCACGAGGGTGCCATGCTCATTGCCGACTGCCTCCGGAAGCGGGGGCTCTCCGGGAGCACCGAAATCCATCTGTTTACGCCGGAGTCTCAACCG
Organism: Acidobacteriota bacterium; assembly: GCA_016210985.1. Taxonomy (GTDB): domain Bacteria; phylum Acidobacteriota; class Blastocatellia; order HR10; family JACQTD01; genus JACQTD01. The sequence continues at coordinate 6,240 of JACQTD010000259.1, forward strand.
ATGCCGGTGGCTGGCCCAGCATTGGGCGAAGCGGTGCAGCAACTGCTTCACTCCAAGGGCATCCATTTCCACCCGCTTCGTTCCTTAACGGCGGTCGACACGCAAACCCGAACCGCGCATTTCCAGCAGGACGAAACGTTCCAGTACGACCTGCTCGTCGCGATCCCCCCGCATCGGCCGCCGAGCCTGCTGCGCGACACCGGCGTGACGAATCCCGCGGGCTGGGTCGCGGTCAACGTCCACACGCTGGCGACGCAACACGAGCGGGTGTTCGCGATCGGGGACGCGACAGCCATCCCCATCCCCGGGCGCTGGAAGCCGGATGTGCCCCTGATGCTTCCGAAAGCCGGCGTTTTTGCGCACGCGCAGGCTGAAGTAGTCGCCGCGCGGATTGCCGCTGAAATCTCTGGCCGCCACCCGAAGGAAGAGTTCTGCGGGGATGGGTACTGCATGCTCGAGGCCGGAGAAGACCTGGCCGGATTTGCGTACGGCAATTTCTTTGCGCAGCCCGCCCCGCAGGTGAATCTACGACAAGTCGGAAAGGCTTGGCACATGGGCAAAGTGCTGTTCGAGAGATGGTGGCTCGCGTCACCTGGTTGGAAACGCGACTTGTACGCAACGATGCTGAGAGCGGGTGGGAAGGCGTACGGTATTCCGGTCGCGGTCTGACGCAGGGGAGATACCAAGGAGAATCGAATGCAGTACTTGATCATCCTCAACGATCCCCCGTACGGGACGGAGCGCAGCTACAACGGTCTTCGTTTGGCGAACTCGCTGAC
>JACQTD010000260.1 GCA_016210985.1 Acidobacteriota bacterium
GCAGTGGTTCATCTCGATGGACCAGACGGGGCTTCGGCAGCGGGCGCTCGACTCGATTGAGCGCGTCACCTACTACCCCGAGTGGGGCCGCGAGCGCATGCGGAACGTGGTGAAGCTACGACCCGACTGGTGCATATCACGGCAGCGAACCTGGGGAGTGCCGATCACGGCCTTCTATTGCTCGGCGTGCGAAGGAATCTTGTACTCGCCTGAAGTGATCGAACACGTCGCCGGCATCTTCGAGCGCGAAGGAGCGGATGCCTGGTACGCGCGACCGGCCGAGGAGCTGGCGCCGCCGGGAAGCCGTTGTCTTCAATGCGGCGGCCAGGAACTCCGGAAAGAGACCGACATCCTCGATGTCTGGCTCGATTCCGGGACGAGTTCGATCGCCGTTTTGCAACGCCGGGGCCTTCCCTGGCCCGCGGATGTCTATCTTGAAGGCGGGGACCAGTTCCGGGCATGGTTCAACTCATCGCTCATGGTCGGCATAGCCACGCGGGGGGAAGCGCCCTACCGCAACGTGATCGCGCACGGCTGGACGGTCGATGCCCAGGGCAACAAGATGTCCAAGTCCAAGGGGAATACCATCGAACCCCAGGACGTCATCAAACACCATGGCGCTGAAATTCTCCGGCTCTGGGTAGCCGCTTCCGATTATCACGAGGAAGTGCGGATCTCCGAGGAGATCCTGACCCGGCTGGTCGACGCTTACCGGAAGATCCGGAATACCGCCTGCTACCTGGTTAACAACCTGACCGGGTTCGATCCGGAACGCGACCGCCTCCCGTACGAGCGGCTGCGGGAGATCGATCGGTGGATCCTGGCCGAATGGGCTGAGGCGGCGGAGGCCGTCCAGGACGCTTACCGCGCTTACGAGTTTCATCTGGTTTATCAGCGGCTGTATGCCTTCTGCTCGGTGGAATTATCCGCCGTCTATTTTGATATCCTGAAGGATCGGCTCTACACAGCTCCGCCCCGCTCGGATGCCCGCCGGAGTGCGCAGACGGCGCTTTATTACCTCCTCCGTGGTCTCACCACCCGGATGGCGCCCATTCTCGCATTCACCGCGGACGAAATCTGGCCGATGATCCCCGGACAGGAGGATAGCCGGGTCGCGTCGGTGCACATCGCGGAATTTGATGCCGTTGATTCGGCATGGGCCAGTGTGGATCTGTTGTCGCGGTGGCGCCGGCTGATGACCATCCGGGGAGAGGTGCTGAAAGCGCTCGAGGTCAAACGCGCGGCCAAGATGATCGGATCGGGGCTGGAGGCTCGGGTGAAGCTCAAGGCGGGAGACGAAATGCGCCACTTCCTGCTTCCGTTTGCGGATCAACTGGCCGGCCTCTTCATCGTCTCCCAAGCGGTAGTCGTCGCCGGCGAGTCGGACCTGCTCGTCGTCGACGTGGCGCGCGCGGAAGGAACCAAGTGCGAACGGTGCTGGAACTACCGGACCAGCGTGGGCGAGAGCCCGCGGTTCCCGGTTTTGTGCGATCGATGCGTCGCCGCCGTTCGTGAAATCGAGGAGGAAAACGACCGCGCGGCAGGCTGAGTCGGCGCCGGATCTCCAGGGGAGGAGCGTTGAAGTCGAGGATCAGTTACTTCATGGTCGCCCTCCTGATCTACGTGACAGATCAGGCGAGCAAGGCCTGGGCCAGTCGGCTCGAGCATGCTGCGGGCATCACGCTGATCGATGGATTCTTTCATTTGAGTTATGTTGAGAATTCGGGCATTGCGTGGGGGCTTTTCGCCGATTCGGGGGCGCCTGGCAAGATGGTCCTCAGCGGCATCTCCCTCCTGGCGGCGGCTGCCATTGTGTTCTATGCCCTCCGAACGCCGCTCAGGGAGCGGGCGATGCTCTGGGGGTTCTCCTTCGTGCTCGGCGGCGTTCTGGGCAATCTCACCGACCGCATCAGCCGGGGCGCGGTAATCGACTTTCTCGACTTTACCATTGTCAGTTACAAATGGCCGACCTTCAATGTAGCCGACATGGCCATCAGCATGGGGGCGGCGATCCTGATCCTTGACACCCTGCGATCACGTCCGGGTTCAGCGCGGGTCCAAAAACGAGAGACCCTGGGATGGAGTCCCGGAGGAGAGGATTAATGCATCCCGAACTGCTGCGAATCCCCATTCTGGACATTCCGGTTTACACCTACGGCCTGCTGATGGCGACCGGCATTTTGCTGGGGATCTGGGTCTTCGTTCGAAACGGCCAGCAGGACGGCATGGATCCGGCCAAGCTCTACCGGCTGGCGCTTCATACGATCGTCGCCTCGTTGATCGGTTCGAGAGTACTACTCATCATCACCGAGTGGGAGACGTTCTTGAGCCATCCTGAGCGGATTCTCTCCCTCGACATTCTCCGATCGGGCGGCGTCTATTACGGCGGCGTCCTGGCCGGCCTGCTCGCCGTCTTCTATTCCGCGCGAAGTGCCGGCTACTCATGGTGGAGGGTAGGCGATGCGCTTACCCCGGGGCTGTCGCTGGGTTTGTCGGTTGGTCGCCTGGGATGCTTTTCCGCGGGCTGCTGCTGGGGGAAACCGACCACGCTGCCCTGGGGCGTAAGCTTCCCGGAGGCGGGTCACGCCTTCGTCGGGGTTCCGGTCGGCATTCCGCTCCACCCCACGCAGATTTACGAATCGATCCTGGCCTTCGGGCTATTCCTCCTGCTCATGCGGCTCAGGCGTGTCAAGCGATTTGACGGCCAGGTACTCCTGGTCTATCTGATCGGCTACGCGATTCTTCGCTTCGTCCTCGAGTTCCTGCGCGATGATTTCCGCGGGGCCGTCGGCCCGTTCTCCACTTCGCAGTTCATTTCGCTCGGACTCGGGTTGGCGGCGGTTGCTTTCCTTTTCCTGAGAAGAGGCCATCGATCGTCGCCCGCTCCCCGAGCGGCGACGTGAGGGTGACCACAGGCGGAAGGACGTTTCCGCCGGGCTCTACGGACCATGAATGATCCAGCAGGCAGCGTGGCGCGCGAGCTCCTCCAACCCGGTCCCACCGAGGAGGAACGGCAGATTGAAGCCACATTGCGCCCCGGTCGACTTTCGGAATATGTAGGCCAGGTCAAGGTCACCCGAAACCTCGGCGTCTACGTTCAAGCCGCCCGCGCGCGGGGAGAGGCGCTCGATCACGTACTCCTGCATGGTCCGCCTGGGCTGGGAAAAACTACGCTCGCGCAGATCCTGGCCCATGAGATGGGCGTAGAGATCAAGTCAACGTCCGGTCCCGTGATCGAGCGATCCGGCGACCTCGCCGCCATCCTGACCAATCTGCAGGAACGTGAGGTGCTCTTCATCGACGAGATCCACCGGTTGAACCCCGCGATCGAGGAAATCCTCTACCCCGCGATGGAGGAGTACCAGCTCGACATCCTGATCGGACAGGGGCCGGCTGCAAGATCAATCAAGATCACTCTTCCTCGCTTCACCCTGATCGGGGCCACGACCCGGAAAGGCCTCCTAAGCAGCCCGCTCCTTTCGCGTTTCGGAATCGATCAACATCTTGACTTTTATGGTACCGAGGAACTGGAACGAATCGTACGGCGCTCGGCCGGCATTCTCTCGGTCGAACTCGACGAGGAAGGTTGTCGCGAGATCGCCCGCCGCGCCCGGGGTACTCCCCGAATCGCCAATCGACTGCTCCGGCGGGTTCGGGACTTTGCCGAGGTTGAGGGAGACGGGTCCATCACCAGGGCACTTGCCGATCATGCCTTGAACCGGATGGAGGTCGACCGTTACGGGCTGGATGAGATCGATCGTAAGCTCTTGCACTGCATAATAGATAAGTTTCGGGGTGGTCCCGTAGGCGTAAGCACGATTTCGGCGGCCATCAGCGAGGAGAAGGACGCCATCGAAGAGATCTACGAGCCCTACCTGATTCAGATCGGCTTCCTCAATCGAACCCCTCGAGGACGAATGGTCACGCCCGCGGCCTACCAGCACTTGGGTGTGGATCCCCTCGAATTCGGATCGCTTTTCGGCAAGTCCTGAACCACCTTTCCTCCCTCAACTCCCGCAGCTCGGAATGGGACGGATGTGCTACCCGCCGGACTGACCGGCCCACGAACCGTAAAAAGGCCAAATCAGCAGCCCTGGGGTAAAATAAATTTTTTTCATCCTTTTCGGGGGTCCCGGGAGGCGGAAATCGCCGTCCGGGATGCCCCTGTTCGCCCCCGGCGGCCTGAGCCAGAGGCACTTCGGCGTGGTATTGAAAACAAAACAATTAGGCGGCCTCCGGGCCGGTCGGTCGCCAGCCGATTTGACCCGTTTTCTCCTATTGTCTTTTTCCGTTTTATCCCTGCATAATATCGGCCGCTGTCAGGAGGATTCCATGCGCCTCTCTGGAGTGGGAGGTAGAAGCTTACTTGCAGGTGCCATGGTGCTGCTCGCCACGTTGGAGGTGTGTGCGGCCCCATACCGGCTTGGAATCCCGGATCGAACCCGGTTGGATGAGGATGGGGAAGGACCGTCGCGGATTGAGCAGACGCTCGAATACTTGGAGGGCCTCATCCGAAGTCTCTCGAGCGAAAAGAGCAGGTCGGCAAAATTCGCCAGATTAGGAGAGGTCTGGGGCATGCTCGACCAGGCCAGGGCGCGCGAACATTTCAGGGAGTCGGTCGCCGAACTCCGAAGAATGGAGGCCGAACTCTCCCCCGACGCTGCCGGGCGGGCTGAGTCCCTGGAGGAAATGGAGACGCTCCGCAGATCCATCTTGCGGCGGGCCGCCGCTGTAGATCCCGAACTCGCGCGGATCCTGATTGAGGAGGAACGTGACCGTATCCTCAGAGCCCACGCCCTGGACCCGGAGATGCAGTCAGCCTGGCAGGGACAGGACGCTGCACTGATTGATTACGCTGAGATTCTCATGGAGAGCGATCCCGAAAAAGCGGCATCGCTGGCCATCGACAGTTTGAAGAACGGACTGCCCGAGGATCTCTCGTCCTTCCTCACCAATCTCTGGGAATCCAACCCGGAGGGCGCGAATTCTGTATTTGAGGCCGCCCTTCAGCAGACGCTGGAGAGTGGGCGTCCCGAGCTCGACGCGCTGATGGCACTGCTTGATTATGTATTCCAGGGTGCGGAAACCGATGGCTGGACCAACGCCCAGCCGGCTTCCGGTATTGATGCCGCTACGACCGCGAGGCTCCTCAACGCCCTTGGAGCGGCGCTTTCCAGTTTCCCCGACAGCCTGCAGGGCAATACGGCAGCGTCCAATGAACTGACCCTTGGCCCAGAAGATCGACGCGACTTCATCCAAGACCACATGAACCTCTTCATGCGTTATGCGCCCGATCAGGTCGCGGCCTTGGAGAGCGCGGTCCAGAGGCTTGCTGCCGGTATGGGCCCGGGTTTGGAGCCGAAGGGACTCAACCCGGGTTCCCCGGCCCTGCGGGGCAGGAATGGAAGTGATCCGGGTACGCGAACCCGGGCCGCGAATAGTCCGAGCGTGAGCGACCAGAGCCTGATCCAGGCCGCTTTACAGGCCTCCCGCGAGGGAGACTGGAGCCGCGCGCAACAACTCACCGACCGGGTCAGGAAAGCCGAATCGCGAGGCCAGGCGAAAGAACTGGTTGCCCTTGAGTTCGCTATGAGTGCCGTCCGAGGGGATGATTTTGAACGCGTCCGCCATTTCGCCTCTTCCTTGAGCGAACCCACGCACCGTGCCGAGGTCTTCGCTGCGACAGCCGAGCGACTGATCCAGCAATCGAGAAAGGACGAGGCGCTTGGCTGGATGGAGGATGCGGTCGCCGAAGGCAGCCGGTCCACCGCCGCGCCTGGGAAGGCACGCATCCTGCTCTCCCTGCTCCAGATGTCGGCCGGGCTGAGCGTGTCCAAGGCCTTCGAGGTGGCCCAGACCGTCGTATTAACACTGAACCGGGATGATGCGCCTTCTGAGCAGGCACGAAGAAGCTCGGGCAAGAACACAGAGCCGGCCGGTATCGCCAGCAAGCGCACGCTCGACGGCCAGACGATCGAGCGCGTATCCGAGACCGCGTTGCTGGAGAATTTGGAGGCGGCATTCGAACGGCTGGGCCAACTCCATTTTGACGATGCGATTTTGATGGTCTCCCAGCTTCGCAGCACGGACCGGAAGATCGTAGCTGAACTCGCAGTCTGTCGTGGCGCGCTCTCGAATCATGCGCGAAAGCACAAGACCTCCGCTCCTTAGGCACGGTACCGGGGCAGCCGCACCGTCACCCGGGTCCCCTTTCCCACCTCACTCCTGATCTCGATCCTCCCCCCGTGGGCCTCTGCTATCCATTTGGAGATAGCGAGGCCGAGTCCCAGTCCGCTGCTTCCGTCCTCCCCCTCCTGTTTACGGCGAAAGAACCGATCGAGAACATGAGGCAGATCCGCAGCCGGGATTCCGCGTCCCGAGTCCTCAACGAAAAGGGCCGCGTCGCCATTCTCCGCCGATACGTGGACCTGTACCCGACCCCCCGAGGGTGTGAACTTCAGCGCGTTGCCCAACAGATTGAGCGTGAGTTGTCTGAGGCGGCGCGGATCCCCGACGACCAAGAGCGGCACCGGGGAGGGCGAGAATTCAAGCGCGATCGCCCGCTCCTCCGCCAACGGCCGGACAAAGTCTGTCATCTCCTCTCCCAACTGGTCGAGTCGCAGCTCCTGGCGTTCAAGCGTCAGATGTCCGGTGTCGGACCGGGCGAGCATCAGCAGATCTTCGACGAGATTCCCAAGCTTGAGTATCTCGTCGAGCAGCCTCCGCATCGCTGCACGGTATTCCTCCGGCGAACGGTCGCGATGGAGCGTGATCTCGATTTCCGATCGCAGGACCGCCAGCGGTGTCCGAAGCTCATGGGATACCTCGTCCGTGAAGCGCCGCTCACGATCGAACGCCTCGTCCAGCCGGCTGATCATCTCATTGAACGTCTGGGCCAGACGGCTGAGTTCGTCCGAACTCGGCGGCACATCCACACGCTCCTTCAGATTCGTGGCGGTAATCGCTCGCGCGGCCGCAGTGACGCGGTCCACGGGTCGAAGCGCCCGGCCGGCCAGCAGCCACCCTCCGTATCCGGCCAAACCCAGCGCAATCAGTAACGCGCCGCCCAGGGCCGTCAACATCCGTTCCTGCGCCGCCTTCAAATCTGAGAGCAGGTAGCCGGCGCGGATGTAACAGTCGAGCTTCCCGTCCTCGCCGAAGCTCCTCCAGGTCGCCACCCGCATTCGCTTGCCGTCGCGAGTGGTCAGGATCTCCATCACCGGTCCCGGGGTTTGGGCCGCCCGACGCAGGGTGTCGGGGTTGATGGGCACAACCTGATCTTCGCCCTCCGCCGCCGAGTCGGCCACCCGTCCCTCGGGGTCGATCAACTCGACCAGATCCGGCGCCAGCGTCAGACGATCGGTCCGTTCGTGCGGTATCTCGAAACCCTGCGCCACCGCATTCAGGCTCGCCTCGATTCGTTGGACCTGCCGGAGCAAGCCGCCGTCAATCTCGCTCAGCAACTTGGCCGAAAAATAGAAATAGATGGAGGTGCCGTAGCCGAGGAGGATCACGGCAAGCACGCCGACGTACCAAAAGGTAAGCCGGGTTCGTAGCGAAAAGGTCATCTTCCGACAGTCAGAATTGAGCCATCTGCTCAATATACCCCTCAAAATTACGCTTCATCTCCGCGAGGGAATCCCCCCCGAATTTCTCCCGCATAGCCTCCGCGAGCGCCAGCGCGACCATGGCCTCGCCGATCACGCCCGCGGCAGGAACGGCTGTGATATCGGATCGCTCGAACGCGGCTTCCGCCGGTTGTTTACTCTGCAGGTCGACGCTCATGAGCGGCCGTCGAAGCGTGGAAATCGGTTTGAGGTGCCCGCGGATCCGGACCTCCTCGCCATTCGTCATTCCGCCTTCCAATCCCCCGGCATGATTGCTCGGTCGGAAAAACTTCCCCGCTTTGGCGTCGTAGTGGATTTCGTCCTGGGACTGCGACCCGGGGAGACCGCTCACGCGGGCGCCGTCACCGATCTCCACCGCCTTCACGGCCTGGATCGACATGATCGCCCGGGCGAGCCGGCCGTCGAGCTTGAGGTCCCATTGCGTGTGGGAACCGAGCCCTGCGGGAACATTCCGGGCCACGACTTCGAACACGCCGCCGAGCGTGTCGCCGTCGTGTTTGGCCTGGTCGATGCGGGCGATCATCTGCCGCTCCCCTTCCTGATCCGCGCAGTGCAAGGCAGAGTCGACGGAGATTGCAGCAATCTTTTCCCACGGTACCTGGGATGACCAATCGAGGGGAATGCCGCCGAGCATCAGCGTGTGACTGGCGATTTCAATGCCGAACGCGCTAAGCAGGAGTCGGGCCACACTGCCCGCGGCGACACGGGCCGCGGTTTCCCGTGCGCTCGCCCGTTCCAGGATATCCCTCAAATCATCCCGGTCGTACTTGAGCCCGCCGGCGAGGTCCGCGTGGCCTGGGCGGGGCCTGGTCAGGCGCCTGGCCTTGCTTTCTTCGATCCCCACCGGTCGGACCGACATGACCTCCTGCCAGTGACTGAAATCCCGGTTTTCGATCATCAGCGCGATCGGTGAACCAAGGGCTTCGCCATGCCGAACCCCGCTGAGCACTTGAACTTCATCCCGCTCGATCTTCTGGCGTCCTCCCCGGCCATAGCCTCCCTGCCGCCTGCGCAACTGATGATCGATGTATTCAGGATCGATGGGGAGTCCGGCGGGGATGCCTTCAAGGATGGTCACGAGCGCGCGTCCGTGCGATTCACCCGCCGTATAGAAGCGAAATATCGACATGCCGTCAGCTCACTTCAAGGTACCGGGCCCGGAGCCCGCGCATCCGGTCGCGCAATTCCGCCGCTCGTTCGAATTCCATGGCTTTCGCCGCCTGCCGCATCTCAGCCTCCAGTTGTTTCAGGGCCTGCTCCAGTCGCTCGGGAGTGTATTCCTCCTCCTCCCCGGTTTCGAGCGGCACTTTGAAATAGTCGGCTTCGGCGATCGTCACCAGCAGCGCCTCGATCGGCTTGACGATCGTCCGCGGCGTGATGCCGTATCGTGTGTTGTGTTCTTCCTGTACCGCCCTTCGCCGCCGGGTCTCGCGCACCGCGTTCGAAACGGAATGGTTCATCACATCCGCGTACAGGATCGCCTTGCCATGCGCGTTCCTCGCCGCTCGGCCGATGGTCTGAATCAGCGATCGTTCGGATCGAAGGAAGCCCTCCTTGTCCGCATCCAGGATCGCTACCAGCGACACCTCAGGCAGGTCGAGGCCCTCGCGCAGTAAATTGACCCCCACGAGCACATCGAAATCTCCACGACGCAAGTCGCGGAGAATGCGGACGCGCTCGAGCGTGTTGATTTCCGAATGGAGATACTGCACCCGGACGCCGAGTTCGGTGAAGTATGAGGAAAGATCCTCCGCCATGCGTTTGGTGAGCGTCGTGACCAGCACCCGCTCGTGCCCCTCCACGCGTTTCCTGACCTCGTGGAGCAGGTCATCGACCTGTCCGGGGATGGGACGGACTTCCACTTCGGGATCGAGAAGCCCGGTCGGCCGGACAATCTGCTCGATGATTTCTCCTCCCGCCTTCTGGACCTCCCAGTCGGCAGGCGTCGCCGAAACGCAGATCACCTGTCCAACCCGTGACTCCCATTCGGCGAATTGGAGCGGGCGGTTATCCAGCGCCGACGGTAGCCGGAAGCCGTAGTCGACCAGCGTCTGTTTCCGCGTCCGATCTCCATTGTACATGCCGCGGATCTGCGGAACCGTCTGATGGCTCTCATCGAGGATCATCAGGGCATCGTTGGGAAGGTAGTCCAGCAGCGTGGGTGGCGGTTCGCCGGCTTTGCGGCCCGTCAGGTGGCGCGAATAGTTCTCGATGCCTCGGCAGAATCCGAATTCCCGCAGCATTTCGAGATCGTAGGTCGTCCGTTCATGGAGGCGTTGGGCCTCGAGGAGTTTCCCCTGCTCCTCCAACTGGGGTCTCCAGATCTCGAGTTCCTCCTTGATCGTTCGGATGGCTCGTTTCAGCGTATCCTGCGGAGTGACGTAGTGCGATTTCGGATAGATGACCAGGCGCTGGTGGCGCGCCAGCACCTCGCCCAGCAGCGGGTCAAAGGTCGACAGGGCGTCGATTTCATCGCCCCACAACTCGATCCGTATGGCCGTCTCCTGATAGACCGGGTATACCTCGACCACGTCGCCGCGAACCCGGAAGGTGCCCCGCTTGAACTCGGTGTCATTGCGTTCGTATTGAATTTCGACCAACCTGGTCAGCAGGTCCCGGCGTTTGATCTGCTGGCCGCACTCGAGAAAAATCAGCATGTCATAATAAGCGTCGGGATCGCCGAGACCGTAGATGCAGGAGACGCTGGCTACGATCAGCACGTCGCGCCGCTCGAAGAGCGACCGCGTCGCGGACAGACGAAGCCGGTCGATCTCCTCGTTGATCGTCGCCTCCTTCTCGATGTACGTATCTGTAGAGGGTACGTAGGCCTCGGGCTGGTAGTAATCGTAGTAACTGACAAAATATTCGACGGCGTTGTGGGGGAAGAAGGACTTGAATTCCTGGTAGAGCTGGGCGGCGAGCGTTTTGTTGTGGGCCATGACCAGCGTCGGCCGGTTTACCCGCTCGACCACCCTGGCCACGGTATAGGTCTTTCCCGATCCGGTGATGCCCAGGAGCACCTGGTACTTCCGGTTCTCGGCAAGCCCGCGAACCAACCCCTCGATGGCCTGGGGCTGATCACCGCAGGGCTGATACTCCGAAACGAGCTGGAAATCCATAGCCGCAATCCCCTCGTACTCTCAAACCGATCATTATAGGTGCGTTGAACGAAGCTCCTCAAGCGGTAGGTGTCTAAGTCACAGCTTGCCCGACCATCAGCGGGTGATTATACTCTCCGACGATTAACCCGAAATATTGGCAGCGACCGTGAAACAGTGTGGGATTTGGACGAGCTAAGAATAAGAAGTGTCGAGGGGGTAAAGGACCGTTGTATCTCGCGGCTCTTCGCCGCCAAGTATGACACCAATGGGGAACTAAGCTGGCCGCACAGCGCGGCCATTGACTTTAGGCCGGCTTTTGAAAGCCGGCCTCTAGAGTTTCTACATTTTGACCGGTGCCTTTGGGCTGGGACTGGAGTTTCGATACTTATCTGTCGAAGTACAATACCGGAC
>JACQTD010000267.1 GCA_016210985.1 Acidobacteriota bacterium
ATCACCATGAACTACCGGGCGACCTACGTTCGGGACAAATTCCACGTTGTCCTTACCGCGGTTGGAACCCATAAGGACGTCTTAACAACGGATGGACACGGATGAAAACCCTTGATACCGGGTGATCACCTCAACCCTTCACACCCACCTTTCCCACGGCGCCCCTAGCCATTTTCCCATTACCTACATCCGTGTGTAACGGTGTGCATCCGTGGGTCCCTCCAGGTTCGGCACCGGCAACGCGGCTCAGCACCTGTTCATATACCTCGCACAAAACATCCGCGGCGCGATTCCAGTTGAAGTGTTCGCGGACGAACAGCTCTCCCCGCCGGCCGGCTGCTTCGGCTTCCGCGGCATCGGCCAACCACCGCTGGAGCGCATCGGCAATGCCGGACGGCGTTAGATCACAGGCGGCGCCTCCACCTCCCTCGACGAGGTCTTCCCAGATGTTGACTCTGCGGCTGATCACCACCGGTACACCGATCCGCTGGGCCTCTATCACGACCAACGCAAAATTCTCCTGGTAGGAGGGCAACGCAAACACGCGACAAGCCGCCAGTGCCTCCCACTTGGCCCGGCCTCGAAGCGCTCCGGTGAATGTCACTCGATCGGCCAGCCTCGCACGGCCGGCCATCCACATCAATTGCCGAACGTAAGCCGCATTCCCCTCACCTGCCACGACGAGATGAGCGTCCGGCTGATTCGCCGCAAGCAGGGCAAAGGCTGGAATCAGAAGATCAAGCCCCTTCTTCGGATGAAGCCGGCTGAGAAAGAGTACGATCGCCTTGCCGCGGAGTCCCGGACGAGCGGCTAGAAATCCTTCAGCCAACACGGCCCGCGCTACGTCCGGTGGATCATCGGACCCCAGGGGCACGACATATCCTGCCGGCAAGCCTTTCACCGCAGATTCGGCCAGCGCGCGTTCGGCCGAGTGGGTGTAAATCATTGCAGCGGCTCTCCGGAGGTTCGGCCATTCCACCAGGCGGCCATAGATCTGCTTCTTCAGCCATTTGCGTGAAAGCGAGTGCGGATCGAGCATGCCATGAGGCATCACCACGTACGGGATGCGCTGCCTGCGGCAGGCCCGTATTGCCGCCCATGTCGAATAGCTCCACACCGTATGCAAATGCACCAACCGGCTGCGGGTGACCAGACGGTCTAGAGCATCCGACAACCCCCGACTGTAGCTGTAACCGCCCATCCCCCTGCCGGGGAAGACTTCGATCGAATAGCCGCCTTGATACGGATCGAGCCAAGCTTGATCGCCGTCGTCGGAGAAGGCATCGGTAGTGACGACCCGGCTCCTCCAGCCGCGGCTCGCCAGTCTCCGGCACAACCGATCGACAACCACAGGTGGCCCGCCTGCCCGCGGGTGCATGTAGGGAATGACATGCAGCACGTCAATGGGATCCGGGCGCCGTGAACTTTGAGGTTCTTCGCCGAAAGGTGTGATCGTCAAAAGGAGGTCGCTCCACGGATAAACGCGGATGAACACGGATAAAAGGATGACTAAGAACCGTTCTGCCGGTCAGTTTTTCCAGCACTCATATCCGTGTTTATCCGTGTGCATCCGTGGTTGACGCCGCCATCACCTGACGATACACATCCAGTGTGGCCCGGCCTGTCGCCTCCAGGCTGAAGTGCTCACCGTATCGCCGGCGTGCAGCCTGGCCCCAGCGGGCCCGAAGGGAGGCATCGTCGATGGCAGGGCGCAACGCCGCCAGCCACGCCCGCACATCATGAGGCGGCAATACTCGCCCGCATTCGCCATCGAGCACTGCTTCACGTAGGCCGTCGGCGTCCGTCACAAGACACGGAAGCCCGGCCGCCATCGCCTCCAGCACCGCGAAGGGTAAGCCCTCATACCGCGACGGCAGCACGAACAGGTCAAAGCCAGCCATTCGCGCCCGGGCATCGCTCCGCCAGCCATCGATATGGAGTCGATGGCTCAAGCCGGCCTTCGCAGCGGCAAGTTCCAACTCACCTCGCATGCGACCATCCCCAACCCACACCAGTTTCACATGCTCAGGCAGCACGGCCAGCAGCTCGACCAGGAAAAGCGGGTTCTTCTGCTCTTCAATACGCGCGACACACCCTAACACCAGGCCGGCCGGAGTACAGTTCCATTCCGTTCGAACTGCAGCCCGGTCACCACTAGGGGCTGGTGCCACGCCGTTGCGCACCGTGTGGATCGAAACTGGACTGGCATGCCGGCCAAGAAACCGGACCAACTCCGCTCGGGACGATTCAGCTATGACCAAATAATGGCCACTTGACTCGCGCAGCACACGCCGGGCAATCCAATCGCGCATTCGCCCCCCAACTGCGCCGAGCTTCGTCATGCTCCGCGTGATGTGGATCGTAGTCACATAAGAAAGTCCCGAGCGCTGCGCCGCAAGCACAAGATCCAGGCCATCTTCAAGATTCTGCTTGTTGATGTGCAATACATTGGGAGCCAACCGTCGAAAGGTTTCCGCCAGCCGGGCGATCGCGCTGTGATCAAGCACCGACGCGGCGACGCGCAGTGAACGGTCATAGGTATTGACATACGGCACACGGCGTACCTTGGCATGTGGATCCAATAATCCGGCCAGCGCGTCCATCCGCAAATGATCGGACAACACCACCTCTACGTGATGCCCGTGGCGATGCAACTCCTCGGCCAGCCCCACCAGGTACAACTCCCCGCCACCTTGCGACCCCGAGGATGCGGACACGAGAAGCACGTGAAGAGCTTCCTTTGGGCGCGGCGCGTCAGGCAACATCGCCGGACCGGCCGGCCACACCCTCGATTCGCCGCGGACAGCGGATCGGCTGTCGGCCAGGGGTCCGTAGCGCTTCAGCATGGTCTACTCAGGATGACGCCGGGGACGTGCGGACAGCACGGCGGACAGTACTTCGTTCCACCGCTCAACAGCCTGCCGGGGGGTGTGGCCAAGAGCGATTTCGCGCGAACGCTGACCCATCTCCTCCGCGCGATTCGGACGACCGGCCAATGCGAACAGTAACTGCCGCAAGGATTGGCCATCCCCGCTAGGAAAAATGAGTCCGTTCACGTATGGCTTCACTAAGTCGGCCGCGGCACCGACCGCGTCCGAGCACACAACAGCCATGCCCCCAGCCAACCCCTGGTTGACGACAACGCCCCATCCGTCGTGCCTCGATGGCAGCACCAGCACATCGGCCTTGGCAAACCAGCGCGGCAACTCGGCGACGGGCTGAAAACCAGTAAAGCAAATCCTGGACACCAGTTCGTGGGGCACCCGCTGCTGCAAAGCCTGGCGCAAAGGCCCTTCACCCACGAAGGTGAGCGTGGCGTGCAAATTCTCACGCGCGACTGGCAAGAAGGAATCGAGCAACAGATCGGCCCCCTTGCGCTCGATCAACTGGCCGCAATAGAGGAACCGCACGCCGCCGTTTGGATTCGCGCGGCGCGGCATCTCGATGAATGGCTGCATATCGCAACAATAGGGGATGTTGTAGACCGGGCAGTCGTCCGGTGCCAGCGCCCGGTAGGAGGCCGCTGCCTTGGAACCGATCGCAGCAATCGCCGACGGCCAGCGCACGGCCGGTTTCTGGGCGATGCGGCGCAGCGCGCGGCGTACAAGGCCGTGGCGGTTCATACCCGGCAACTCGCCGTAGAACACCCAAGGGATCCGTCGCCGTCGTAAGGCGCGCATCACCAGTTGATTGGTCAGCCCAGAATAGCCCGCCACGACCGCCACATCCGGCCGCTCCGCCAGTACCCGCCGGGCAGCACCGGGGTTGTAGTGAATGCGGCCGTCCAGGAACCAAAACCAGCCACCCGTAAGCACATCTGCATACTCAGGCAGCAGCACGTCGCCCCAATAGGTGTCTGGCGCGGCCATCTCCAAGTAGTGCACCCGCAAGTCCATTCCTGCATGATTGACCATCGCGTCGAATAGATCGCGCATGTAGGGAGACGGCATGACCGTCAGAAACGATACCCGTAGAGGACGCCTCCTAACTCCGGCAGACGTCGCAACGGACACGCTCTCTGCTGCGATGCTCACGGAACAGTCCTACCAGGTGCGAATCCTGCGCCAAGCATCATCTGCGACGGCGCGGCAGAGCTGGTCGCTCCTTTAGCGCTGACCCATTCGGTCGTCACCCACACGCCCGCATACAAGGCCATCATTCCGTAAAACATGTTCATCGTAAACGACCGGCCAAGGATGAACAGCACAGCCAAGCCCATGCTGTAAAAAACCATCGTACTGAGAGAATCCCTGTGGCGTTCGATAATCCTGTCCCAGCCACGAACCAGCCAGCCGCCGAACGCACTCAGCCCGATTATGCCGTACAGACCAAAATTCAAGTACATTTCCCCAATCAGCCCCGGCGATATAGTCAAATAAGGTTCACCGGTACTGCTCACCGCCCCTTTCAGTTGCGCCATCAAGATGCCGGTGTCGAGCGTGGGCTTCCCGGCCCAAAGATAGCGCGGGATGGGATTGACCAGCTGCACGTAGTAGTTGTAGCCCCATTGGTATTCCGCGTTCTGGGGCACATTCTTGACAATGTAAGCCAGCTCTTGCAGCAACTCGCTTCCCATATACTCCACTTGGGCAGCAGCTTCCCAGCTGAGCTGTCCGCTGCTGCGCGAGGCAAGCATGGCGGCCATGAAAGTATAGACCGTGGGGATGGCAATCAGCCCGGCGACGACCATGGCCTGCTGAATTCGGCGATTCGATGCGAAGAAGATTACCGCCACTGCCGGCAACACCGCCATAATCAGGGACGATCGGGTTCCGGCGCCATAGGCCCGCGCGAGCGGCCAGAGGACCACAAGGCAGCAGACCAATCTCCGCCCAACCGCAACCCGGCGATTGAGAAGCAGGATTAGAGCCAGAGGCCCTGCACCGATCACGAAATTCTCCAGCATCAGCATGGCGTCCCGAAAGCCACCATACCGGGCGCGGCCGATCAGGCCTCCCCAGGTGCTGCGCATCCCCATCATGCCGTTTATCAGCTCTATCAGTTGAAGACCCGAGTAGTAAGCAATCGGTAAAAAGCCGATGAGCGAGCAGATGAGCACAAGGCGCCACAGCGCCTCCGGATCGTCAAGCAAGCGAAAGCGGAGAGCGACCGGATCGAATAGGCGCGTCGGCGTAAGCAGGTGATACCCTGCCAGAAACGCCGCGCTGGAGAGAAAGACACACAATACCGAGTAGTCGTAGGTCGCCTGGTCAAATTCCCTCAAACCGGGAGAGAGCGTGATCCCCTCCAGCAGGAACCAGGCAAGGATACCAGCCAACACTACATTTCGGCCGCGGACCAGGCGTCGCACATCCGGTCCGACGTAAGCCACGAGCAGACCAACCATGAGCAACGCTACGACCCAGACCCAAAAGTTATCAAGTTCCGGCATTACACTCGCAGTTTGCGACCAAACCAGTTCATTTCACAGCGCCGAGCGGGCGCGGGCAGGCGAGCCCTGCCAGCACAGTATCGAGCCGCCGCGTCAACTCCGCCAGCGAGAATCGTGCAGCCGTTGCCACCGCCCGCCGTGATGCTGTGCGTAGTCGCGCCGCATCAGAAACCATCTCTTCAATCGCCGCGGCCAACGCTTCCGCATCGCCGGCCGGCACGATCCGGCCGTCCTCGCCGTCGCTCACTACGCGGCCGCAGTTGGGTGTCGTGATGACAGGCAGGCCGTGGGCCATTGCTTCAAGCTGCGTTAGAGCGAAGCCGTCGGAAAGAGTTGGCAGCACAAACAGGTCGGCACTGCGATACAGATCAACGGCGTGGTCACGCGTCACCGCACCGATGAACTGCATGTTCTTCGGCGTCGAGGCGACAGTTTCCTGCGAAATGCCAATTGGTCCGGCCACGACAAACCGCAGCGGCCGATCGGCCAGCATCTTGGCCGCTTCGAAGAGATACTGAATGCCCTTCCGCAAGACCACTTGCCCGAGCCATAGCACGGTCTTCGTGCGGCCGCTGCCAACCTCCGGCCGTGGCGGCAACTCAGCGGGCGACTCGTAACAAAGCGGCACGACGACCAGCTTTCCCTCGGGAACTCCCTGACGGATGAGCGCGGCCTTGCTCCACTCGGAATTCACGACTACGCGCGTCGCCAGCCGCCACTCCTCTTCAAGGCGCTCGAAATAAGCTTCCGGAATCCGGCCAGGCATCGCCTGCCAGCCGGGCCATTTCGCCGCCTCGGCATACACAATCTCCTCCTCGCAGCGGCCTGGATCGATCTGATCGACGATCGTTGGCACGCCTCGCTCAGCCAGTAACTGCTGGGTCTCGAGACAGCCCGTGTCGTACCCGATCATCCCTGCCGGCCGGATGCGATGCCAGTGCTGCTCAAGATGGCGGTTCACTCGCAAGGCGAAACCGCGCCCATCCACGATGAATTGCTGAAACTGCTCCTCGACCGACTGGGGCTGCCCACGACGACGCGAACGCTCGAGAGCTTGTTGCAATCCTCGTGCATTGAAGGCCGTCACCTTGTCGCTTGGAACTTCGCGATGGTACCGATTGGCCAACGCCCGCAACCCATCCGGCCCGAACCGCGCCCGGCGCAGCAGCAGTCCCGCCCAGGCATCTGTATACAACCTCCCCAGCGCCCCTAGCCGCTCGAGCGCCCGCGGCAACGCATAATGCTCGCGAGCGCCGATCTGCGCGACTATCCAGCCGTTCGCGCCTATCAATTGAAGACGATTCAAGGCGTCCGATAACCAGGCTTGCCTGGAATCATTTCAGTCCCAGCAAGGCCGCATAACCGGCGGTGCGGAACAGGCTGGGCCCAGAGTCGCGCGTGTTCATGAAATGAACGCTTCGACACGAGCTACGGACCAGCGGAAGACTGTCGAACACGGAATAGGAGTACGAGAGGCCGTCCTCCTTGCTGATTGAATAACCACGACCATGTGTCTTTATCCGGTCGGCAAGCTTCCAGAGATGCAGCACCCGAAGCATCTGCTTAACAGACCGGACCAGCCACGATCCCTGACCAAAGTTGTTCGAATCGGAGATGAACACCGCCTTTTTCGCCACGCGGAGCATTTCGGACACGACGCACTCTGGGTGACGGACATGATGGAGCACCGCGAACGCACAGACAATGTCGAATGCCCCGTCCGCGTATGGGACCTGCCCTCCATCGCCAGCGATCAATTCCTGTTCGGTGAGGCCGTTCCCATAGCCGACTCTCCGCAATTCCGCGATTGGTTCGATGCCCACGACCCGCAAGCCTGGATGCGTCCGTTTCATGTAATGAAGCACGCGTCCGGTACCGGCCCCCACGTCGAGCAACTCTTCGGCCTGAAGAAACGAGACGACGCCCGACAGCCAGGCCAGCGCAAAATCGTGCTCCGGATCCTGGCCGAAGTGCAGCGCCTCATATTGTGCCACAGTGCTTGCGTAATAAGCTCGCTGCAGTTCGAGGTCCGACATTGATTGAACGACGCTCATTTGGACTGCGTATCAGTCAGAAGCCACAGAATCGAGCATTCCATGGTCGGCGGCTCACGCCAATCTTTTGGAAGGCGGCGAGTTGTACTCGGCCGAACCGTTAGCCAATCCGATACTTCAGGGTATGCGCGGCAGGTAATCGGTGGCCGATCAGATCGAGTTGCTTGTACGAATCCCGGCGATTGCGTTGGATGAATCGCAGCACCTTCCGCACGTGCGGGTCGTTTCTCCCCGGAGTAATGCCTGTCCAGCAACCTCGCTGACGTTTGCATCACTGTAAATTACAAGGTGTTCCCGGACCGAATTCGGCCAAAAGACCACGTCGTCCTCATAAAAGAGCACGATTCGGCCGCTCGCCTGCATCGCGCCAAAATGTCGAGCGTGCGTAAGTCCGGCTCGATCGAGATTAAAACATCTAATCGAACTGCTGGCGGCTTCCCAAGAGAGGATTCCGGAGCTCCCCGCGTCGTGCTGCGCAAGCTGATCTACGACGATGACTTCGGTATGGGAGTCGCGCTGTTGAAGGAGTTGCTTTATGGTGTCGACCAGTACCGCGTTCCGGCGAAATCTTCAGCTCATGACACTAGCGTCGATCGAACCATTTCATATCCTCGAGTTGTCGTGCCTCGCCGTTCTCACTTCCGCGGCCCATCACCTCGCAGTCCGCGTCACGCGCCCGCTCGACAGCCCAGCCAGCCAGCGGCATCGCAACGGCCGAACGCAGCCACCCCATCGCGCCAGAGAACTGTCGGCTCAGAGGTTCCACTTGTAATAACTGCTGGTCAGAAGCCGACCCAAACACCCGGTCTGCCCCCCTCAACCCTCGCCGATACGCATGCTGCTTGTCACTACCGGTGACGACCATTAACGGACTTGTCCCAGTCGCAGCCGGCCAAACGACCTTGGTTTGCGATTGAATCGACGGATTCGTGTGCTCAAGTGCTACGCTGGAACACCATCATCATGCCGTTCCAAAGAAATGGCACAGGTCTTCCAGCACCCTCAAAGGCGATAAACGTGAAACCGGCCTGCTCGCCTAGAGAACGCAGGGTTCGGTAAGACCAGTGCTTGATATGTCCCCCGTCCCAAAGCGCAGTGTGTGCCAGGTCCAGCCGATTGCTGACTGCGAGCACGATGTTCTTGACGTAGCCCCAGTATGGGGTTGTAAGGATCAACACCCCGCCCGTACGCAGCCCATCAAGAGCACGTCGCATAAACGTCCTCGGACTGTAAAGATGCTCGATAACCTCGATCGAAACAATCGCATCGAATTGATCCACCCCCGGAAAAACAGCCCCGAGGTCGTCATAGACAGACGCTTCGGCAAAACTGATCTGTGGCCAATTTTGCCTCGCTCGGTCGATCGCTCCAGATGACAGATCAATGCCATACATCGTGAAACCGTATTCGGACAACGACGCTGCGAAGTTCCCATCCCCGCAACCCGCGTCCAACACCACCTGATACCTACCGGTCGTGTGAAGAGCTCTCACTACTCTCTTCAGGTAGAGCGGTTGGTGCGGTGGGTCTGGATTCTCATAGTTGTGATAAGCGTAGCTCGCGTGTTCCGTACACAACGCGCCAGCATGAAACAGTTTGTTCATTGTCCACTGCTCGCGTTATTCGCGTGGATCGGAGCAAGCTCGTACAAAATCGAGTTTGCGAACAACTCCTTCCGCACGCGCAGGGCGCGCCACAGGGGCATCATGCGGAAGAAGATTCGGGCCCGCAGCGTGTTCGTGCGAGTCACGCGGAGTCCATGGAAACGCTCCAAGCGGAACCCGGCCCGCCCGGCTAGCTCCGCCAGAACGCCCGGATCGTACCAGGCCACATGCTCGATGCTGTCGACGACAGGCTGGGCTGAGAACACGTATTTCAAGACGTAGTTAACGTACCAAGGATTGGGCGTCGTGAGGTACAGGCGACCGTTCGGACGTAGCATCCGGCGACAGTTGGCCAACAGCGCTTCCGGATTGCCCACGTGCTCGATCACTTCCCCGCACACGATCACATCGAACTGCCGAGGCAATGTTTCGCGCGTGATGTCCAACTGAACGACCTCGAAGCCTTTGTTCTGGAGCAGGCGTACGTCGTCCGCGAGAACGTCAGCGCCAACACAAGACTTCGCCTCGCGCACCAGATGGGCGTGCAGCCAGTCGCGGTCGCCGCTATGAGCGGCCGAGTGGTTCACGCATCCCACATCGAGCACGTCCTTGCCGCGCGCATGCTTCGCCAGGAACGCACAACGGTCATCAATCAATGGGCCGTTCGCCCGCATCACCTCCCTGGCCCGCTCCGCCCGAAGGCTGGGAGCGTTCGGATCGGCAACGGGAAGTCGCTGGCCATCAGGGGCATGGCCTGCGGTCGCCGATGCTTTCCCCCTGGCCGGGCTGGTGCTCACTTGCATGGTGTATTCACTCAGAAGCGAACAAGCGGCGCATTCCACGGCCGGCGGCTCTTCCCAATCTTTTGGAAGCCCGTGAGTTGTACTCGGCCGAACCGTTGCCCAATCCGATACTTCAGGGTCTGCGCGGCAGGGGGTCGGTGGCCGGTCAGATCGAGTTGCCGGTAGGAATCGCCTCGATTGTGTTGGATAAACCGCAGCACCTTCCGGACGTGTGGGTCGGTGCTGTCGTCGAACAGCACAATCCCGTTCTCGCGCAGAAGCTGGTTGACATAGTAGAAATCGACGAACACATCTTCGAACAGGTGCGAGCCGTCCACGTATGCGAGGTCGCACTGCCAGCCCTCGGTGACCAGCCGGGGCAGCGCAGCGTTGGAGAACTCGTCGAGCACGGTCACGTACTCGCGCAGCCCGGCGTCTTCCAGCGTGATTCGGCCTGCGTCGTCCCACACGGTGCGTTGATAGGGATCGACGGCGATGTGCTGGCCACGTCCCTCGATCCCATGATCGCGATAACAGGCGGCGATGACTGCAGTTGACGCGCCGAAGAGGAGGCCGATTTCCAGCGTGTGCTCTGGCTTTCGCTCGTGACATATTGATCGAAGCACGAGGAGATTGTTGACGGTCGATTGCCCGGCCAAATCATCGAACCGCTTGCCGCTTCGGCCCAGTAATGACTTTCGTTGAGACACCGAGTGCGACACGTCCCACGATGTCGCCGCAGGGCATTGTTGGGGAATCATCACTTGCATGGCCTCACCATTTCGCGGTCAGCAGTAGCGGCGGGTCGGGTGAGCTCTTCCGCTTTGGGTGTGCCCGCTTCCGCCTGCACCGCCGCCACATCGGCCAGTCGTAGCGGGCCGCGTTTGCGGAGGTGGCGGAAGAGCCAGTAAACCTGTCGGCTGACCGGCCGACGATTTCGCGGATGACAGAGGGCGTGGCCCAGCCCGGTCAGCGTGCCCCAGATCATGTGCCGGAAACGCCGGGCGCGGGCGGCGCTGCGCAGTCCGTTGACCACGTTTATCGGCAGGTGGCCGAGCAGCTCGGGCATGGGCACGTTATGCCATGCGAACAGGATATCGTTGCGGCGGCCGTAATAGTCCATGCGTCGAAAATCGCGCCGGGGTGATTCCATGTGATGGATGGGGTCGGCGTTGCCGAGCCGCACCACATATCCGGCCTCCAACATGCGAATGCAGTAGTCCATCTCCTCTCCTTGGTGAACAAGGAACTCCCGATAGCCACCCAGTCGCAGAAATAGGCCTTTTACCAAGGCATGTGCCGTGCCGATAAAATTGTCCGTGACGAAAACACCATTCCTGAGGGGCGCTTGCTGATGCACGACTGGCGACTTGCGTGGTTCGACATAAGGAATGGCCACTGCGCCTACGCGCGGGTGATCGAACTCTCGCAACGTTTGCGACACCGTGTGCGGTGAGGCAAAGATCGCATCATCGTCAATAGAGAGAATGATGTCTCCTGTGGCCAGTTGTGCGGCACGATTGCGTTGCACAATACATCCAACCGATATTTCTGACCGCTCCAAGCGAACTGACGGAAACTCCCTTCGAACCATCTCCGCCGTGCCATCACTCGAGCCGTCGTCAACAATCAGCACCTCAATCAAAGCACCTTGAGCCAATGCCGAGTGGATGGCTTGTTTCAATTCATGGAGCCGATTCTTGGTTATTATGACTATCGTTGCCCTCACCGCGACTCATCCCCCTAAGCCCAACTGGTGTTTCAATACAACTCCGCCTTGACTTGCTCTGGCAATGACTCCGGGGTGTAACTGGAAGCATAGGGCTGGCGCATTTTGTCGAAGGTCCGCACGGCAAAGCGATGCAACGCCCACTGCACTGCGCGTTTCGACCATCTTTGCAAATGCGTCGAAAACCAGTATTCCGGTAAGGCTTCTCCAGGCTAGCGGCCAGAACCTCAACTCCGGCAGATTTGCTGGCACCAGAAAATCCTCCCATGTCTCGCACCTCCAATGCGGGTAGGTACCCGCTGGCAGGACCTTCAGCAATGCCTGTCTGAGGCGCACTCGATGTTTTAGTTGTTCGACATCACGATGGGGGTAATGCCTGACTGGGATTCTTGCTCGCGCGACAAACCCCGCGTTAGTGGGAAAGCTGTCGCTCGGATACCACTTCATATGTTTCCGGTACCGGCAAAGCCGGTGCTCGGAATATGTAATTGGTAAGTAGTAGCGTCGACGATTGATCAGTGGGATTTTCCGCTCGCGAGCCACGCATTCTGGATCAGATTGCCGTTGAGCCTCCTCACAGGTCAAACGGAAATCGTAAAGCTGCGTCCAAACTGCTGTCTCGTGGGCTTTGAGATGGTTGCTTACAAACTCCCGCGGACTGACATGATAGAATTCGTCTTCGTCTGACTTCACAATCCAGTCGCCGTCCTCCATATTGTCCCGAAAGGCATTGAAAACGTAAGCTCTAACGCCCTCGCGAAAAAGGACTTCCTCGCGCTTAAAGGGCACAATTCTAGCATCTTTCTTCTTTGCGAATTCCTGAACGATTTCCCATGTTCCGTCCGTGCTGCCCGTGTCATAAACGTACACGAAGTCAGCCCAAGCGGCCTTCGACTCTAGCGATTCAAGGATGATGTCCACGCAATCCCGCGTACAGAGAATGCAATGAAACCTCATGCTAAGCCGTCTTGGGCGATCCCAGTATCAAGTCGTTTGCTGAAGGCATGTTTCATCAGGAATCCGGACAAGAGGACCGGAAAACCGATGAGATAGCGGAACCTACCCAAAGACACGTTCCAACGCAGCCCTTCGACATACAGCTTCCACGCCTCGCGGCATCGCCCGCCCCTCGCCAAAGCCATTGAAAGGGAACGGATGCTCAAGCAAATGTAAGCACATCGCGCTTGCCGTCGTGCTGCACCGCCCGGGTAACCGCCGGAGCGTTCCCTTTGGATAAGCCTTTTGAGTCCGCTGACAGACCACTCAGTTCCGGCTCGTGTGAGGCTTCGACTTGTGAGTCGGCAGAGAAGTGTTGGCGGAGAGAGGATTCTCACGAACCCGGGCGCACATCCCAGTCGCAAGCCCAGGTCCTGGTCCTCAAAACAACACATGTCCAAGTCGAAGAGAGTGTCATTTGAAAAAGCAGAGCGCCGCACGACAGCGTTACCACTTGACCAAATGACTGACCCGGGAACCGAGCTTAGGAAATCCGAGAATCCTTCGAACCGCTCCACGCTTGGTGCTGTTCCATACTGATCAAGAGGTAATCCTGAAAAGGTTACGGCAGTACCCATTACATGAATCGGCCAAGAACGTGAAGAAAGCGCTTTTTGGAAAGTTGCTAGTGTCCACGGAAACCAAAGGTCGTCGCTATCCAAGAAAGCGACGTAATCCCCCTTGGCGACACTAATCCCGACATTTCGCGCGGCGCCGGGTCCGCGATTCGGTTGGGTCAGCACCTTCAGGTCCCCGTTCAATGAGCGGATATAGTCCAGTGTGCCATCAGTTGAGCCGTCATCTACGACAATAATTTCGTAATCCTTGAAGCTCTGGGTAAAGACTGATTCCAGGGCCTGGGGAAGAAGGTGGGCGCGGTTGTATGTGGGTATGACTACAGAAAACATCACGGGTTGCACTCTTCCCGATACGGCCTCTGAGCATGCCAAGGGGCCAGAACTGACCGCTTCCAGGCCGCCAGTCTTTCCGTGGCTTGGAATCCCAATGTCCGGTAGAGCATTCGATAGTGTAGGGGTGCGGCATCGCCCCCGGGTACGAAGCCTGGCTGAGATTGACGGATCGCTGTGACAATCTCTCCCGCGAAATCACGATCGTAGAGCCAAACCATCCGCGCGATCTCGAACCTTGCCTGGTTGATGGCCCACAGCCGCTCCGGCGTCATTTCGGCCCTCCCTATGAGATACTCTTCCGCGCGCTGCTCGATCTCAAGACGCTGGCGATAGACCTCGGGCTTGTTCCGTTTGCAAACCGTGTGCTCACCCCATTGCCGGTACACCGCGCCATTGTTCGGACAGTAGGTGAATCGTTTGCCCGCCATCAACATGCGCAGATAGAGCTCATGCTCCTGGCAGCAATTCTGGCCCGTTTTCCAACCACCTACATCGCGAACGGCTTGCTTGCGCCATAGGACCGCACCGGTCTGAGGCAAATACCACCGGGCCAATAAGACCCAGGGATCGTGGGGCTCAGGAATCTTGAGTAACTCACGCCCGGAATCTGTTTCCGACCAGTGCTCTAAGGTGACCGGACCGTAGATCACATCAGCCTGGGGACATGAATTCAGAAACGCCACCTGGGCAGCGACTTTCTCAGGCAATAGGTAGTCGTCTGCATCCAGATATTGCACCCACCTGCCTTGGGCCAGCTCCAACAACCGATTACGGGCCGCGTTACCGCCGTGGTTGGGGCCTGTCTCCCAGCGGATCCGGCCCTCAAACGAGCGGATCACATCCAGGCTGCGATCGCTCGAGCCGTCATCAACAACGATGATCTCCCTGTCCGTCCATGTTTGCGCCAACACGCTCTCGGTCGCCCCTCCGATCCAGCGCTGGGCGTTGTAACAGGGAATAAGGATGGAAACGAGTGGACGCATCTACTCTACTCGGAAGTCAGCTCGGCACGGGAGCACGTGGCTGAAATCGGAAGTGCTGAAAAGGTGAAACATGAAAGTGCAAAACTCGAAGCTTGGGGCAATGCGGTTGGCCCAGCCATGGTCGGTTGGCGTCAGGCGCTCTGTTGCACTGGTGCGATCGGGGCGAAGGTGGACTTGATCTTGCACCGGCCGCCGGAGCGTTCTGGCCACTGAAGGGTCTCGATCAATTCAGTCATGTGCAGTCCAAGTTCGGCGGAAAGACGACATGGGCGCCTCTCTTGAATCGCTGCGACCATCTCGGCTGGACCGCGGCAGAAGTCCACAGGCTTGCCCTCGTTCGCAAATCGCACGGGGGGCTGGCTCACCAAAGGAAGCCCCCGCTGGTAATACCACTCCTCCTCCGCGTGCGGCAGGTGCAAGGCCCGGCGCAGGCGGTTGACCCGCCGTTCAATACCCGCCCAGCGCCGGGGCGGCGGTGTGGGGCGAACATAGACCGGACACATGTCATTTCGCACATTGGCCACAGTCAGCACGCCGTCGTCGCCGATGATGCGCAGTGATTTGTCCTTGGGAGCGACCAACCCGCAAGTGACGCGTGCAACCACGCCATCGGCGTATTCGATGCAACCTACGGTGAAATCCGGCGCCATCGAATCAACGGCAATGCCCTTGTCGGGAATCTGGCATGAGGCGAAGGAGGTCACGCGCAAGGCGGGCCCGAAGAAGGCGGCCAGCCACGTGAGAACATACCCTGCGTGCTCATAGGTGCAGCCGACCTCAAACTCGTCCTTCGCCGGCCATGGCACACCCGAATCGGTGCGCCACCTCCACGGGGACAGCTTCGGGGCGATCATCCCTTCGTCGAAATTTGCATAAACCAGCCGGACCTTTCCGATGACGCCATCCCGCAACGCCTTCCAGACCGTTTGCGCGGTCTCGCTCAGGACACTGCACGGGGCAGAAGCAAGATAGAGGCCCTCGCGCTGGGCTAAGGCGACCAGCCTGGCGGCCTGTTCCGCATCCATCGCGAGCGGTTTCTCTGAATAGACGTGCTTGCCGGCTTCGAGGCACGTTCGGGTCACCTCGAAATGGCTGCGGGGATTTGTCAGATTCAAGACGAGTTCGATTTCGGGATCGGCAACGAGTTCGTCGAGGCTGCCGTATCGGCGCGCGGGCCAGCGGCGCAGGAAAGCATCGAGATTGTGCGCGTTGCGGTCGTAGGCGCCATGGAGTTGGAGGGTGGGATAGTTCTCGAGCGTCTTCCCGTAGAACTCGGCCACGTAGCCGCACCCGATGAGGGCAAGGTTCATCAAGAGAAAAGCTAAGAGCCGAAATGCTGAAGTTCCGAAAAAGGGGTCATATACCCTTAGCGTAATGGAGCGCTACCTTCCGTGCCACCGCTGCGATGTCTTCCATGTCGCGTTCCGTGCCCAGAAAGACGTTGGCGGAGATGTAAATGGTCTCCTTCACGGCCTGATCCGCCACCGGCGTCGGCAAGACGCGGACGTATTCAGGGCGGTACTCGCGCACCTTACGCATCGCAGGCTGGTCGGACAGCGTGCAGGAATAGCTACGATGCAGCGGCGCGCCTTCGGCGGCAGTAGTACACAAGAAATCCTGGATGCCCAGGCCGCCACAGTGCTCCGGGCGGTAACGCATCACAAACATGTACATCCCGTGACGCCGCACGCCGGGGTGGACAGCCAGCGGTTCAAGACACGAAACATCCTTCAGTAGTTCCCGCAGTTTCTGGAAATTCCGCGCCCGTATTTCCTGCTGTCGCTCCAGCAGGGTGAAGCGGTGCATCAGCAGCGCGGCCTGATACTCGGTGGGGCGGCAGTTCCACCCCAGCGTCTCGTGCTCCCAACGCCAGCCCCCATCGAAAACGCGGCCGACATTGTGCAACGAATACGCCCGCTCGAACACGTCCCGGTCGTTCGTCGTCAGAATCCCGCCCTCGCCGCACGTCAGGTTCTTGGCGGATTGAAAACTGAACCCGGCCGCGTCGCCCAGCGAACCGACCCGCCCGGTTTCCCATTCCGCGCCGTGCGCCTGGGCCGCATCCTCGATGATCTTCAATCCATGACTCCGCGCGATGGCTTGCAGCGCCGTGATGTCCGCCGGCTGCCCGAACTGATGCACCGCGATGATGGCGCGAGTTTTGCCGGCGATAATCGCCTCCTCAACGCGCTCGGGGTCGAGATTGAGCGTCCCTGGTTCCACATCCACAAGGGCGACTCCAAAGCGGCGGTCCAACGCGCACGTGGCGCTGGCAATAAAAGAGAGATTGGGGACGATCACTTCGCCGCCGTAATCGAGACCATCGTGATCGAAGACCGCCGCCAGTGCGAGGCGGAGTGCATCGGTGCCGTGGGGAAGCAACAACGCGTACCGACAGCCGCAATACTCAGCCCAGCGCTCAGAAAACTGCTTTTGACATGTCTGCGGCAGACCCTCCACGCCGCTCAGAAAGATCCGCCGAAATGCCGGACCGACCGTGGTGAACCACGGGAGCAAGTTGCCGGAATGACAATTGGCCCAAGGCCGGAAGCTGATGTCGCGCACGGGCGTGCCACCATTGATGGCCAGGCCGCCCGTCAGGCGCGAATTCAGTGGCGGCAGTCGACCGATGGTGATTTGCGCCACTTTTTTGGCGATCGGTTTCAAATATTTCATGGGACGGCGGGGGCGGAATTCGCCACGAGCAGCCAAGGATCACCGCGGAGTTCCTCGACCAGCGTTCGATGCGCGGCTGCAGAACGGGGGATGAAGAGAAGCTCTCCCAAACCGAGCCTGCGACGTTGCAGCAGACCGCGTTGTTCCAGCCAGCAGTCCATCTCCCCAAACCGTCGGCTGACACTCATGTCCTGACGAAACATCGGAAAGGGCCGCCAGGCTCCGTCCGGTGTTTGGATCGCGAGTTGATACTTCCTCGACTCGTAAAGATACGGCACCGCTGCCGCGTCCTCGGCGGTGTGGAACAGCGTGTAACAGTTGAGCGTTACGCCAAACATCAGCACTGCCGCGTCGTACTGGATCAGCTTCTCGTAGGGCGTGCCACGACCGCATGGGGTCTCGGTTAGATCGTGGCCGACGCACAGGTCACCTGCGAGCGGGCCTTCGCAGGCCAGGGAGTGCGTCGGATGCAGACTGCGAAAGACGCCCGGCTGCCGCCAAAACAGGTCCGTGATCGCGCCCACGACACTGGGACTGGTCTTTGGGTTGTAGCACGGTACTCGATCGTCACCGTGGGGATAACAGTAGGTGTGCGTTGGCATCACGAGGGTGGCAGGCCGGCTCCACGCCCGGACCGCATCAAGCACTTTGTTCGCCCCGCCAACAATTTGGCCGCAGGCCGAAAGGGAACTGTGCATCAAGAGCACGCGCGCCTCGCAATCGCCGAAAGAGCACAATGCCTCGTCGATCGCTCTCCTGTCGATTCGAGTTCCACGTCGCCGGTAGTAGTTTTGAATGCGTCCTTTTTCGCGACGAAGCGCTCGGAACAGGTGCATCAAGGAATGCATGGAATTCGGTGGGGGCCTGCCGGCTTCACCGGCGCCGAATGACGATGAAGAGGTAGTTTTCGAATTCGCCGATATAGGGCTGCCATTTGCGGAACTCGCGGCGAAAACTCTCGGGCGTCCAAAAATTGAAGTGACCTAGGAAAGCGTCTTTCCGCCCGTGTGGAACGGTAATGACGATAGCGCCGCCGGGCCGGCAGATAGCCACGAGCTTTTCCAAGGCAATGTCGGCTTCCTCCAAATGCTCGATCAACTCCGTGCAAAGAATGAGATCGTATTGGCGGCCAAGCTTTTCCACATCGAAGATGCTCAACACCTCGAACACAAGCGCGGGATTGAGACGGCGTGCCACCTTGATGGACTCCGGGGAAAAATCGACACCCATAAGCCGCGCGCTAGGGAAAAGTTTCTTGACCTCCGCCAGCAGATGGCCCGAGCCGCAGCCCACATCAAGGACATCCGAAGGTTCAACTGCCAGTCGTAGCAGGCGTCCGCGAACTTGCCGGTAGAACGCCAACCGCTCCGGGGTAAAGTAGTGGGTCATCAAGTTCGGATCCGCGTAAATCGCATCCATGTTTTCCCTGCTGTTGTGTTCCTTCACGGAAAGCCCCTTGACAAGGGAGCGCATGGCGGGATCCAAGACCGCCTCTGGATCCTCAATCCGAGACAACCGCAAATGGAAAAGGCCGAGAAAGCCGTTCACACCACGCTTTATAATGTCGCGCACCGGTGTGCCGCCATCGAGGGCCGCTCGGCCTGCTACGCGAGAGGCTGGCGGCGGCAGCCAGCCAAGGGTCTGGCGCGCAAGTAGTTTGACTGCATTCCTTACCACTGTTTTCAATACATGTTAGGGCCAAAAGCTACTCTCGAACCATTGTCACAAAGATCCCCAAGTCCGATGGCCCGTTGCGGCGCCAATGCCACTAACAGGTTGCTGAACAAGTGATCATCTTGTTTCGGATCGTGCAATTGATCGGAGCGCACAGACGTACTTTCAACTGAGGCGAAAAACGGCCATGCGTGTAGAGGCTGCGCGGTCCTGAAGAAGCGGAGTCAGGGCGAAAAACCGCAGCACGCCCCCGGGAATCGGGGTGTCGGTAACCATCGTGTTCGAGAGCTGCTCCAGCGCCTCGGCGCGCATTCGCTTGCCAACCACTCGCAGCGGCGCCATGGCCAACCTGCGGGTGGTACTGCGGGTGATGGTTCTCAATCGTTTCAGCATAAGTTCAATGGCTCAAGCACTCGGCTCGGCAGCTTCGACCAGAATCAAGAGTGCTAATGACCGCTCTAGCATGGAAGTCCTTCGGTGCGGAACTCACGGGGCACCGCTTCACCCCACGCGACCGAAAATTCCGTACGCAGGCCCGGAGTGAGCAACCGCAGGGTGGGTAAAGCACGGACCACTTGCTTGATTCTGCTAAGTTTCCTTCGTAGCAACCCATGCTTTAGTAGAGCACAATTGACCCGACTGCCCGCGCCGCCGTGTACCCTCGACGTGGAGTCAGGATGCTGCACGTAAACGGCACCAGCAAACGGCAGTAGTGTGAGCGGATTACCTCCTGCCGCCATGATCTCCTCGTACCGCGTGTGACCTGCTGCCACCAAGGTGCACACGTTGCTATTGCGGTAAAACTCTTCGACTCCAAATTCGAGTAGATCGGAGCGAACAATGGCGCAGGTGCCGCAGCGGTGATGGAAAGATCGAATCCTCTGCATGAAGTTAGCTCCGTGCAGGAATTGGTAACCAGACTCGATAATCCAGCCTGCCGCGTTCTGATTCCGCGACACAAAGTCCGCGATCCGTCTGCTCACCAGATCATCGGCGTCAACGAACATCACGTGTCGCGGCCCCGCGGTGATAGCTTCCCTGGCACCCAACGAAACCTTGAGCACCTTGTCAATGCACATGTCGTCGTTGTTTCTTGCGGGAGGAGGAAAGTCCACGGTGAGGATGCGAACCTTCGGATGCCGGGCCTGCGGCAGGTCTGGCGCATCATGGCACACGAGCGTTACGCAAAACTCGTCGCATGTCTGCGCCAGCATCGAGTCTAGTGCGCGTCCAAGCAGCCAGACATGATAGTCCCAGTTGTGTGCAACGGCACGGGCGCGGAACGAGGTAACGAAAGCAAGCATTGGGATTGGCTGCTAAAACGGCGGCACCAGCAAAGGTATGCGGAAGGTCCGGTTCAGTTTCAGAATGACGCGCCGCTTGAGCAATCGCCATCGTTGATGGCGAGCTTCCGCGCGTAATGGATGGTAGGGCTCCTTGCACTCCAAGCAGACAAAGCGGTCACACTCGATCAGATTGATACCGACCGACCAAGGTTCACATTGCTCCGACCATGCTCCAAACGAAGGCAGCGGACAGACAACCACTTGCGGATCTCCCAGAAAAGTGGGCCACCAACTAAATGTGCTCTGGGACATCACAAGCTTAGGTGCACGCGCCATGAAAAGCATGTGCTGCAGGGCGGTGCCTGGGAAAACCTTCGGACGCCACTTGGAAAACCGGCGGAAAAACGGATCGTGCCGATCATCGGTAACGATCCACACCCGACCTTCATCACGGATCAGTCGCTCCAATGCGGCAGAGTAAAATGAGAACGGCAGCGCCCAGCCAAGCTGGATAAAATCAGTCCGTCTCACATGCAGCACCACATCCACTCCTACGTCCGGGACGCGGATATTCGAATCGAACCTTAACCACTGCCGGATCTTGGTGCGATACGGCCAATAATATTCATGCCGCTGGAACCACCCATCCAAGACGATGCGCCGGGGATTGCGGTCGGCCAGCATGCGTTCCAGCGGAATGCGTTGTCCCGTCACGACTTGCTCCGGCCCTTGATGGACCGCACCCGCGACGGGCTGTGCAGTGTTAGGGAATCCGGGAATCGGATCCGCTTGCAGCGCAAATCCAAGCCCCTCCGCCAGGATGCGTCCCAGGCAATACTGAAAGAGATTGTTGCCCAGTCGGGCTTTGTAGCGGACTTCGACCATGCCTCAGGAGTGGGAGTGCTCGGGCTTGCGAAATGCGAAGCATCCGCAGGCGTAACTCTGCTCGTCCACGAGCTCCGGTGCCATATTCGGCAGAAGCCCTTGCGTGGCGTCATCGGGGATAAGCGTCCACTCAAGCAGTTGCAGGCGAGGGAAAAGTCCCTTAACCATGGCAAAGGAGTAAATACGATGCGCGTTGAAGCGAGTCCGGGCCCGACCCACTGGCGTCACAAAGAGCAGAATACCACTCGGAGCCAGCACGCGACTCAGTTCACGGCAGGCCTTGGCATCTGCCAGCGGGTCAATGGGCTCGCCATACCGCCCCAGGCCAATGTGTTCAATGACGTGCATGCAGCTGAGGCTGGCCACCGAGCCATCTTTCAATGGGAGTGCCATCAAGTCTCCTTCCTCGCATTTCAGATTGTCGAGAAACAAAGCAGGCGGGCGATAGTCCAGGTGACGAATGGGCGCGATGGCAGACGCCAGGGCGACAAAGTAGACTGAGGATGAAACATCCACGTGCTCCGCAGGGCGCAACCGCGCGAGTTGTCTGGTTGCCCAGGCCGTATGGTATACATAATGCCGGTCAAAGGGCGTCTCCACGGTGCGGTTGTCGAGGAAGAACATCCGCTCCCCCCACTGCGGGACCAGCGGCACGCCTGCCTCCCGGGCCAGCCGCGAGTAGCGCCGGAACTCGAAGGTCACGCGCCCCGCATTAATGATCCTCCGCAGAAACATGTAGGCGATCACACTGCCGGGGACAGCGCGCATAGTCTCTTTCCAGTGCTTCATGAGTAGCTAGCGGGTGCGATGACGACCACGTCAACGTGCAGGTTGAATTCGTGCCCCGGCCAGTACGTCGTAATGAACTCCCGCACGGCTCCCACGGTCGGGTACCCGTTGGTGCCGTCGAATAGGCGTGCATCATCAATCAGGATGACATGCCCCGTAACCGGATGCTTGGAGATGGCTTGCAATTCCTGCACGATCGGCGTGTCAAAGTCGGCCCGTGCCGTTCCGTCCCCGGAGTAATGTGCATCCAGCCAGAACAAAGCCGGCTCCTTGATCTCCTTGAGGATGTGGGGCAGTTCATGCGCGCTGTTGCCTTGTCGCAGTCGCACCTTGTGATTGCGCGCGAAGCGCCGTTGCGCAGCCGCGAAAAGCTCGTTGGACAGTTCGATAGAGTAAAGCGTTTTGAAGTCACCGAGGCACGCAGCGATGGTTTCTCCCCGGTGCGTGCCCGTCTCGACTAAAATGCGCGTGCCGTGGCGACCCGCCACGTTCCGGATAATCTGGTGTTTGAAAGGTTGGGGAGGTGGCATGGGGCGCCCAGCGGTCTCCCATTCCCGGAGGGTGGCGCAATACCGCCGTCTCTGTACCCAGCGGTTTAGGGCGCTACTGCGCAGGACGGCTTTCAGTGAACATGGCAATGGGATCACACAGAAATTCAGGCAGTTGTCTGCCATTTCCACTCGGGGGCGAGGATCCCCGGGCGGACGAAGTGCCAATACGGGGAATCGCTCAAGCCGCCCTGAATTGCGAAATGGATCACGGGGCTGTTGTGGCCGGGCCGGATGAACCAGTCCCGGCAGTGGAGGCTGGCGATGAGCTCCAGCCGGTAGCTTCCTTCGTTGAGGAACCGCCTCGGCAGCGCGCAACAACACTCTACGACACCTAGCTTAAGCTTCGGCCACTGATCTTCCGGCCCGTCGGTGGTCAGCGACCAGAGCAGCAACTCAGCGTCCTGGTTGAAGAGCGCAAAGCCCACGTTGAGCGCCGGATCGAGCTGGCGGACATCTGCTCGGATGACGACGAAAAGCGGCGTGTCGTTGCGCACGGGGGCCGTCAACGGCTGGTGCATTTCGTTAACCACTGCAAAATAAAGCGGCTGCAAGGTCGGGTGATTGAAGGCATTGTTTTCATTCGTCCATGAACTCAGCTTGCTTCCATTACCGCTCGTGCCGTTGAGGTAATGGGTGATTACCGCTCGCACATCGGTGCTTTGTGCAAGGAGTTGTCCACGATCGAGCAACAGAGCGGGCGTGCAGAGGCTCTCTACAGCATTCATATTATGGCTTACAAACAACACCGTCCTTCCCTCTCTTGCCACCTCCCCCATCTTCCCGAGGCTCTTCTTCTGAAACGCCGCATCGCCCACTGCCAGCACCTCGTCGACGATCAGGATCTCCGGTTCCAGGTGCGCCGCCACGGCAAATGCCAGACGCACATACATGCCACTGGAGTATCGCTTCACTGGCGTATCGAGGAACTTCTCCACCTCAGCAAACGCTATGATCTCGTCGAACTTCCGCTTGATCTCCTCCCTGCTCATCCCAAGGACCGCTCCGTTCAGAAAGATATTCTCGCGGCCCGTCAATTCAGGATGAAACCCGGTTCCCACTTCCAGCAAACTGGCGACGCGACCCTTTATGCCTACCCGTCCTTCGGTCGGCTCGGTGATCCGGCTCAGAATCTTCAGCAGTGTTGACTTGCCCGCTCCGTTCCGGCCGATGATGCCGACGACTTCGCCCTGTTTCACCTCAAAAGAGACATCTTTGAGCGCCCAAAACTCCTCAGAGGCCAGAGGCCGGGGGTCAGAGGTCAGATTGCTAAAGCCTGACTTCTGGTTTCGCAACCACCGAAACGGCGCGGTGGCAACGTCATGCAGTTTGTGCCGCAGACCGTCGCCTGCCCCGTTCTGGTGCCGGATGGTGTACTTCTTCCCGAGGTTCTCAACTTTTATGACAACGTCAGACATTAGACCACGGATGCACACGGATAAACACGGATCAAAGGATTGCTAAGAACCGTTCTGATTGGCCGGTTTGGATGTGGCCCGGGATGAGATCTAGGGAAGGATGGGAGAGTGGGTACACACCGGTCATATCCGTGTTTATCCGTGTGCATCCGTGGTCAGAACAAATCTTTGGCCACGGATGCACGCGGATAAACACGGATCAAAAGACTGCTAAGTACCGTTCTGACAGGCCGGTTTGGATGTGGCCCGGGATGAGATCAGGGAAAGATGGGAGC
>JACQTD010000261.1 GCA_016210985.1 Acidobacteriota bacterium
CCTCCTCCAGGACCGCGCGAGCGAAGGTCTCATTGACCCTACGGTAGACTTCCCAATGAACGGGATCAAAGACCGGGCGGGTGAACGAAACGTGACACAGCGGCCAAAGGCCCTGGTTGGCCAGACCATAGTAATATCCTTCCTCTTCCTCCTTGGTCAGCCATATCCGGCGCAGCGTGTAGCTCGGCTTTTCGGGAGGAACCATGACATGATCGAATTCATCCACCGTATCACGGTCGGCGTCGCCGCCGCCGTGTCCGATCCAGATCCCTCCGGAGGCCCGCATCATCGGGTCCAGCGCGGCTGCCATTCCGCTGGCGGGACGGACGCATTGGATTCGATTCCCGTCGTATTGGTGGATGTAGGGTTCCCGGTTCGCGACGACAATCAGCAGGTAGTCGCGCAATTTGCTCTCGATCAGGCTATGCAGTGCGTTTCTGTCCCACATCGCATTGACTACCCTTCCACAAAAGGAAGGAAGATGCAATCCAGGCCGCGCTCTATACCAAAGACCCCCGCTCCGTTCGGTCGACGGTTAAAGGTGGGATATCTCGTCGGGCTCCTCTTCCTCCTTGGGGTTCAGGAACCGTCTTTCCAGCACCCGCCTCGCCACATCCTGTCCGCCCAATCCGAACGCGATCGCCAGTCCAAGCATCACGGCTCCAAAAGCGATCGTGAACGCCGCCGTCACGACATTGCTCGCGATCTGGAGTTGGTCGAGCGCCATGGCGAAGGCCAGTATGGCAATCATGAATCTGACTACCGCACTGACGATCCGCGGAGAGGGCAGATGGGCATTGACCGAAGCCAGCAACGCCGCTCTCGAAAGGAAATTTCCCACAAGGAATCCGATCAACAGAATGAGCAGTGCAGCAAAGACCCTCGGCAGGTAGAGGATCGAAGCCGCGATCAACCGGTTCGACCCTTCCAATCCGAGCGCGCTGGTTCCCGACATCAGGAAAAGAACGAAAACGAACCAGAAGACGACTCTTCCTGCCAGCGTCGAGGGTGCCGTGCGGATATCCGCCCGCGTGAGCACGAGCGTGGCCCCGTAGTCCGCGCAGAAACGGTCAAACTTCGCCAGCACCAGGATCTTCCGCACGATGAACTTCAGCAGGCCGGCCACCACCAGACCCATGCCGATGATCACCAGCGCCGCCAGAATGTTCGGCACGAACTCGACGGCGCCTTCGTAAAACTTCCTCAAGGTAAAGACCAGGGTTTCCGTAAATGTATCCTGCATGACTCACCTCCCTCGTCAGGATGCCCATCGATCGATGAGATAGGGCTTGAGGCGCTCGTATTCCTGACAAAGATGTTCGAGGATTTCCTCTACCTCGTCGGCGCCGGCGTCGGCCGTCTCGAGTACAAACGATGCCGTACGGGCCAGGTAAAGCGGTGTGAGGGATTTCAATAGATGCTCACTGTTGATCACTTTCTTGTGATAGGCCGCCGCGAAATCAAATACCGTTCTGACCCACAGGTCGGCGGGGAAGTGAAACGCCCCACCGTGCCCGTTCTCCAGTCCCTGGATCTCCGCGAAGCCTTCCTTCGAAATGACTTGTTCCCATATGGTCGAGAGATCGCGCCGCCCTGACCTGAAGCTTTCGATCATGCGCTCCACGCTCACGCGCACCGGCTCAAGACCCACGGTGTATTGAAAGCCAAAGACCGGGACCGGAATCGATCCCGTGATCTTCATCCAGTAGTCGAAGTTGTTCTCCATCAGTCCGAAGACCGAACTGATCACCTGGGTGAGCATCGCGCTCAAATCGACGCTGGGGTCCTTGGCGTCGTGAATCTTGGCGCCGAGGAAGGACTGGCAGACCTTGAACCCGCCGGTGATGGCGTTCGTGGTCATCCAAATGTCGATGCCAAAGCGCGCGACGTCAGTCTCCCAGACATCCTGAGTCAAGTAGTGCTTCGCCAGCCGGCCCGAGAAGCCGAAATCCCCACCGATCGGCTGGCGCACGCGCTGGCCGTAAAGCGTGCGGGTCAGCGGATAGACGATGCTGTTCGTGATCGTGCCGTCATACTTGTGGCGGTGATAGAGCGGGGCGACGAAGTCGTAGCCCTCTTTCAGAATCGGACCGAGGAGCAAGTCGACCCATTCGGGCGTGATACTTCGAAGGTCGGAGTCGACGACGGCACAAGCCTTCGCGTCGAGCCTCGAGGCAATCTCGAAGACCGTGCGAAGCGCGCTCCCTTTTCCCGGGATCCCGTGATAGGGCGTGACGATCTTATGGACCGTAAGGAGCGGATGCGCGGTCAACAGGGTGCGGTAGTCAGCGATCGCGGTGTCGCGCACAACCTCCGGCGTTCCGTCCTTCGAGCCGCCATCCGAGTTGACCAGGATGGCCTCCTGACCGGGGAAGTACTTAACGAGCCCTGCTTTAATCGCCCGGACGACATGCGCGATGGTGTGAGCATTGTTAAAACTGGGAATTCCGACAAGCAGATCCACACGGCCGATCTGCTCAATCTGTTTCCGTACCTCTTCCGGGAGAAGGGAATCATCCACGGTGGCACCTCGCTGTCCGTCACGAGAAGCCTTGCACTTCTCGTCACGCGACATTTATGCCAGATCGGAGGAGTTTTGACCACCACGAGGTTTGTAGTTCCACCTTTAGGTGGCGCAGTGCTGCAGCAATTCAACCGGCTGAAGCCGGGACTACGAACCCGGGTTGTAGCTTCGGGAAGTTCAGAACGACAGCCGAAGGCCGAGCTGCACCTGGCGCGGGTCGGCCGCGGCCGTAGGGCGCCCGAACGAAGCCAGCGGTGTGGTCCCGCTCCCGTAGGTCGCATTCGGCAACTGAAAATTCGCACGGTTGAGCAGATTGAAACCCTCGGCGATCATCTCCAAGCCCATCCGCTCGGTGAGCTTGAGCCGCCGGCTCAAGCGCAGATCGAAAGAAGCAAAATCAAATCCGCGTCCGATGTTGCGGCCGATCCCGGCCGGCCGGTCATTGACACTGGTGTCGTTGTTGCGATCCGTCCCGGTCAGGATGTTGAAAGGCAAGGCCGAGCCGTAACGAAATATCCAGCTCAATTGGAATTCCTCCATCACTCGCCACCAACCTCCGGCACCTGAGTGTGGGCCGGCGAGCGTCCCGCTGAAGGCCACCAGGTGGCGCTGGTCGTTGTCGGAAAGGCCGCGGTCGTCCCGTAAATTGAAATTGTTCTGCGGAGTAAAGAAGAAGGCATTTCCGGTGTCGTCGATGGCCTTCGAGAAGGTGTAGGAGACCCGCATTCCAAGCCAACTGCTGAACCGGCGATGGAGCGATGCGGTCAGGCCGTTATAGTAGGAATCGCCCGAACTCTCATACCGGGAGATATTGGCCAAATTCGGGTTCGGCCGCCCGAGGTTAGCTACACCCTGCTGGGTGGCCTGGGCGGCGGTGAGCGTGGGTACATTGACATTGCGCGACAGGATCAGGTGCAAGCCCCGTGTGTGCATGAAACCGATCGCGACCGACGTGCGTTCTGAAAGCTCCCGCTCGATCTGCAGGCTCGCCTGCTGGGTGTAAGCATTTTCGATATGGAAATCGATCGTCGTGATGCTTGGAAGAAAGCCGGGCGGGAATGCCACGGCGACTTCCGGGAAGACGGGAGCGCCGGCCTGCCCGAAGGCATAGGTCGCAACCTTGTAACGCGTACCGTCGCGCTGCAGGGCATTCGATGTGGCGCGCAACGGAATGCGGTCGTAATACAGGCCGTAACTAGCCCGAACCACGGTCTTGCCGTCGCCGGGCGCATACGCAAGGCCGACGCGGGGCGCGATGTTGTTCGTGTCTGCCCGGATCGGTTCGGGGAGGAATTGGACGTCGTATCGCAGCCCCAGGTTGACGGTCAAATCACGACGGGCATGCCACTCGTCCTGGACGAAGAATCCAAGGTTTGGATTCGACTGGAAAAGACCCGGTTCGCCGAATGCCTGCTGGAAGGTGACATAACGGCCCACCTGCAGATTGACCAGCGATGAGAACGTGTACGTGCCTTGCAGCGCGCCCGGAAAAGTGATGTCGACGCGGTTGTAGAGAAAGTCTCCGCCGGCTTTAAGCGAGTGCGCACCGCGCAGCGTCGTGATGTTGTCCGCCAACTCGAGGAGATCAAGATCGCGGCCGGTAGGAGAAGAGCTTGAAGTCCCGAGATTGGCGACGCCGGAAATGCCGATCGCCGGACCGACCAGATCATTCGGCGGCGCTCCCAGTCGGCTGCGGGTGAACTGGAATCGGGCCTCGTTCGCCGTCCGGGGCGAGAGCGTAGCCACTTCGCTTAGGGCGATGGTCTGATCGCGATTCTCGAGCGCCGTCCCGCGGCTGGTCGCATTCAATCCTCCGACGCCGCGAGCATTGAGGCCGTCGATGTCATAAAAACTGTATCGAACGGCCAGCGCATGGGCCTCATTCAAGCGGTGATCGGCGCGCGCGAGGAAGTTGGTGGTGTGGTATCCCGTCGGCGCCAGGCCCGTGGTGACGCGTGGGCCCGCATAACGGATCTGATCAAGCACCGTGTTGATCGCGGCCACGTTGGCCGGGAAAATCGTTAGCGGAACCGCGTTGTGCAGCCGGGTCTGCTCGAAGTTGGCGAACAGAAAGGCGCGGTCCCGGGTCACGGGTCCGCCAATGCTCAATCCATACTGGGCTTGGGTCAACGGGTCTTTGGTCGTCGCCAGCGGATTGCGGGCATCCATCCGCTGGTTCCTGAGGAAGCCATATGCCCGGCCACGCCAGTCGTTGGTCCCGGATTGGGTGACGATATTGATGATGCCCGCCGAGGCGCGGCCGAACTCGGCGATGCCGCCGGACGGGATGACCTGGAACTCACGAATGACCTCCTGGCTGAAGAAGGTGCCAGGAAGATCGGCCGCATCATCGTTGGCGGATAGGCCGTCAATGACGAAGCCATTATTGATGTTTCGCTGTCCGGCTACCGAGATCTGCGTTCCCGGCACCGCCGAAGTTTCCGCGAAGCGCTGATTGGCGACCGGATTCGCACGCGTTACGCCCGGGGTCAGCGCCGCCAGATCGAGATAGTTGCGCCCGTTGAGGGGGAGGTTATCAATCTCCCGCGGCATCACGGTTTCGGAAAGTTGGGTGCGTACCGTTTCCACCACCGGGGATTCCAGCGTGACATAGACCCGCTCCGTGACCCCGGCTACCGTCATTCGAAGCGGCAGATCGAGCGACTGCCCGAGGGTCAGCGTCAGTTGTTTCTCCATGATCGCAAAACCCGTACGCTCGGCTCGGAGTTGATATGGACCGATCGGGAGATAGAGGAATCTGAATCTCCCGCGGTCGTCACTCGTCAATGCACGACGCTGATTCTGTTCGAGGTGAGTGACGGTGACGAGCACTCCACTGATGGCGGCCCCATCGGCATCCTCCACAAACCCGCTGAGCGTGGCCGACGCCACGGCCTGTTGGGGAACGGCCCCGACTCCCCCGCTCAGCGTAATTGCCCACAGCGCGAGCCAAACGCAGGAGCGGACGATCTGCCGGAATACCGATATACGACTGTGCTTCATGACGGCCTCCGTCTCTTTCCACCTCAATTGAACATCAGACCCTCGGACAAGCCACCTGGAGCGTTCAGCCCTGCGTGAAACGCTCTCGCTGGTGGCCCGATGGGTCACGACCGCAGGCGCAAATCAGCCCGACGGGGATTGCCTAAATGGTAGCGGGGAGGGGAGGCGGAGCCCGCGAGGCTCTGGGTGAGCATTCGGGCGATCGGTGCGCTACTTCGGTTTCCGCGTGCCGGAGAAGAAAGACGATGTCGAGCGGGCCGCTGAGCGAGGGACGGGATGAAAGATCGCGGGGGAAGGGACGGGCGGTTCCCGGCGAGGGCGCCGGGCACGGGCACGGGGCCTCAATTTGCACCGCA
The DNA here is from genome assembly GCA_016210985.1 of Acidobacteriota bacterium. Lineage (GTDB taxonomy): Bacteria > Acidobacteriota > Blastocatellia > HR10 > JACQTD01 > JACQTD01. The sequence goes on from JACQTD010000261.1 coordinate 5,884, forward strand.
CCGACTTCCGCTCCAGCGTGATCGTCAGCGTCTGGCTTCGAGGAGTCCTGGCCGGTGCAGCAACATCGCGCTTCACCGACGCAACAGGTCATCGAGCAGACGCCCGGTACCCGAGCCCACATCGATGGGGGCGTCGCCGAGCAGGCAAGCAGCAGCGCCAGCGCAGCGATCATGGAGCGCCGTGTTAGGCTCGACCGCAGAAATCCGATCTGGATTCTCCTGACTTGCATCGATTCAACAATTCAATGTTGCAGCCACTCTACGTGTTGGGATCGACCTGGTCAATATCGTGGTGCTCGGCGGGCTCGTAGTTCCGCCTTATAGGCGGAACTACGGACCTCGCTTCTGTCACCACGAATAATCGGTGGACAGATCCCGCGGATTCACCGGCTGGCGGGGGCAGGGGTATCGACGATAGGATCGAGCGCGGACTGGATGCTGTCGTGGACTTCCGAAGCGAGGCGGCGGCTCTCCTGCCGGAAATTTTCGGGGGTTTGCGTCTGAAAAGGCCGGGGCAACACCGGGGAATGGTAGGTAATCCGAATGTTTCCCGGACGCGGCCAGCGTCTATGCTTCGGCCAGACGGCAAACGCCCCGCTGATGGAGACGGGAAGCAGCGCCGCTCCCGTGCCCAGCGCGAGCCGGAAGGCACCGTTCCTGAATCGTTGTAGCCTGCCATCGGGGGTACGACCTCCCTCCGGGAAGATCATCACGGCTGCTTGTTCTCCGAGATGACGGAGCGATCGCGCCAGGGCCGATTTGTCAGCCACGTCAATTCGAACCGGAAAAGCGCCCAGAAGGCGGGCGAGGGTGGAGATGACCGGAATGTGGAATATGCGATCCCACGTCATGTAATAAATGCGCCGCCGGATCGGGATCGATACCAGGAACGGGTCCAGATAAGTAACGTGATTGGGCGTGATGATCAGCGGGCCAGCGAGGGGAATATGCTCTTCACCTCTGAACTCGATCCGGAAGAAGATGCGGCTGAACAACCGGACCAGGGGGCGCAGGAGATTGAGGGTCCAGAATGGCATCGCATCGGAGCGGCGATTATGGGTCGACGGACCGCCGGACTGTCAAGCCGCATCAAGCCAGGGTACCGTGTCGGTGGTGTCATCTTTTTTCTGCTCGGAAGTAATAACTGCTGACCTCCTCGACTTCTCCCTCGCCCGTCACCCCACTTAGCCTGATCGTATAGTCACGGCTGGTGAAGAGGCTGGCCGGCAGTCGGATCGTGATGGCCCGCCCGGACTTTGTGGACTTAGGCCTCAGAGAATCCTGATTCCAAATCGCATCTCCCTCGGACGTTCGGAGCATGGCTCGATAAGACTGGTAGTCACCATCGTCGAGATAGAGTCGCAGCCTTACCTGGACGTTCCCGGGAATGATCAGCTTCCGGGTTTCACTCATGTCCCTGCCAAGACCGGGTGTAAGCACGAAGGTCGCAACCTGAACCGGCGGCGCGGGATTCTGGCGCCGTGATGGACCGATTTCAGCCCTGGGAACGGTCGGCTGGGGATGTTGACCTTGCATTTCAGCGAGTCTGTCGGGAGGCGGTGCGGGTTGCCCGGGAGGGATGGGATGGGGTTGTTGATGCGTCATTTGTCCTGACTCGTCGGGAGCGCTCAATCTCTGCCAGCTCGCTATCAGCAGCCATCCCCCGCAAACGAGGATCTGGGGGAGCTTAGGTGCTTAACTTGCCACCAATGGCACGGCGGCCGACCCCTACAACGTCAGCCGTCATCCGGTTTCTTCCGAGGCACGGAGCCGGTATTGAAAACCGTTTGGGTCTCCGTGCCTTCGTGGTTGGTGCAGTCTTTCGATTTTAGGGAATGAAATTAAGCGCCTCCGGCAAAGGAAGGGCGATCGGCACCTCCCAGAACCGGCTGGGTTCGGGCGTGATCACCCGCGTGCCATTCGACTCAAAAAAGACGGCAATTTGCTCCAGGGCGCCGCGAGTGATGCTGACCAACAGCGGAACCGTGCTTTCGATGTTGCCCAAGTTAAAGCCACGTACGAGAGGATTCTCAGCAAGGGCGAGATCGGTCCGGTAAAACATGGTGCGATCCGCCAGGTCGCCCGCAAGCATGATCTGAGTGTTAATCGGATTCGGGCTGACCCGGTCACCGCGGCTGAACGTCAAGAGGACCGGCCTGGCCGACATACCCGGCAGGAGAATCTTTCTCAGGTGTAGCGCATAGGCCGCCGGATTTCCGGCCTGGTACGCCCAAGCCAGGCGGTCGAACCATTGCTGGATTTGCATGGCTCCCGCCGCGGTGTTGATCACGGGCGACCGAATCTCACGGGTCGTCCCGTCCTCCATACGAACAGCCAAGGAAGCCCCGTTCCGGAGGGGTTTGTTCTCGTTGAAGTAGGGAGCCGTGGCCGAGACCCCATCCAGACTGGTAATCCCCGGGCTGTTGAGGAGAGATGGCTGGCGCTCAGCGAAGCGGGTCCCGACGCCGGACCGGTTACCCGGCGTCAGGCGGTAGGCATCGGCCGAGCCCCCACCAGCTTTCCAGGGCGCGGCCGCTCGGACGTGCGGCTCGACCGCAAATAATTCCATGCTGGATGTACCAGCTCCTGATTCTCCGACAGAGTAGATCCGGGCCGGGTCCACATCTGCCTGCCCATCACCATCCACGTCCATGCCGAGGTCGATCACCCGAACCAGTTGTATCAGATCCGCGGGAGTTTGCTGAAAGTTGGTATCGCGCTGCACTATGAGTCTACGTGGGGTGTCGGCCTGGAAGCCCTCCGAGGGTAGGATCTGCCCGTTACCATTCTGGTCAATGCTGCGGCCCCCTACAGAAATCGTCACTGAACCGCCGCCGGTCTGGTTGACCGTCAGCGTACTAAGTTCGCCACCGCCGTGTGCAGAGGCATTGATGGCGATGGTAGCAATTCCGTGGGCCGCCATGGTGGCCGCGATTAAGCGGGCCTCTTCTTTGTTACTTCCCTGCCCGTGGCCAAAGATCGCCACCGGCCACCCGGCAGCGGGTTTGACAGCCGAGGGCAGGTAGAGGTTGAAGTGAACCTCATTCATCCGCTGCACAACCGGCTGACCCGTGCGGGTGCCTACTGCCGGAATGTACTCACCGGGATGAACCAGGTAGTCGGGAGAAAGATACTTTCCGAAGGCGATCTGGCCCACCGCCCCGGGACTGATACCGAGCACTGAAAGGTTTATTTGGGATGTGACAAACGTTGGTGGATTGACACCCGCCTGCCGGTTCAACGTTATGCCGCTCACCTGGTCTAGATTGAATACTGTCCGGCTTCCGCCCGGGCCCAGCCGGAAATCTGCTGGTGCCGGCGTGGCTGCTTTGATCTGGTCGCGGATCTTCTCCAGGATCGCCGTGGCGCTCTGCGTGGTGAAGACGCTGGCGCTCACGATGTCACTTTCCGAAATGCCCGTCAGGACAGCGGCCCTTATGGCGGCTACGAGCGCTGTCCTGTAGTCGCCCATACCAGTAGCCAGGAAGGTTCGGAAGGCCGCAGAAGCCTCAATCGGGTCGCCCCTGGCGTCCCGTATGCCACGGGTCACGAACAACCCGTAACGCGTATGCTGATCGAGAAGCTCGTCCGACCAGACGTGGAGCGTGTTGGACGCTACATCCCATACGACCTCGTTGATGCCTATCCGGCGGCCGCCGAGGTCTCCCGGATCGAGTGTGTTGCCGAGGCTGACGAGGAAGATCGTCTGGCTGTTGACCGAGTTGACATCGATCGGACCATCGAACGGAATCGAAATCCGAGGCGACATATTGAAGCCGTCCAGCGTGTTGAGAACATCCAGGTCCTCGCAGTCCGAAGGATTAGTCTGGCAGTCAGGCTTGGGGAGGTTGATTCTTAGCGCGGTGTTCTGAGTTTCGTCCGGAACCGTGAACCGGTCACTGGGAAAAGGACCCCCGGCCGGAGTGTCAAGACTGAACAGGACATGGACGCCCCCTGTCTGTGCAAACGACGTCCACGACGGCATGAGAAGGACGACGGAGAGACCCACAAACAGAACGCCACGTATGCGTGATCTTATCCCGCCAAAGAGTCGGATGAAAGGTGAAGGGCATAACTTCGTTGTTGTCATTCTGATTTTTCCAGGGACTTGCATTGTCTTTAGCCTCCAATTCAAGTTTTGAGTTTTCCTTTTGACTTATCGAATAATGAGTTGAGGCAGATCAGGATCCGGCCACCAGCATCCTCAACGAAGTGAACCCTCTCAGCCTCCACCCACCGGTAAATCGTGCGGCAGCTCACACCGGCTACCGCGGCGGCTTGCTCTGGCTCCAGCATCTGAACCTGCGTAGCGCATTCCTGGCACCACGCCGGTGAACCACTTTGGCGCTGGCGCAGAGTGACCAACCGATGCGTCTCGACCGTGACTCTTGTCTGCCTGGTCCTTCTCATGTCTCTCCTAAATTGTTTCTGCCCACGGCGTTCGGTATACTCCGTGCCGCACCAGCTCTCGAAATCGACGTTTTACCGGGCCAGTTGACGCCGGTTTGTATAAAGGGCCTGTGGCCTAAAAGTCCTCAGCGACGCACTAACAATTTCTTACAATTCCTAACAAGGCGCGCATGGGCGAGCTCGAAAAGCACTTATACGAATTCGGGCCATTCCGATTGGATCCGGCCAGACGCATGCTCCTGCGAGAGGGGGAGTCTGTCCCACTCGTGCCCAAGGCCCTTGAAATGCTGCTGGTGCTGGTCAGTAACAAAGAACGCGTCCTGGATAAAGATGAGCTGATGCAGTTGCTGTGGCCCGATACCATCGTCGAGGAAGCGAACCTGACTCAAAACATCTATCGGTTAAGAAAGGCGCTGGGTGAGAGCCCTGATGAGCACCTTTACATCGTCACCGTTCCCGGGCGCGGGTACCGCTTCGTGGCTGATGTCAAAAAAGTTTCTGACCCCACTGCGGATCTGATTGTGGAGGAACACAACCGAACGGTGATTGAACAACTTGAGGTTGAAGACGAGTCCGAGAGCGGGGAAGCCGGAGGGTATCCGGCTCAGGCTGGTTCAGTCCGGGATGTTGGGTTCCATCTTGATGGGTTGTTGGAGACGCCGTTGTCCCCCGCGGCGGCGCCAGTCGCGGTGCCGGGCCGAGCGAGGCGCCGCGAGCGCCTCGGTTGGATTGTAGCCACGATCGCGCTGATGACGACATTGGGACTGGCGCTGGCGTATTTCCGGCGTGGGCAGGTTGAAGTTCGCACCGTCCGCTCAGTGGTTCTCCTGCCGGAAAACTCGAGCCTTACCGGTCGGGTAGGTACGGCAATTCCCGTCATTTCACCCGATGGGACTCGTTTGGTATTCCTCGCGACCATCGGGGGCAGACGACTTCTGTGGGTTCGTTCACTCGATTCGCTCTCGGTGCAGGCGCTTGAGGGTACCGAGGGTGCCCGTACCCCATTCTGGTCGCCGGACGGGAATTTCATTGGGTTTGTCAAAAACAAGAGGCTCATGAAGATCGGAGCTTCTGGAGGGCCGCAGATAACCCTATGCGATGTGCAGAGCGAGTCGCGGGGGGCCGCCTGGAACCGGGAGGGAACCATCATCTTTGCCCCGAGTACCGGGAGTCCATTGTATCGGGTGTCCGATTCGGGCGGCGTGCCGAGTCCCGTCACCACGCTCGATGAGGCGCGGGGTGTGGTGTCGCACTATTGGCCCTGCTTCCTGCCTGACGGCCGGCACTTTCTCTATCTCGGCAAGGCCAACGCCGATTATGAGAGTGATGGTGATGCGCTTTACGTTGCTTCGCTTGACTCGACGGAAAGCAGATTGGTCCTGAAAACCAATTATAATGCGTTGTACGCCCAAGGGTATTTGCTTTTCATACGGGAGGGTGCCCTGATGGCCCAGGCGTTTGACTCCGAGCGCATGGAAACGGTTGGAGCCGCTTCTCCAGTCGCTGAGCAGGTTGGATATTCACCTTTGGGCCATGGATTCTATTCGGTCTCGGAGAATGGAGTTCTCGCGTATGTGATGGACCAGGTGAAAGATTCGCAACTCACCTGGTTTGACCGCACCGGCAAGCCGGTCGGCATGCTTGGCGATGAAGCCCTCCAGGGTGATCCCAGTCTCTCCCCCGACGGAAAATGGGTGATGGTGACCCTTCTCGATCCGAAAACCGGAAATCGGGACCTCTGGCGCTATGAGTTGGCGCGAGGCCTCAGGACGCGTTTCACCTTCGACCCCGCGGAAGAGAGAGGCCCGGTCTGGTCACCCGACGGGAGCCGCATTGTTTTTGCCTCGAATCGCGCGGGCCATTTTGACGTCTATCAAAAGGCCTTTAATGGGACCGGCGGCGAGGAGCCGCTTTTGGAGAATGATTCTTTTAAGATGACCTTCAGTTGGTCTTCGGACGGACGGTTTCTCCTCTTCAGGCCCTTTGATCCAAAGACAAATTGGAATCTGTGGATCTTATCCATGTCCGGAGACCGCCAAGTGTCTCCTTTCTCTCAGACAGAATTCTATGAAATGGGCGGGATGTTTTCTCCCGATGGGCGATGGATCGCATTTCAATCGAATGAGTCTGGAAGGGTTGAAGTGTATGTGGCCCCTTTTCCGACCGCGGGGGTTGAGAAGCGGCAGATCTCACTCGCCGGTGGCAAGTGGCCGAGGTGGCGGGGAGACGGAAGGGAGATCTTCTATCTGGACCGAGATGAAAAGCTGATGGCGGCAGCGGTGGGGTTTAAGGGTACAAACGTAGAGGTAGGGACGGTGGTACCTCTTTTCCAGACTCGTCCGTCCAGTCCGGGCTATTCGGGATATGCGTACGATGTGACCCCGGACGGCCAGCGCTTCCTCATCAATACGGCCATCGAACCGATCACTTCGCCTTCGATCACGCTGGTCACCAACTGGGCGGTGGACTTGAAGAAGTGACGAGTGACAAGTGACGAGTGACGAGCAAGGGCCCGTTTGGAGTTCAAGCTTTAGCTTGTTTGTATTTCTCAAGGCCAGCACGCTAAAGCGTGAACTCCGAACAAGTGTGTACGATGAGCGTGAACGCTATTTGAGCAGGCCGCTTCCGCGTGTCTTTTTATGATTGAGGTGAGATCTTGGGCCGTGAGAACTACAGCGGCGCATGCGCCGCCGTGGATCCGAGTAAAGAAGATCACCGGGAAGGCACGAAGCCGATATTGAACACCGATTGTGTCTCCGTGCCTTCGTGGTTGGTGCGGTCTTACGATCTTAGGGAATGAAGTTAAGCGCCTCCGGGAGAGGCAGGGCGATCGGCACCTCCCAGAACCGGCTGGGTTCGGGCGTGATCACCCGCGTGCCATTCGACTCAAAAAAGACGGCAATTTGCTCCAGGGCGCCGCGGGTGATGCTGACCAACATTTGAAAACACAACGCCTATGACGTCGACTACGTGGATTACCACTGAAGGGGTGAGGAACGATGAACATGCATAATCCCGCGCATCCCGGCGAAGTACTCAAAGCGGTCTATCTTGAACCGTTAGGTCTGACGGTAACCGAGGCCGCCAGCCGCCTTGGGATACAGCGCAAAATGCTGTCGCAAATCATCAACGGCAAGGCCGGCATCAGTCCAGCCATGGCGTTGCGCTTGGCCAAGGCATTTGAAAACACCAGCGCCCAGTTTTGGCTGAATCTGCAAACTCAGTACGAGCTATGGCTGGCTCGCGAGAGTGTCGACCTTTCGAGAGCACAAGTGTTGTGGCCCCGCCCCCGCGGGTGGCAAACCGCCGCCGATCGGGTGTAGCCAGGAAGAACCCTCATCGGCTTTAAGCGTCCGCTCATGAACTCATCGCAAAGTGTATGACCACTGAGCGCTGGCAAGCGATTAAGAATGTCTTCCAGTCGGTCCTGGGGCACGAGCCTGAACAGCGAGCCACGCTCCTCGACAGAGCCTGCTTGGGCGATGAGGAGATGCGCGGGAAGGTCGAGGCGATGCTCCAGGCGCATGAGCAGGCCGGCAGTTTCATTCAGGCCCCGGCGATGGAGTTAGCGGCTGAGTTGATGGCTGAAGTGCAGCGCGAGACTATGAGTCAACTAATTCTCGGGGAAGCCCGGCTCTTGGTAAACGCGGATGCGCCCGTGTTCGATGATCCACAGTCGCCCCGCGAGCGGACCACTCGCCAGGGCCGTAGCCAAAACACGAACGAGCTGATCAAGTTCGCTTGCACTGGCCCTGGACGCGGCACGGAGCACTGCTATGCCGGCGTATTGACTAGGCAAGAACCGTAGCGGGTTGGCAAAGTCCAGGTCCAGGGTGACCAGCGCCCGGGCTTCGTCCACGCAGTGTCGGATCAGCTCCCCGTCTGCCGCACTGCTCAGCCCTCGCTGCATCACTGTTGCCACGTCGTGGCCTGCTTCTTCAAGGGACCGGCGACCTCGCTCACCGAGGTTCTCATCCAGTTTGAGCTTCATTTTTCCGCGGGTTGCAGGGGTACGGCCACAAATCGTTCTCGCGACATCTCAGAACCGTAAGCGATGCAGGCAAGGATGTCCTCTTCTTTGAGTCCAGGATAGTTCTCTAAGATCTCCTCGCGCGTGCTGCCGGAGGCCAGCATGTCGAGAATCAGCGTCACCCAGATGCGATGGCCTCGGATGCACGGCTTGCCGCCACAACGGGCTGGGTCAATCCAAATGCGTTCCAGCAATTGTTCACGAGTCATAATATTAAATCTTGCCTCATAGTCTCCCGCAAGGCAATTGCCAAAGGTCGGGAGAGGAATGTTGATTATTCCAAAAAGCGGTGGGATGATCACGTCGAATTGAGCGCACAGCCTATGTGTGTGCCTGCCCAACGGGATGGAGTCCTCTTACTTGCCACTCGTCACTCGTCACTGAACTTATGACCCCCGAACGCTGGCAAGAGATTAAAGACGTTTTCCAGTCGGCCCTCGGGCACGAGCCTGAACAGCGATCCGCGTGGCTGGACAAAGCCTGCTCGAGCGATGCGGAAATGCGCGGGAAAGTCGAGGCGATGCTTCAGGCGCACGAGGAGGCGGGGAGCTTCATCGAGGCCTCTGCGGTGGATGTGGCGGCTGAGTTGATGGCTGAGGAGCAGACCGAGGTAAGGATCGGGAGAGACATCGGCCCATACCGGATATTATCCCGGCTTGGCTCCGGCGGAATGGGAGAGGTCTACCTGGCCCGGGATAATCGGTTGGGGCGTCAGGTGGCGCTGAAACTGCTGCCCGACTACTTCACTACGGACGGCTCGAGGGTGAAGCGTTTTCAGCAGGAGGCGAGGGCTGCCTCGGCGATAAGCCACCCGAACATTGCCACGCTCTATGACATCGGTGACGTGGACAGCGTGAGCTACATCGCGATGGAGTATGTCCAAGGCGAGACACTGGCGGCTAAGATGCAGGCCGGCTCACTCGACTCCACTCAGGTCATCGACATCGGCATCCAGGTAGCGGGCGCGCTTAAGGAGGCACACAGGAAAGGCATCATTCATCGGGACATCAAGTCCGGCAACATCATGCTCACGCCGGACGGACATGTGAAGGTGGTCGACTTCGGATTGGCCAGGGTGACCCGAACCGAGGAGGCCGCGCTGGACGGTGACGGCGTACTTCCAGCTACTACTGAACCCGGCCTGGTGATGGGTACGGTGGCGTATATGAGTCCGGAACAGGCGCTGGGGCGAGCAACAGACCAGCGGACGGACCTCTTCAGCTTGGGTATCGTCATGTACGAGATGACCACAGGCCGGCTGCCGTTCTCGGGCGCGAGCGGCAGTGAGACGATCGATAAGATCGTTCACGCTCAACCGGAGGCCATAGCCCGGTTCAACTATAGTGTCCCGGTCCAGTTGGAACAAATCATCCGCAAGTGCCTGGAGAAGGAACCGGAGCGGCGGTACCAGTCGGCCCGAGACCTCCTGGTTGATCTGAAGAATCTGAAGCGGGACCAGAAGACCGGAACGGCTGTGGAGCGGAGGATCTCTCGGCGTCGTGTTGTGCTGGCCGGACTCACTATTGTCACGCTGGCCCTCGCCGGTGGCGCGCTCTATTCATTCAAGGGCCGAGGCGAGGTCATAGATTCGATCGCGGTTCTGCCGTTCGCCAATACCAGCGGCGACCCCAATCTGGATTATCTTGGTGATGGAATCTCCGAAAGTATCACCAACAGTCTCTCGGTATTTCCGAAGTTGAAAGTCATCGCCCGCGTCTCGCTCTCCAATTATCGGGGGCGAGAGTCAGATCCGCAGGCGCTTGGGCGCGAGCTGGGTGTGCGCGCGTTGCTCACCGGCCAGGTGCTTAATCGTGGCGAGAACATCTCGATTGTTGTCGAGCTGGTGGATACAAGGGACAATAGACGGATTTGGGGCGAGCGCTACAACCGGAGCATTCGAGATATCTTCGCGGTTCAGGAGGACATCTCCCAGGAAATCTCGGAGAGGCTCCGGCTAAGGCTGACCGGCAGCGAGAAGCAACGCCTGACGAAACGTTACACTGATAACACTGAAGCCTACCAGTACTATCTCAAGGGCCGGTTTTATTTTAACAACACTACTGTAAAGGATCGCTATTGGAAAAGCATCGAAAACTATAACAAGGCGATCCAAATCGACCCTAATTACGCCTTGGCGTACTCGGGTTTAGCTGACTCGTACGAGCTCCTCACTACCGATTCGAATACAAACGATAGAGTTCCAGCCACTGAGAGCATGCCAAAAGAGAGAACGGCAGCCCTGAAAGCTTTGGAGCTCGATGACACGCTTGCCGAGGCGCACGCTTCGTTGGGAATGATCAAGGTGATCTACGACTGGGACTTCCCGGGCGCGGAGAAGGAGTTCGAGCGCGCCATCGAGCTCAATCCCGGTTATCCGTATGCCCGGGGCTTGTACGGTTACTATCTGGTGATAGTCTGGGGCCGGGTTGACGATGGCATCGCAGAGCTGAACCGCGC
>JACQTD010000268.1 GCA_016210985.1 Acidobacteriota bacterium
AGGCAGAACATTCCGCCTGAAGGCGGGACTACGAACGGGTTGGTAGTTCCGCCTTAAGGCGGGTTTTGCCGAGGCAGGACTTCCGGCCGCAAGCCGGGACTACGAACGGGTTGGTAGTTCCGCCTTAAGGCGGGTTTTGCCGAGGCAGAACATTCCGCCTGAAGGCGGGACTACGAACGGGTTGGTAGTTCCGGCTTTAGGCGGGCCCTGCCGAGGCAGAACATTCCGCCTGAAGGCGGGACTACGAACGGGTTGGTAGTTCCGTCTTCAGGCTGGGGGTGCCGCGTGCCCAACCGCCGGCGTCGGCGGGGCGTCAAGGATATCCACTACGGCTTGCGGGGAAGCTTATATGCAGTTTGCGCGAATGCGGGTGACACGAAGAGTGTGAGGCAGCAGAGTGCCAGTAGCTTTCTGAACATAGTCATCATCTCTTGACCGATTCCTGGCACGGCCGCACGGACACGTTCCCAGTTTTCAGCCTGGCCTTTCACTACGATGGCGTTCGATACTTCGACGCCCGCCTGGCCCCGGAAGTCTCCGGCTTTCCCCGGGAAGGAGATCGCCCCGAGGAGTGTCGATTCCGGGAACGCCGTGTACAGGGCCCCAGGCACCTCTTTCTTCATGAGGAGCTACCGGGCGAAGTGTATCGAGGTCGATCTCGAGCCCATGTTATCACCCTGAGCTGCCGGTCCCCTAGCACGCACGATCGTCCGCGGAACAGTTTCCCGGATCGGCCAGTTCGCCGTCAGGCCCGATACAAGTCTGCGTGAAGGCACACCAGAAATTCCCGTCGTTTGAGAACTGAACCGTAGGATCCGGAGACATCCGCCATTTAAACTCCGCCCACGCCGCTGAAACTAAGGTTTCCCGGACCGGGGTGCTTCCCTCGGACGGTGATCGGCATGCTTCCCATCAGCCCACAGGCCTGTGCCCATGATAGCTTCCGCGACGGATCAGCTCTGACGCGAACCGACCCGGCCACGGCCTCGAGTTTGGCCGGTGTTGCATTCAACACCGGCGCGGCTTTGGCGAAGAGGAGCTCCAGCGCGTCGACCGCCGCGCGGCGGGTGGATCCGGATACGCCGCCGATGGTCGTGCTGCCGCCCCAGGTGTGCATGGCTACGCCGAGGCCGCGCTTCGTTTGACCCGGTGATCGGTCGCCGCGAGGATGCCAGCGCTTCCTCCAATCCATCAATTCCTCGGCTTTGGCCAATTCTTCGCGATAAATCCTGGCTCGCGAACCCGTGAGATGCAGATTCTTCAGGATCAGATCACCTTGACTGGTTTGCCCCCCGCCAATTTCGAAAGCTGCGCCCCTTCGATATCCCAGCGATCAGGCGCGAACTTGCTCCCGAAGCCGCCGCCGATGTTCTCCATGCTGACCCGGATGTTACCCCGCGGGAATCCGCAGCGGTACGGCCATTACTCTAGCCGGTTCTCCCCATCCCGACTATATCGCTCCCTCTTCCGCGAGTTGTTATTCAGAATTGTATAATATAGTGACACTTTGAGAATAACTCCCGTTGTGGGAGCCCTCTCCCGCAGGGCGATGGGGTGCGGTAGCAACCCTACCCCTCGGGCTGCGGGAGAGCCCTCCCACAAGAGCTGTCTTCTCCATTGATGTCACTACAAACTGCAATCCTCTGAAGAATCGGATGGGAGGCGCCTGGCTCGGCTCAACCTGCTCTTCTTCCGTCCGCTCGTCTTGCACTCGGCGTAGGAGTCAGATGGCTGGATTCTGGTGATTCACATCAAGCAGAAGGTCACTCCATCCAGCGAGGAAGCTCAGACAGGTCACCGAGGACGCCTTCCGTCGGATAAGCCTTGAACGCGTCGGCTTCGGTCACTCCGGTCAGTACAGCGGCGAAGGGCACCCCGGCCCGGTGCGCGGTCTCGGCATCCACGAGGCTATCGCCTACGTAGAGGCAGTTCGGAGCCGCAGATTTGAGTCGCTCGACCGCCACCAGCAAACCCTCCGGACTCGGCTTGTGAGCCGCTACGTCCTCGCCCCCCACGATCACATCGAAGGATTCCAGGAGCCCCTCCCGCTCGAGCACCGACTCGATCCGATGCCGATACTTGGTTGAGACGATACCCAGGTTTCTTCCTTGCTGCCTCAACCGCCCAATGGCCCCAGGAACCGAGTTGAACAGGACCGTCTGGTCGACCATCACCTCGTTTGCCTTCTGGATGAACAGGTGAGTGAATCTACGAGTCCGACTGCGATCAGACTCGCCGGTCAATCGATGAAAGGTGTCCGGCAGCGACAAGCCTATGGTCCGGCAGGCGGTGTCGGCGTCGACGGCGGGCAGGTTCATTTCGTTGAACGCGAAATTCAGGCACTCAAGGATTCCTCCGGCGGAGTCGGCCAAGGTGTAATCGAAGTCAAAGATGACCGATCGAAATCGCGGGTTCATCTTTCTGGGACCCCACGTGCGGGACGCTCGTAGTGTGAGTCCCTTCGGGACATCCGCACCTCGGACTTCCAGGGTGCTGTAATGCGATGGCGAAACGCCATGTCGAGGACGAGTTCGGCTGAGAACTGGGGCATGCAAGATGCATGCGGTCCCGGGTGGCGCCTGTGTGCCTTTTCCACTAGTTTGCGAAGCCGAGCCCGTCCGGCTCGGTTCCCGCCGTGAACTCGCCCGTCTTTTCAAGCGACTTCAAATCGATGACCGAGACCTTGTTGCCTTGGGTACTGGCCACGAAAGCCCTCTTTCCTTCGGGTTCGATGAGGATGCCGACGGGCGTCGGGCCGACATCGATTGTAGCCAGGAGTTCGAGGTTCGCAGCGTTGAACACCTGAAGCTGGCCGGCCCTCGCCGCCGAGACCAGGAGGCGCGAGCCGTCAGGCGAAAGTTTGACGCGAATCGGAAACGAGGCTGTCTTCACCGTTCGCGTTACCGAGAGCGATCGAGTGTCAATGATGGAAAGGGAGTCCGCCTGCCGGCTCGCCACGTACAATAGCCGCCCGTCGGATGATAGATCGAGTCCCTCCGGCTGGGTTTCCACTGCAATCTGGCCGGCCACCCTCTTTTCAGCCAGATCGATCGCCGACACATTGGCTGAACCGATATTCGTGACATAGGCCCGTTGTTCATCGCGACTGATGACGACCATATGCGATCCGTTCTGACCGGTCGGAATGGTGTGCAGGACCTCCCCTTTTTTCACGTCGACGACGACCAGCGCCTTATTGGTTTCACAGGTAACGTAGAGGCGCTTTCCGTCGCGCGATAGCGCGAGACCGTGAGGCCGGCGGAACTCTCCCAAATCGATCTTTCGGACCTCCCGCCGCTTCGGAATATCAATGACCGACAGGTTGCGTCCCGGCTCGCCGCCGGGACCGTAATTGCTGACATAGGCCCACTTTCCGTCCGCGGAAACGCTCACTTCGTGTGGACCACGGCCGGTGGACGTGATCCCGGCGGGCTTCAAGGTTTTTGCGTCGATGAAGGATAAGGTGTTATCGGACTTGTTGAGAACCAGCAGGCAGGGTCTTCCCGCGGCCTGGACGTGTGTCCCCGGCCCGAAGAGTGAAATCAGAAGGCCGAGGATCAGAAGCCCCATACAACTTTTCCTGTCAGGCGTCACGGTGGATTTCCTCCGCATGGATCAATCAGTTCGGGGTCCTTCGCTCGAGAAAGTCGAGCACCATGCTCGACATGACCTTCACGCCGACGACCAGCGCGTCCTCGTCGATGTCGAACTCAGGAGTATGGATCATCGCCGTGATCCCCCGCGACGGGTTGCCGACGCCAAGAAAATAGAAGAAACCGGGAATGATCCGGGCGTAATAGGAGAAGTCCTCCGCGCCCATCTGCGGGCGGGGTGAAATCACACGATTGGCCCCGGCGACCCGCTTCAGCGTCGGAAGCATCTCCGCGACCAGCGCCGGATCGTTGTAAGTGACGGCGCCACCCTCCGAGACCTTGAGCTCGTAGGTGGCTCCGAAGCTTTCGGTGACCCCCTTGAGCGTCTGGTGCATCATGGCTCGAACCTGCGCGCGCACCTCCTCGTCGAGCGCGCGCACGGTGCCCTCCAGCTTCACCTCGTCAGCGATGATATTGAATCGATTCCCGCCATGGATACTGCCGATCGAGATCACGATCGGCTCCTGGGTATCGATGCGGCGGCTGCGAATGGTTTGAAGAGCCGTGACCGCCTGAGCCGCGACGACCACCGCATCCACACCTTGATGCGGATAAGCGCCATGAACTTTCTTTCCGCGGATCGTGATCAGAAAACGATCGGCGCCGGCCATCGCCGGGCCGGAATTATAACCAATCGAGCCGACTTCAATCGTGGGCATGACGTGTAAGCCGAAAATAGCTACCGGCCTGGGGTTTTCGAGGGCAAGTTCCTTCACCATCAGTCTCGCGCCGCCTTCTTCGCCCTCGGGCGGACCCTCCTCGGCCGGCTGAAACAGGAACTTGACCGTTCCCGGGAGCCGCTCCTTCACGCCGGCCAAGAGCTCGGCTACGCCCAACCCAACGGTCATGTGGGCATCGTGGCCGCAGGCATGTTTGACCCCCGCCGTTTGAGAACGGTACGGGACGTCGAGCGTCTCGTCGATCGGGAGCCCGTCCATGTCGGCGCGCACGGCCACAACCGGACCGGGCCGTCCGCCCTTCAATATCCCGATGACACCATGGCGAGCCACACCGATCCTGACTTCCAAGCCCAGTGCGCGCAACCGTTCTGCCACCCTCCTCGAGGTCCGCTCCTCCCGATTCGAAAGTTCGGGATGCCTATGGAAATCGCGCCGGGTTTCGACAAGCTTCGTTCGCATCTGCTCGGTGGCCGAGGTCACATGCCGGTCCTGCTCCACTTGCATTTGGAGCCCAGGCCCGGCGTACCCCCGAGCAGCGGTATTCAGAATCAGCCAGCACAGCAGAATGAAACAGACCACTCGGAGGGACTGGGGCGATCCGGTTTGGGAAGGCATCATAGCTTCGTTACTCAAGTTTATCGATGAGTTCGGTGATTTCCTTGCCGATCTGACGTAGTTCGGTGAGGCACTCCTTAACCTTCTGCTGTTCCTTTGCACGCGCCGCGTCGACGTAGGCATCGTGGAGAGACTGGATCTTCTCCATCAGCTGCTGTAATCGATCGACCACCGTGCTCTCCTCGGTCATGCCGACGCCCGCCCCGCTTCCAGAGACGACCATTTGACAATGTAGGCAATCGGCTTGCAAGATACAACTACGGATTCGGGGTTCCGTTTACACCCGGGGCTTCGGATCGAGCACGCACGAGGCCGATTGCGGCAATGGTGTTTCGAATGCGACCCGCCACAGCCTACGCTCAGGTTTCTGCGACGGCGAAACCGCTCCGGCTCCCACGCGACTTTTACGACCGGCCGACCGGAATGGTTGCCCGCGCTCTGCTGGGAAAGTGCCTGGTTCACGAGACCGCTGGAGGGAGAGTGGCCGGCATGGTGGTGGAGACCGAGGCCTATGTGGGTCCCCATGACCTCGCCTGTCATGCCTCCAAAGGAAGGACCCGCCGTACCGAGGTAATGTTCGGACGGCCGGGTCATCTTTACGTTTACCTGATTTACGGCATGTATCATTGCCTCAATATTGTCACCGAGCGTGAGGGCCACCCTTCCGCCGTGCTGATCCGCGCCCTCCAACCGGTGGAGCGAAGAGGTCAACACGATTTCACGGCGGATGCCCGGCAGCTCTGGCCGAATGGTCCGGGCAAGCTTTGCCGATTCCTGGAGATCGACCGTACGCATAATGGATTCGATCTAACCTCCGGCCGGATCTGGCTGGAGGACCGGGGCGTTAAAGTTGCAGCTCGCCAGGTCGTCCGAACCCCGCGGATCGGCATCGAGTACGCCGGTGAGTGGAAGCGAAAGCTCCTGCGCTACTACGTGAAGGAGAATCAATGGATTTCGAAACCACGCCTCTCGTCCGCGCGTGCTCCGAAGCCTTCGGACGGCCGTTCATAGAACTGTATGCCCGACCGTGCTTCCATCCTTAACAGTCCGTTTCCGGTCGCGGCATCCAGATGAGCCGAAGCTTCTGAGACCGCAAGAAATACCTGATCGCCCCTCAGGTTTGGAAAAAGCCGCTGGGAGATCTCCCAGGCGGTTGACGAACCGTCGCCGACGAGTTCAACCACCGCAT
>JACQTD010000269.1 GCA_016210985.1 Acidobacteriota bacterium
GCCCTCCGCGCCGCGCACCGCTCCGGCGAACGGACTCGCGCGTAATTGCGCCAGCACCGCTTCCTCCCGCTCCGCGCTCATCAGACTCCGCAGGAAACCGGTGGACAGGTTGCCGCCGGGGATGAATGGGGCCTCGCCACCCTCGTCGGCGCGGGTGACCCCGCTCGCTCGCAGCCGAAGGGCGGCCAGGAGATTGAGGACATCCATTTCACGGGCGAGCATCTCGCGGACCAGTTGATCATTCGGCGCCCCTTCGTTCAGTTGGTTGAAGATCCAGGCATAGAACAAGCGGTCGAGCGCGGATTCGAACCTGGACCATTGCCGCGTCGGTTCGAACGCAGCGAGAGCGCCCTTCACCATCCGCGCATAAACCAGGTTCCAGGTCCGTAAGAGTTCGCCGGTGGCTCGCGCATCCGGCTCGTGCACCAGCGTGCGGAGCGAGTCCTCGCCCAGGTCTCCAGCGGGTATCATCGCCTCGAGCACCTGTTCCGGCTGGGCGCCGGCCCTTTGCCCGCGCAGAATCGCTCTCAGATTATGGAGGTCCCACCGCGCCAGCAGAATCCCCATCAGCCGGGCGCCGTCGCCGGCAAAAAACGTACGGAACTTGCCGCATGCACGGGCGAGGTGGAGCCGAACCGCCTCGGTGACTACCCGCGCTCCGGAATAACGGGCGAGCGCGGCTTCGACTTCCGCACGGTATTCGACCTCGGCCAGGCGCGAGATCAGATCTTCCACCCGCGCCACCGAAGCGAGTTCGAGCAGCGTGCGCCGGTGGAGGAGACGGGTCCTCATCGCACGCAGCCTTGCGTTGGCATAGTCGTATTCGCCCATTGCTCCACCGGCTGATCGACCAGGGGTATGATCTCCTGTCGCAGCATCTCTCTGGCGCATTCCAGGCGCGCCTCCAGGGTGTTCACGACCACGATGCGGCCGTCGAGCGTCCGCGCTTCAAGGCCACCCCAGGTTCGAAGGTCGAACTCGACGGGCCTCTGAGGTTCGAGGGCAAGAAGCCAGGCTTTATCGCGCGGATCGGCGTGCAGCACCGTTTCTCCTTCCATATGGGCGAGCGCTTCATGCGCCAGCGCCGGCAGGATTTCGCCGTAACCCGGACTGTCCCGAAGCTGGGCCAGTCTCGCGCCGGCCAGTTCGAGCGCCTGGTTGAAGAATTGCTCGCGGGCGCGATTGGTGATTCGAAGGACGCTGAGGCGTGCACGATTCAGGCGCCGGGACCGCTCCTGCTGGAGCGGGATCCATCGCGCATTCCGCTGTTGCTCCCGAATCGCATGGGCTTCGGATTCCGCAGCGGCTCGGATTTCATTCACCTTCGACGCGGCACGCTCGGTGATGTGCCGGGCCTCGGTGTCCACCTCCGCCTCCATCGCGGCGAGTATGTCGGGCAGCGCCATGGCCCGCCTCAAGTCCTCAGGAAGAAAATAATCATGGCCGCGACGGCAAACCCGAGAATCACCATGGTTTCGGGGAGCGCCACCAGGATCAGGACGATGCCTCTCAACTCTTCCTTCTCCGCCAGCGCGCCCATGCCCGCCGATCCGATGCGGCCCTGCGCATAGGCGGTACCGAGCGCGGTGATTCCCACCGCCAGACCCGCTCCGATCGCCACCAAGCCTAGTTCCATCTCATCCTCCTTGATGCGCTAACGCTCCACCTTGAAGGGCTTATACTCATGACCCCCGCCATGGTGGAATTGGCGGAAGAACTCGACATATTGCAGACGTAGAGATTGAATGGCCGGACTCAACACGCTGAGCGCGAAGTTCAAGGCGTGCAGCAACGCCGCGAGGATCACGCCGACCAGCACGTTCCCCACCAGCCCTGCCATCCGATTGGCCACCATGGCCAGGTATACGGATGCCAGCCCGATGGCCGCAAGCCGCAGATAGGAGAGCATGTTTCCGACGGTCTCGAGCACCTCGAGCGGCCCGAGCAGCACGCCCACCGGACCTGCAGGGATGATGAGAACGACCAGACCGATCAGGAGTAGAACGATCGTGGGCGTAAAGAAGGATCCGGGTAGGAAATGCGTGGCCACACCGATCAATCCGAAAATCGCCGCCAGCGTGACCAGCATGCTGATCTTCGAGATCAATTCGCTGCGCTGCCTTTCTCTCCAGGCCTGCCAGGCACCCAGCATCAAACCGAGCAGCACCTGGAAAACCCCGAGCGCGATACAAAACGCGAACAGGGCCAGAATCTTCTCGCCCTCCCGCGGCATCCAGAGCGGGCGCAGCCCGATGCGCTCACCCAACGTGCCCAGGAACTCTCCGTACATGAATCCGAATGCCACGGCCCAGACCGCTCCGTAGATGAAGATCTGCGCCAGATCCCGTATGACCTGGTTCGCGGCATAACGGCGTCTCACATCGATCGCCACCACCAGCAGAATGAGGCCATAGCCCACGTCTCCCAGGATGATGCCGAAGAATAGGGGTAAGAAGACCGCAATCACCGGGGTGGGATCGAACCCGCTGTACCGCGGCAGACCTGACAGCCGCACCAGCATCTCAAAGGGCTTCAGCGGCCGGGGATTGACGAAGGCGACCGGGGCCTTCTCGCGCTCCCCCCGCGTCAGGGCCATTTCCTTGACGAGAAGCTCCTGGCCCACTTCGCGAGCCAGGGTCTCACCTAGCGCGGAAACCTTGTTCCTCGGAACCCAGCCCTCCATGACAAAGGTGTGGGTTGTTGATCCGAACCGGGTTCGGATCAACAACCGCTGAAGACGGTTTCTTACTTCAAAACGATGGGCCTCCAACCATAGCCGCCATCGACCGGCGATTTGCATCAGCCGCGTTTCAATTCCGGCGATCTCCCGTTCGGTCGACTGTTTTCGGTCTTCGAGCGCCGACAGCGCGTCCCGGAACGACCGGCCCGCGATTTCCTTCGGCAGTCGGACCTGGGTGATATTCTCCTGTCCGAGGAGCGCCTGCACCTCCTGTGCGACCGAGCGCGGATAGAGTAAGAGGGCGGCCGTGGTCTGATCATCGACCTCGCGGGCCACGACCTCGCATTGGGCGCCGGCAATACGCTCGACCTCGGAACGGATGACTTCGAGCACATCCCGGTATGGCCGGTCGATCAGGAGGGCCGTCGTCTCGAAGCCCTGCAGCTCCCTCAGCTCGACGGCCAGCGGCGCTAGTTTCTTCAGCGTGATCTCATAACGGGGGAGCGCCATCAGTTCGGCCTGCAACGCGTCGCGCCGCTTGGCAAGTTCCTGAATTTCGGGCGCCAGCTTGTCGAGTTGCGCACGCACAACAGCGACGGGTTCCCCGGAGCCGTTCGGCAGGGAACTCGGCAGTTTCGTGGTCTCGGGTTCGGGCACGGGCAAGATCTGGATCAAGGCGTCCAATCGGGTGGCCAGAAACGCCAGATCTTCCTGCAGCCTTGCCTGATGCTCATCGGGTTTCAGCTCCTTCAGGGACCGCGCTTTCGATACGTCCTCAACCTGGAGGACGCCGAGGCGGTGGATCGCGGCCACCGTCGAATCCAATTGACCTCGGCTGCCAATGATCTGGACTCGTGCCATCCTCTGAAGCATCAGTCTTCCGGCTCCCTTTGCGGCAGGATGATATCGAGGATGAGATCAGCCGCGCCCTCCAAGACCTGGGCGCTACGGCCTGCGATTCTCGACGCTTCCTGTTCTCCTGAGCGGCAAATCTTCTCCGCCTCCTCGTCCACGGCTTTCAACTCGGCGAGGTAATAACTTTCCGCCAGTTCCAATCCTTCCTTCTCAGCTTGGTTCAAGTATTTCGTCGCCCACTCCTGAGCGTCGCGGACGGCCCTTTCCGCGGCGTCTCTGGCTTCCGTCAGGCGCCGCTCAAGTTCCAGCTCCTTTTGCCGGATCACAACCAAAGGCGACCCACTGGCGCTGTCGAAACTCATACTCATTTTCGTCTCACTCTCTCGGTTTTGATGCAATGTACGTACCGGAGGTGAGTTTAGTATCTGTCTGGATTTACAGAACTTGGAATACGAGAAAGATCGTTTCCATGCCTTTTTGCGTCAAACGGCGCAACGGCTGATTCTTATGACGCAGCACGCAAGCCGGGGCGTGGAGGAACGGAGGGGCGGGGGAGCGGAGGGTGCGGGGGAGCGGAGGGCGCGGAGGAGCAGTGGAGCGGGAACAGCGGGTGCTGGACGGATGGAAGGGGTGTCTGTGCCGTCCAAGGCGGGGCCCGTTTCAAGCCAGCGGACACTCGACTGCCTACTGCCCGCTGCCTACTGCCTACTAATTCAATCTCCCGAACCATCCACGCCGTTCCGCCCACTTTGTCAATTCAAGTACCGGAGAAACCGTGAAGGCCAGGGTAATGACGATGATCCAATCCTCCAGAGTCAGCGAGAACGTCCTCAATGGCTTTTGGAAAAAAGGGATGTAGACCACGAGTGCAAGGAGTGCCAATTCCCAGATGATCGCTAGATTCAGCCATCGGTTGGCGAAGGGTCGATTCAGGACCGTGTGACGATCTGACCGGAAATTGTAGGCTTTGAAGAATTGAATCAGTACCAGCGAGACGAAGGTCATCGTCATCGCCTCCTGAATACTCCGTCCCGACTCCAATGCCCAGGCGAAGAGGAGGAGGTTGACGGTGGCCGACCAGAGTCCTCCGGCGACAATCAGTACGAGGACGGGTCTGGTGAAGATGCCGGTTCGGGGATCGCGAGGCGGACGCCGCATAAGGTCGGGTTCCGGCGGGTCTACGGCCAGCGCGAGGGCGGGAAGGCCGTCGGTGGCGAGATTGACATACAGGATTTGGACGGCGGTCAAGGGAAGGGGAAAACCGGCGAAGGAGGCCGCAGCCATCAGCCCGATTTCACCGATGTTCGAAGAGAGCAAGTACATCAGGTACTTCTTGATGTTTCCGTATATGCCGCGTCCCTCTTCCACCGCCGCGACGATCGAGGCGA
>JACQTD010000266.1 GCA_016210985.1 Acidobacteriota bacterium
GCGGTACCGGCCCCCCAGAGGGACCGGCCGAGTTGCCCTCCGGGGAAGCCGTGTGAACACGGCTGAGGCTAGGAAGCCGTCTCTGCGGTGGTTAGTGATTCACTTGGCTTCCACTTGCAAAATGTAGAAACTCCAGTGGTCGCTGGAAGTCCGGGGTGCGGATGCGTTCCGCACGTGCGGTCCCAGGAAGGGGCGGGCTCGCCGGCAATTCCGACCGTCGAGGGTGGCTTGCTTCTTGAACTTGAAAACCATAGTGTTCGGCCCATGTTCGAGCCGCGAGACGGAAGGAGACCCTCCTTTTAGCCGGACGATGAGATTCCCGATCCACATCACTACAGATACGATCAGCCACCAGGTACGAAACGGGCTTCGAGGACAGAAGCGGTACCCGTACGTTCTGATGCTCGAACCGCTTTACACCTGCAACCTGGCCTGCATCGGCTGTGCGGTCGAACGCCACACGGGAAAGCTGGAAGACCGGCTCTCGTTGGAACAGTGCTTCAGGGCGATCGAGGAGAGTGGAGCACCACAACTCTCCATTTGTGGCGGCGAGCCGACGATCTACCCGGAATTGAAGGAGCTGATCGACGGGATGATCGCCCGGAAGCGCCACATCTTTCTCTGCACCAACGGCCTGCTCCTGGATCGGACCTTATACGGCAAGATCGATCCGCACCGGCGACTTACCATCAATGTCCATCTCGACGGACTGGAAGCGACTCACGACCTGGTCTGTGACCGGAAAGGAGTCTTTGAAAAGGCCATCGAGATGATCCGGGAGGGCAAGAAACTCGGCTACCACGTCTGGACGAACACCACCGTATTCCGTGAAACCGACATTGGAGAGGTGGAAGAATTGTGCAAGCAGATGGCCGCGCTCGGCGTCGATGGGATGCTGATTTCACCCGGTTATCAATACGCCTCCGTAGATAAAGAGATTTTCCTCACGAGGGAGGAGATTCACAGAAAGTTTAAGCGGGTTTTGGAGATCGCCAGTGAATACCGGCTGACCAGCACCCCGATGTACCTCGAGTTCGCCGCCGGCCTGCGGGAATACAACTGCTCACCCTGGAGCACGGTCACCTACACACCGCTCGGGTGGAAGGGCCCGTGTTACCTCATCGGCGAGCGGTACTACAAGACTTGGTCGGAGTTCTGGGACGGGGTGGACTGGGACTACTGGGAATCACGCCAGGACCGCCGCTGCGCCAACTGCAAGATGCACTCCGGTTTCGAGGCCTCCGCCGTCCGCGAAATGTCCAAGAGCCCGAAGGATATGTTCAGGATGGCCGCCTGGAATTTCCTCGGCTGATCCCGCCAACAAGCTCCTTCGGTACAGCAGGAGCCCTCGCTTTCGATTACTTGCTCGCGTGGATCACGGCCCGGAAAAGATCGTCGTGATCGGCGCTGTTGTCGGTGACCTCCCGGAACTGCCGGCTGATGGCTGCACGCTCTTCTTCCGATCGCTTGTCGCGGTCGGTTTTGAATGCCGCGTCGACCTTGTCCACTACCGC
This sequence comes from Acidobacteriota bacterium, assembly GCA_016210985.1. GTDB lineage: Bacteria > Acidobacteriota > Blastocatellia > HR10 > JACQTD01 > JACQTD01. The sequence goes on from JACQTD010000266.1 coordinate 1,515, forward strand.
GTGATCGCGCATGATCACCCAGAACCACCTCAACCCAGAACCCATGCTGTTGACATCTTCGGCTGCAAGACCGTATCCAAAGATGACGCCATCGGCGACGAGCTTGTCCCAGATCGCCTTCTCGTACTTATCCCACAGCTTTCTGAAGTCAGAGCCTTTCCCACGCTCGACTTTGAACCGGCTTAGCCAGGTATACGGCAGCGTCCCGTCAGGAATGGCGCCTACATTGCTCACGAGATTCCTCAAGAGCAGGTCATGGTGGTGGTCAAAGTCGATCGATTCCATAATTTCCTGCTCGGTCGTCCTGGGCGCGGGTTGTTTGTTCTTTTTCGCATCGGCAAGGCGTTGCTCGTCATCCGCCTTCATCTTTTTTTCCGTTTCCTCGAGCGCCGTCACGACCTTATCCTGGGCGGCGTAATTGGGGATGGTCCACCAGAGGTACATGCCCGGTTCGCCTTGATGATGAAGCACGGCTGCATCCAACCCCCAGGCGAGCACGGTTCCATCCGCCATCAACTTCGAAAACGTCGGCTGGTCGTACTTTTTCACAAGATCGACGATCGTACCTTCTTTCCCCGGCTTTGCTTTGAGCGTAGCGACCAGCGTCAGGGTCTCACCCTGCTGGGCCATAGCCACACCGTTGAGCAGCCATGCCGCCAGGATTATTTGCAAGCTTCGACGAAGCATCATGAATCCCTCCCTGTTGAGTATCGACCGCTTGATTGACGTGATGATTATAGGGATGATCGGTCCGGGTGTCATCCCGGGGAGACGGGTCGGCCGTCCCTTCCTTTTGCGTCGTTGCCGGGTTGAACGAAATGGTCGCAACGGTTACAATGTACGAGGTTTGGCACGTCCTTGGGCCCATCACGCACACGGCGGTGGAGGCCTTTTGATCATTCCCTTCCAGGCTTTTTGGTATCGCCGGCTCCATGATCCTCCTCGCGAGGTAGTGTGTTGACGGGTATCCGTTTTCTTCAAATCTCCGACGTTCACGTCGATTCCGAGCTGACGCATTCCCGCCTTACCTGGCCCAATGACAAGCGGGAACAACGCATCGAGGAGATCAACGGGCTGGTGGAGCGGGCGGTGCGTCTGGCCGGCGAACGCGAGGTCGAGGCGGTACTCATTCCGGGGGATCTCTGGGACGATGAGGAGGTGTCGCAGAAGTCGATTCACAGACTTGTGGAAGCCTTCGCTTCCATCGAACCCGTTCCCGTCTTCATTGCACCCGGCAATCACGACTTCTGCTCTCCGACGTCGATGTATTCCCGTTCAGCCCAGGTCGCCCGCGGGATGCGCCCCTGGAGTGGGAATGTATTTATCTTCGATCGGGCTGAGTTTCAATCCATCCGGCATCCCTCACGACCTGACGTGGTCGTGGCTGGACGCGCATTCCTGGAGAACGTGACCACGACGGAGAGGCTTCTCGGCGTTCAAATTGAAAGATTGGAGGCCGCGATCAGCCTCCTCCTGTTTCATGGCTCGCTCGACGGCTACACCCGCGAGGGGGCGGGCAAGGTCACGGCGCCATTCTCCCGGGAGGAATTGCTGAAACAGGGCTTCAGCTACGCGGCCCTCGGTCACTACCACCATTTCCAGACCGTTTTGGACCCCGAGGGCAGGATCCGCGCCGCCTATGCGGGGTCGCCGGCGGGCCGTACTTTGACCGAGGATGGACCCCGGACGATCGTCTTTGGAACGGCCGGTCCCCAAGGGATCGAAGGCGAGCTTGAGCGGGTGGAACTAGATCATCGGAGACTTCACACGGTCGAATTCGACGTCACCGGCTCTGACAGTGGGCTGATCCAATCTCAGATCGACCGCATGGCGGCCGAGCAGGACTGGCGAACCTCGGACGTCATCGCCGTAACCCTCCATGGAAGGATGCCCAAAGGGGCGAGCGCTGAGACTCTCGAAACCTCCAGGGGCGGACGATATTTTCATTTCAAAGTAATCGATCGCACGCGCCCGGACTACGACTTGGACCACTTCGACGACCGGACGGTCGAAGGACGGTTCATCCAGGAAATGAAACGTGAAATGGCGGCCGCGACAGACGAGAGCGCGCGGCAATTGTGGGAGCGGACGCTCTACTACGGACTCGACGCGCTGATCCAGCGGGAAGTCCACCCCGCCTATGAAGATTGAGCGGCTCCAGATCGGCGGATTCGGAAAGATCCGCGACAGCCAGGTCCGATTCGATCCCGACCGGGTCAACCTGCTGGTCGAAGCCAACGAATTCGGGAAGTCGACGGTGGCCGAGGCCATCTGCGCCGCCCTCTACGGCTTCCGGGCGAAGAGTCAGGACCGGACCACGGAAGAAAAATGGGCGGCGGTCGAAGCTTGGTCCCCTGTCGGATACGAAACGTACCACATCACGCTTGATCTCACCGTCAACGGCCACCGACGCCGGATCTTCCGTGACTTCAGCGGCAACGAGGCCCGCATTTTCGATCTCGACGCCGGCGGTGAGGAGATCACGCAGAAGTTCATCCTCAAGAAGGGAGAAGCGCACCTCGGCGAGCTGTTGCTCTCCCTCTCCCGTGACCAATTCGTCCAGACCTGCTTCGTAGGACAGCGCGCTTTGGAAGTGCAATCGGCGGGCACCGATCTCAAACAGGCGCTGGAGCGGATGGCCTCCACAGGCGGGGCCAGCGCCACCGCGGCACAGGCCATCGAAGCGCTGCAACGCGGCCTGGACCGGCTCCCGGGCGCCATCACCGGGAAGCGGGTGAGTGTCGAAACCGAGGTAAAGGAGCTGCAGAAGCAGTTATCGAAATTGGAGGAGAATCTCGCGGGCCTGATCGAAAGCCGACGCCGGATGGATCCGGAAGCCGCAAAACTTCTCGCCCTGGAATCGGAAATCGAAACCGGCCTGGCGGCCCGCGCACGGCTGGAAAGGCTGCGGATCATGGCGGAATTTCAGGAGGTGGAGGCCCACCTTGCCGTGCAGCAAGCCCTGGCCGGAGTTCTCGGACAACTTCAAGCCGAACGCACGCAACTCGAGCCCTACGCCGAGTTTCCGGCCCATATGAGCAATGACCTGCTGGACTGGCTTGGACAGTTGAGGACGAAGACGCGGGATTGGGCGACCATCGAAGTCGAAATCCGTTCGGGTCAGGCGCAACTCTCCGAACTCAACCGGGAGCTGGATGCCCGATTCGCCGGAATGGTGACTTTCAACCGGAAAGACGAGGAGACGCTGATCGGCGCCATCGCGCGCTTTACTACCGCTGACGATGCGTTGGCCAAGGCGGAAGCCGCGAGAATGACAGAATTAAAGGCGCTCCAGTCGCGCAATATCCTCCCTGCGCGGTTTGAGGAACTGGACCAGCGCCTCTCGAACCTCGATCCGATCCATCGATCGGTTGCACTCGGCTTCCGGGAGGCACGGGCCCAGCAACGGATGGAGATATCCAGATCCGAGCGGGGGTTGGAAGAAAAGTCCCGGTTGCTCCAGAGCATCGATGCCGAGCGATCCAAGGCGAAGCGGCACTCGTTTTACCTGTTCGCCATAGGCATGATCGTACTCCTGGGCTCGATCGGTCTCTACATCGGGGCGCCGGACTCGAGACCCCTGTGGGCGGCCTGTATCGCGATCGGGAGCCTGATTACATCGGTCGCCATCGGGGCGACCCGACGGGCTGCCAGACTGAGAACGAAAGAGCGGGCAAAGGCGGCTACGGAATGCGACCAGCTCAAACAGGAAGCCGCCAAGCTCCATGAAATGCTGAGAGTAGCGGAGGCGGAGATGGACAGCTTCGCCTCAACGGCCGGGTTGGAATCGGCCGACCAACTGGCCGCCGAGTGCCTCGAGCACCTCCAGATGGGAGAGAGTCTCCGGTCATTCAAGCAGCTGGACCAGGAACGGGATAAGCAGGAGTGGCAGAAGCGTGAGGGGCAGATGTCCCTTCATCCCTACTTCCGGCGCGCGGGCCGGGCCCCCGCCATCAGCGAGGCCATCACCGCTCGATTGGCGGACGAGTTTCGTCAAGACGTCCGCGCCTACTTCGAGCTGCGCGAGAAGATCGGTAAAGTGGAAGCGCGGCTGGCGGGCCAGGAGATCTCACGGCAGCGTTCTCAGGCGGAGGTCGTGAGTCTGCGCAAGCGCCTTCGAGAGGCGTTCGTGGAAGCCGGGATTACCGAATACGAAGGTGATTCCTACAGCCAGGCCTACAATATTTTTGTCGAGCGCCTGGAATTTCACCGGCGTTACCGGAAAATCGTTGAAGATGAACTTCCCGAGAGAGAGCGGCGACAGGTGGCTCCTGAACAGCTGGCCGCGTGGGAACGCACGCTTGTCGATCTCCGTGAAGCGCTTTCGGCTCCGCACGGCGAGCCCCTGCCCGAGCCCGCAAAATCGCACGGCGAATATGCCCGGGAACTTCAGGAACTGAATGCCGGGATCGATGAATCGAGGAAGCGACTCGAGATGCTGCGCCTCCGAGTCGCCGGCACTCTCGATGACTTCGAGAACCGGAGCGGCGCCCTGGTTCGGGAGCGCCAGCAGCTGACCTCGCAGCTCCACAAGGTCACCACTTTTCAGCAGGCGGTTATTCTGGCTATCGAGAAATTCTCGTCGCTGGCCGCCGAGGTACACTTGAAGTGGTCCGAGTCGCTCAATGGCATCTGCGAGGAGATGCTGACCCGCCTCGATACCGACTACCGGTCGATCCGATTTGCCGACGACTTGAGCTTCACGGTCGAGGCGCGGGGCACGCCGGCCCCGCTCCAGATGCGCGACATCCGCCAGCGGCTTTCGCTCGGAGCGCGCGAACAACTGGTCCTGCTACAGCGACTCGCCGTCAGCCGGTTCCTTTCGAGCGGGCCGATCAAGCTGCCGTTGATCATGGACGATCCGCTGGTCACGTCCGATGACGAACGCTTCCTCCGCATGATGCAATTCGTGGTTTCGGAACTCTCCTATCAGCACCAGGTGCTCGTCTTCA
>JACQTD010000029.1 GCA_016210985.1 Acidobacteriota bacterium
GCCCAATCGGCCACCGACGGACTGACGGTTCGGTTGTCACCTGCCCTGGTGCAGCCCATCGGTTCAGATGATGTCGCTGACTCACTTGCCGACATCACGGTCGAGGAACCGTTGAACGGCACAGTCGAGCTGGCGGGTCCCGAAGCGATACCTCTCGACGAATTCGTCCGACGATTCTTGAGCGCAAACCGAGACGCACGGAAGGTCATCACAGACGTCCACGCGCGCTACTTTGGCACAGAGTTGAACGATCAAAGCCTCACTCCCGGCGATAACCCGCGCATCGGACCGACGCGTTTCGAGGACTGGCTCCGCCGCTCCATAGCTCAGGGGTAAGCCACCAGCGAGGGTGAACATCATTATTACAGAAGCGACTCGGGCCCGCCGAACAGGCGTCGGACCTGAGGTGCCACTTCGCGTTCACTGCCTGTGGGCACCGTCCTTTCACCAATGCCCGGCTCTCCATCCCGTACTCGCCAGGCTCTCTCTCGTACTCGACCTGAACTGGCTACCGCTCTCCTCCTAAGATCACGTCAGCCCATGGCCAGCGCCTGCACAATTCCATGACTTCCCTGGGGGGGGTGGATGAACGAGTCGGGACATCGTGGCGCAATCCACTTAAGATTGCAGCAATCGGCTCCGAGGGATATCGTTTCTTGGATCGCGTAGGTGGCTTTTGGGCGCGAGGGAGTTCTCAACATAATATCTATCAGATGTATTCGGTGGCACCCAAACGCACTCTCGGCCGGACGGGTACTGGGTCGGTCAGAGTACAATGCGGGCATGAAATGGGGCTCCTCTCCGAAAAGTGTGATCACTCCAAAGGTAGATCAACACAACTGTGCCAGATGGCGGTGATGTAGGTATCGACTTTGCGGAATCCATAGGCCCGATGACTGACCACCTTCACCTTGTTATTCATTCCCTCCAGTGCGCCGTTCGAGACGCGGAGCTCAGACCAAGCCAGGATGCCATCGACATGATCCACAATCATCCGGGCGAATCGCTTGAAGGGCTCCAGGCGACTGTGATGGGCCGAGCGAAGCCACTCGGTCAGGTAGCGACGAGCCCAGGTCGGGTGTTTGTAGTTCCAGAACTGCCGAAAGGCTTCCTTCAGGTAGTAGGCCCGAACGATCGGTTGGTTTTTCCGGCAAAGTGCCGGCAATCTTCTTCGCTCCTTCGGCTCCAGATTCCACGGATTTCTCAACCACAGCCACCGCGTCTGTTTAAAGGCCTGTTTCTCCGGTGCGGGCAGCTGTCGCCAGGTCTGTCGCCGGACTTCGTCCACCGCCCGGTTGAGATGCTGAACGATGTGGAACCGGTCGAAGACCACCCGGGCACTGGGCAAGTGCTCACGGATCACCCTCAAGTAAACCTTCCACATGTCGCAACACACGACCTGGATCGACCGGGCACGCCGGAGCCCAAGCCACTGGAAGAACTGCTGCATCGTCTGTTCATCACGGCCTTCGCCGACCCAAACCAACTGCCCGCGCTCCAGGTCGTACACCAACGTCAGGTAGCGTTGCCCCTTGCTGCGGGACACTTCGTCGATCCCCAGCACATGCAATGGCTTCCAGACCTGGTGCTTCAATCCATAGGCGACCGCGTTGCGGACCGCGGCCACGACGGTCTTCCAGTCGACCGAGTAATGGGCGGCAGTCTCCTTCCACGACAGATGTCGGGCCAGCCGCGCAATCGCCCGCCCCAGCGCTCGCGTGATCCGCTGCCATCGTTCGGCCCAAGGCACTCGCTCCACCCGTGGACCACAAGCCGGACATCGCACCCGAAAGGGCGCATAACACAACACCAAGGCCTGATCCCGCACCTGCAGATCGCGCCATTGCCGGGGCCCACCTCGCCCGTGAATCCGTCGCGTCGGACACGCACATCGTCCGCAACGCAACAATCGCCCCGGAATCCATTCGATCTCCGCCACCAGTTGGTCGTTTTCTTCCCTCACCACCCGGACTCGGTGTGCTTTCAGACCCAGGCCCTTTCTGATACAAGTTTCCATGCGCATCGGCTCCAGCCCTCCCGTTGTAGGTTTTGCCACCCACAAAGGATAGCCGGAGTTCCGATGCGTTTCGCATCTCTGAACCTGGCCATCCGGAAGGACAAAGTCGATAAATCATCATCGTCATCATCATCAGTGCGTTATGCAGCTTCACACTTTTCGGAGAGGAGCCGATTAATACTTAGGCTTCGTGGGTCCTGTGTGTTCATTTTGTACGTGTAGCGTGTGGCCCGCAGCTTTACGCGGAGGCAGTCAATATGGCCATTTAGGAAGCGTCAACGCGCTGGAAACCGGTGGAAACATGTGCTCCAGGATTGCGATCTCTTACGCGCAAGAGACGAGCTCGCGGATAGTTTCGCAAAGAAGAATGCAGAGGCCGAGGCCAAGGGCGGTCGGTATGTCTACAAGGCTGAGTTTGTGGAGGCTTGGAAGCACTTCTATGCCGATCCCCGGTCAGATACCGCCGTTGCTCTTCTTGAAGTCGAACCCAGGCTCGCCGCCGTTTTTGAGACGTGTCAGCGAGTAGGCGAACATGCCGAAGTTGGTAGGAAACTCTGTGAAGCCCTCTGGAACTCCGCGCTTAGCGCTGCCGACCAAATGGTGGGTGCTGGGAGGCGATCGCTGACGAAAGAGGATCATGGCCGATTGTTCTTGGAGTGTATGATCCTGCAAGTATGGAACATCGGGCTTCTCACCAGGGACAGCCGTCACGGGAAGAAGGTTATGGATGTGATTTACGACGAACTCTCTAACAGATTGTGGGAGATCCACTTCAGCGAGGCCGTCGCGCTTCGGGATAGTTTGAAGGAGGACACGCCGGAGTATCGCGACGCCCAGGCGAAGGTTGCGGAAATGATGGGGGGTGATCCGTCCCACATTCGGTCCGAATGTCGGACCGAGATGATGAATATGATAATCGATCGATGCAAGCAGTTGAATCGCGTGCGCACCGATCCAGACGAAGTGGTTGACGTAGTGCTTGGGAACGCCTTTCACGAGTATGACGCAGAACATGCGATAAACTGGGGCCGAAAGGAAAGGATGCTGAATCTGGGCAGGGGTGCTGAGTGTCGCAGCTGCGATCTTACACTTCGGGCCATCACTCTTCAGTTGAGTATCAACATCACTAGAACCACGAAGGATACGCTAGCTAGATTCAGCTAAAAAGATAAACCGGCTCCGTCTCTAGCGCGGCGGAACCTCAGATCAAGATCCTCTCGACGATGTTCCGGGTGATTTTCTTTTGTCGGCGGTCGTACAGGCGCGTGGTGCGCGGCTCGGCGTGGCCGGCCAGGCGCTGAACATCCTCTAACGGCACACCCTGTTCGAGCAGGTCCGTGATCGTGGTGACCCGAAGCGAGTGAGGAGAGAGTCGCGCCGGCAGCCCGGCATCCTTCAAGCGCCGTTTCACCATCCGGCAGATGTCGAGAACGTGGATGGGATTTTCGGTGAGCGCACCAGTTTTCCGGAGCGCCGTCCTGAACAGCGGAAATTCTTTCGGAGCGTTCCGGATCCCGGACGCGTCAATGTAAGCGAATAGAATCTGTTCCAGGTCGTGCCGACAGGGATCTCCCGGGACTTGCCGCCCTTCTCATCGAAATGGAGCATCCACTGGTCGCCGCCATCATAGAGGCTTCCCCGCCGCAGCTTGGCCACGGCGCCGGCACGGGAGGCGGTGTAAATCAGGATCGCAATGATGGCCCTGTCCCGCAGGCCTACGAGCCTCCTGCAGTCGATCGAAGCGAGCAGCTCCCGGGCGCCAGCGACGGTGATCTCGGGCGTCTTGCCTTCCACAACTTCATAGCGATCGCCGCGGACGGAGCGCGCGGGGTTGAGCAGGATCGCGTGCCGGGTCACGAGCCCGTCCAGGAAGTGACGGATCGCCGCCAGATGCTGCTTGCGCGTGGCGACGCTCAGATTACTTTCCCGCAACCCGTCCAGGTACTGACCGACATCCCGGGGCGTGACCCGGACGAGCTCGAGTCCCCTTCCCTCGCACCAGGCGAGGAACAATTTCACGGCGCGGAGGTAGGCCGCGCGGGTGTGTTCGTTCCGGATCTTGCCGAAGAAAAACTCCTCGGCGGCAAAGACGGCGGCTTCGCCGGCACGCGTGAGGATCGCCGGGAAGGCGGGTCCGGTGATCGAGGGCGCTGGGTTTCCGGAGGCGGGAAGGAGATTGTTGGAGGGTTGTTGGATTGGATTCATGTTGGATTTCGTTGTGGCTCTCAACCTTCTATTCGAGCCGGAGTCCCTTTGTCGCTGTTTGCGACGCCAACATTACCTCGAGGGTGGAGCGCTGAAAGCGCGGCATGTAAAAGCCTGGGGCAGAGTCCGCCAATCTTTTCGGCGGACGGCGCCCCAGGTATTCGGAGAGAAACATGCGAGCCCTGAAAGGGCGGCATAGGACTCCATTGCTTTGTCCTGATAGGTTGTTTGGCGAACGAATTTCGTATTTCGCCGCGTTGCGGCTTGATGTTCTGTTTGCCGATCAACCTGGGGCGCCGCTTCGCTTTGCCCCAGGCTGTTACATTTTGCGCCGTTGGCGCGGGCGATCGTTGCAGCGAAGGCACCTTCTTCACGGAGTCAGTTTAATAGCTAATAACGTCCTTTATTATACACTAAAACCGCTCCCATGAAGGATGATTTCTGTCACACTTTGCACACCCGTGCACCAAACACATTCAAGCACTCGCGCCGTGACAGAATTTGTCACGCGGGGTAGAATCAACGTTGATACGATTGACGCGGAGGGAGCGAACAATGACCATCACTCTTGAACTTCCACCGGATCTCGAAGCCCGCTTTGTGGCGGAAGCTCAAGCGAAAGGTGTCACTGTCGACGAAATCGTCAAGTCGCACCTCATGCACTCCAGCCCACAGATGCGAGGTCCGAAACAGCTTACCGCCCAGGAGGTTGACAGAGGTCTCGATGAAGCCGTCGACCTCATCCCTGAGGGTGTTCTCCCACTCTCGGACGAGGCGATGAGTCCAGAGAGCATCTACACGCGCGAGGACGACTGGAATCGATAGTGGTGGAAGTTCTCGCCGACACCAACGTCATCCTTCGGCGGCTTCATCGCGAGCACCCTCAGCACCTCCAGGCTCGTGACGCGATAACCAGGTTTAGCAAAGCCGGGAATCGCGTATCCGTTACGTCGCAGAACCTCATCGAGCTCTGGGCTGTTTGCACGAGACCGCTCGCAAATAATGGATTCGGACTTACTCCAGCCCTGGCGGACCGGGTTGTTGCTCGTGTCGAGAGTTCTGTTTTTCGGCTCCCTGACACTGATGATGTCTACACAGCCTGGCGCCGGCTCGTTGTAACGCATGGGGTCTGCAGGAAAGAAGACCTACGACGCGCGACTCGTCACAGCCATGACCGTGCATGGTATCACGCACATTCTCACCTTCAACACAGACGACTTCACCCGCTACGCCGGAATCAACGTACTTCATCCTGCGAATTTGTAAAACACGACATCCTAGTTGATTGCGCACGACCACGCTCTCGCTCGATTCGCTCCGGGGTTGGGACGGCGCTCGCCGCGTATCCCACCGCCTGCATATACGGGTGACCTGCAAAGGCGGTATTTCTTCACGCCGGCTTGGGCGTCACTATGATCAATCCGCACGGAAGCCTGCTGTCGGTTGAACTCGGTTTCGAGCCTCACTCTGTGTTCGATTCCTGAGAGCCCCCTCTTCGGGCCCGGCTCGTTCGAGCGCTGTCCATTCCGGACAGCCCCCGGGTATGTCGGCGCAGCTTCCCTTCCCCCTACTCATGGGTTTGACTTGGCGCAATGATCCGCGCCGAACCTGACGCCAAGGGGCGTCAGCGCCGCTTCGTGGCTTTCTTGCCTGGCTGGGGGAGGAGGATTTCGAGCCGGCTGCGAAGGGCGTAGTAGCTTTCGACGAGATCGTTGATCGCAATGATGTATGGGATCTGCTTGGCCGCGGCCTCATCGGCACGCTTCTTGATTCGTTTTCGAACCGGCGAGCGAACTTTTGTTCGCTCGAGTTCCTCCATCACCTCGTAAACATTCTCACCCCTGGGGTGCCGATGGTAGCAATGACTGACCAGGGCGAGGGAAAGCCCATCGATGCAATACCGGACCTGGTCCGCTTCATCAAAGTCTATGGGCACGAGCAGAAACGAGTCATCGGGAACCTCGGTTTCGATCGCAAACCTGAAAATCCGGTCCTGCAAGTCATCGAGTGCCACGGCGGCGGCTTTTCTGCTTTTCGGCATGTTCACGTATGGCAGTTACGATTCTGTGACGAGCGTGTTCCAGCAGCGCGGGTTGCGGATCTTATTTAAACCAAAGCCGGGAAAGCAATGCAATTTACTGGGGGGCCCGGCCTTGTTCGCGTCTCGCGCTGTCTATAATCTGTCCAATCGAACTCTCCCGGAGGAAGGGTTGCCATGGCGGAGCTTAAAGTCAAGGTCGGGGACAGGGCGCCGAGTTTCAGTGGATCGGACGATCGGGGATCGCAGGTCGAACTCGCCGGTTTTCTGAACAAGCGCCACGTAGTGCTCTACTTTTATCCCAAGGACAACACGCCGGGCTGCACCCTGGAGGCAAAGGGTTTCAACCTGGTGCTGCCCGAATTCGAGCGGCGGAATACCGTGGTCCTCGGCGTCAGCACCGACGACGTCGCTTCACACGGGAAATTTCGAGACAGCTGCGCGCTGCAGTTCCGGCTGATCGCCGATACGAAAAAAGAGATCACTCGGGCCTACGGGGCCCTCGGGGGACTGTCGGGGTTGCTGGGCTTCGCAAATCGGGTTACCGTCCTGATCGATCGCCAGGGCCTTGTGCGAGCTACCTGGAATAAGGTTGATCCTCAGGGTCATCCTCAGGAAGTGCTTGCAGAAATCGACCGGCTGGGACTGCGCTAACGGCTTTTCGGCTTCAGGCCAGCGAGCGCGTCAACTCGATGAGATCTTCAATGATCACCTCAGCCCCCGATGCGGCCAACTCCGCTCGACCCTGAAACCCGGAGGCCACTCCCACGGAGAGGAAGCCCGCGCTGCGTCCGGCAAGAATATCCTGAGCACTATCCCCGATCATCGTGGCACGAGCGGGTTCTACACCCAACCGCTCGGCGACTTTCAGTAGCGGCGCCGGATCGGGTTTCCGTTCGGCAAACGTGTCGCCGCCGGCCACGAAGTCGATCGCACCCATCAGGCCAAGGCGCTCAAGAATCTGTACTGAGAATCGATGGGGCTTATTGGTCACAACAGCCTTCCTGATCCGTCTCGTCGTGCGCAGGAGTTCCTCAGCCCCCGGCATGGGGCGGGTATGATCGAGTAGGTGATCGCCATAGATGTTATTGAAATCGACGAGCGCTCGCTCCAGGAGGGTTTCGTTGACGATTTCGCTCCTTGTCGCCTGTTTCAGGGCGCGCGTGAGCAGGAGCACTACACCGTCACCGATAAAGCTCGTGATCTCCCCGGCCGGCAGTGCCGGGTGTCCCAGGCCTTCCAGCGTCCGGTTGACGGAGGCTGAAAGGTCATGTCTCGAATCGATGAGCGTTCCATCGAGATCGAAAATCAGCAATCTGGATGAGCGAAGCCTCTGAAGAACGGCCCGGTCGATCATTCGTCTTCCTACTTCCCTTCCCTCTTCGCCGCCAGCTTCATCCGCAGGTAGGTGATGTACTCATGGGTCGACTTCAACTTCCCGTGTTCGGGGTTCTGGATCTCTGAAACGAAGTAAGCAAAGGATCGGATGGGCCTCGGCGCCCGCAGTGAGGCCACCAGCATCCCGGTCTCGACAATCTCCAACGGAATGGTTTTGATCTGCTTGTAGGCATCCCAGTCGGGCTCCTTCCAGTCGTTGCCGGTGAACTCGTGATATAGATTGATGATGAAGTTCGCTTTATCTGACTTAACATCATCATCTATATCATCATGGGTGACGGCAGCCGTCTGACGGCCCAAATATTCCCTGACGGCAGCTTCCATCGCTTGCCAAACATCGATTCGGTGGTAGGTGCAAAAGAGCTTCAGTTCCATTGCCAGCGAGTGACTTATGCGGGCGGTAAGCTTGTATTTCTTCTCTGGAACGGCTGACGGCTGCGAGACGGCTGACGGCAGATCGTCTGGCTGACGGCTACTTAACGTGGTGACGGCATACTCCGTGACGGCTGACGGCTTCTTGACGGCAAGCCCCTTCGACGGCTGGCGGCTGACGGCTCCTATAACC
>JACQTD010000276.1 GCA_016210985.1 Acidobacteriota bacterium
CGCACGCTCGGAACGAGTCCGCACCCCGGACTTCCAGCGTGCCTGGGTACGGGAGCGTGTCCCGGATATCGGGGTGAGTTGCGGCTTCGGACTGGCGCATGCAAGATGCGTGCAGTCCCAGGGTCCCGCGTCAGACTCACTTCGTCGATCCAGCTTGGCTTCCCAGCCAGGTCAGCCCGGCGAGCATCGATTTAAGGCTGCGGCCATCTTCTCCGGGCTCGACCGGAAGCGGCTTCACATAACCGGATGCGGACACGTAGAAATCGATGATCGCGAAGAGGCCGATGGGATCGTTGATATTCAGGCGCAGGCCATTCGCGTCCGGAATCCCGGTTCCCTCGAGGAAGCCGGACGCTTCCTTCGAAAGCCTGTCGGCCAGCGAGTCCGGGGCCTCCGGTCCAAGCGCCGACTTGAGGTTGGCGCTGAGGAACATCTCGCGCTTGACCAGGAACTCCAAGGATCGCCCCTCGGTGACGGGACGGATCGGGCGCAGCCAGTCGGGCTGCCCCGACCGGGCCGGGACGTCCGCATTCAGATCGAGCAGCCGCTTTACGACATTCCGTTCGCCGAGGTAGGCGACGTTCTGCTTGATCGCCGCGTAGAAGCCGGGATCGATCCGCAAGAGTTCCACCGAGCGATGAACCTCAGCCGTGTTCGGTTCAGGTTTCCCGGCCCCGGCCCGCTCCAGCATCTTCCGCAATGACCGCTCTGCCACTTCGGGGTTCCTCAATTTCAGGATGCCCGCGACCGCCCCGGGAGAGGCAGGTTCCCCCGGCGTCGAATCGGGCAAGCAGGCGATCACGTACTCCGGGCCGAGCGCGGCAAGGAACTCGTCCCTGATCTTGAAACCGAGTTCGGCCTCGTAGCCTTTGATTACTTCGTTGGCGGAACCGCGGCCGCCCTGGAGCGCGAGCAGGGGCCCGAAGGTACTCAGGAGAACGTCGTACAGTTTCGGCAGATCTATCCCGCTGGCGAGATAAGTGGTGGTTTCAACGGGGAGTTCGTGGCCTGGTTGGAACGACAGCGGCGGCGGTCTCAGGATCGTGTCCAACAGCCCCGATTTGGCCCAATCGATGGTCAATTGAATTTGATTCTGGAATCGATCCCCCTTCAGGTCGGAGATCCAAGTCATCTGCTTCACCGAGTTGATCCCCGCAAATTGAAGGATGGGTCCGATCATCGGGGCGAGCTGTGGCGGCAATCCTCCAGCCTTGCTGAGCCACTGCTGGATCATGCGGGAGAAGTGCGAAACGCGTACCGATCCGGTTATCAGCCCGGAGCGCACGGGCGGCGTCGCGTCCACCGCGTTAGCCTCGGCCGACATTCTCCCTTGCCCGGCATGAGCCTTTAAAACCTCATTCACCGCGCCTGCCGTGCCATAGACCACGGCCCGGCCCGCCAGCGCCAGCATGTATTCCTCTCCTCTCCATTTCAGCGTGGCCTTCGAACCCGCCATTTTGGCTTTACCGCGCTCACGGGCCATCTTCATCGCAGCCGAGATCCGTTCAAAAGCCGCACGCGCGCTCCGCACGGTTGGACACTCGATAATTTGCGCTACCGGAAGCCGGATTTCGCGGCCGCTTGTGATGCCCGGAATCTGTGGAAACAGGACTACGGCGCCCCTGAGTCCGGAACGGGTCTGGCCTCCGATGTCGTTCAGGTAGGCTTCGATCGGCTCGATCGCCGGCGTCGATCCTGCCAGGGTCGCCAGCCCGCTACCCGTCATCGCGCGTTGGAACCGGCTGAGGTCATCGACCTGAACCACCGCCAACGCGCTGGCAGGGATCAGCAGGTCGACCGTGGGGGTCCGGGCGGAGCGCGCTCCTTTTACGGCCCTCTGCGCGGGTTGGGCACGCAGCGGGACTGAAGCCAGAATGAGTAGCGTGACCAGCGCCGCCAGCGTTCTTGATGTTCGCATGCGGGGATACCTCCACGGAGATGAACAAATGAAGTCGCCCGGCCGGATTACCCGGCCGGGGAGAATCAGGTTCATCGGCCTCCGGCCGAGCGGAAGGCGTACTCGATCAGGGTGCGGACCCCCATGCCCGTCGGGCCGCACGAAAGGTAAGGTCGCTTCTCCTCCAGCCATGCCGTGCCCGCAATGTCCAAATGAACCCAAGACGTCGTCTCAGCAAATTCTTGAAGGAAATATGCAGCGGTAATCGTCCCGGCCTTCCGCCCCCCGATGTTTTTCAGGTCGGCGATTTCGCTCTTGATCTGCTCCCTATACTCCCGGTGCAGGGGAAGCTGCCAAAGCCTTTCGCCGGAGGCGCAGCTGGCGGCAATCAAGTCGTCGATCATGGCCTGGTCATTGCCGAGGATGGCGGCGTAAACCGATCCGAGGGCGACCACGCAAGCGCCGGTCAGCGTGGCCAGATCAACGATTCTTGTCGCCCCCAGACGCTTGGCGTAGCTTATCCCGTCGGCGAGGATCAGCCGGCCCTCGGCATCGGTGTTGACGACCTCAATCGTCTTGCCGCTCATCGAGCGCACGACATCCCCGGGCTTCTGGGCCCGGCCGCTCGGGAGATTCTCCGTCGCCGGAACGATCCCGAAGACCCTCACCGAGGGCCTCAGCTGCGCGATCGCCCGCATGGCGCCGAGGACGGCTGCGCCTCCGGCCATGTCATACTTCATCATCTCCATACCCTCGCTGGGCTTGAGGGAGATTCCGCCTGAATCGAAGGTGATGCCCTTCCCCACGAACGCCAGCGTCTCGTCGGTGGTGATCTTCTCCGGCGTGTAGGTCACTACGATCAATCGGGCCGGCTCGTCACTGCCCCGGGCGACGCCGAGAAACGACCCCATCCCCAATTCCTTGATCTGCGGTTCATCCAGAATGTCGACGTCGAGGCCGAATCGCTCGGACATTTCCCTGGCCCGCTCGGACATTTCGGTCGGGGTCATCACGCTCGAAGGCTCATTCACCAGATTCCGGGCGAAGTTGACCGCTTTGGCCGTAATCTTGCCGCGTTCCACTCCCTGCATCGCATCGGCGGCTTCGCCGGCGTTTACGACCAGGACCAGCTCCTCGATCAATCCCTCTTCTTTATCCTCGGTCTTGTAACTGCCTACATCGAAGAGCCCGAGCAATACGCCCTCCTCCATGGCTTGCGCCGCGCGGCCGGAGGTGGTTCCACCCGGAGCGAGGAGCGCCATCTTCTTGGCGCCCCGGGAACGCAGGTATCGCGCCGCCGTCCCCCCGAATTTTCGGATCACTTCCAGGTCGCACTCCGAGCGCCGGCCGCAGCCGACCCAGAGCAGCCGTTGAGCCTTGACGCCCGCCGGTGCATGCAGAAGGACCGTTTCCCAGGGCTTTCCCTTCAATTCCCCGGCGGCCACCAGGCTCGAGAGCGAGCCGTTCAGCCTCCGGTCGACCTCCCGCAGCGTGGCGTCGTCGAGCGAATCATCTTCAAAAAAAGGAAGGACGAGGGCGTCGGTTTCACATTCGTAATAGGGGCCTTCATAGAGAGCGGTTTTCATAGCGTGATGTTATCCTGTCTGAGCTTTTCGCGCCGCGATGGAAGCCGGGTCGGTCTTCCATCCAGGTGAACCGAACGGTGGTACTGACTCAGCGATTTCTTTCCTTGAGGGCCGCGAGTGTTTCTCGTGCTGCGGACTTCTTTGCAATGGCTTCACGTTTGTCGTGGAGTTTTCGGCCTTTGGCGAGCGCGATTTCAAATTTGACGCGGCCGGCCTTCAAATAACACTTGGTCGGGATCAGCGTCAAGCCGCGCTCCTGCGTCTTTCCCGCCAGTTTCCGGATTTCAGACTTGTGCAGCAGCAGCTTCCGGGTCCGGGTCGGCTCATGATTCGTACGGTTTCCGTGCGTGTAGGGACTGATGTGGGCGTTGACCAGCCAGGCCTCACCGTTCCGGATCATGGCGTAGGCGTCCTTCAGGTTGATCTTCGCTTCGCGGATCGATTTGACTTCCGTGCCCGTCAACACGGCGCCGCACTCGTGGGTTTCCAGAAGATCGTAAAGGTGCGAGGCTTGCCGGTTGGTCGCTGCGATCTTGATTCCTTCCATAGGCCGCGTCTCAGCGTTCGTCGCGCAACGGCCTCAGCATAAGTTCTGCGGCCGCCGCCCGAGGCGACTTCCTCTCGTAAAGCATATCGTAAACGCCCTCGGTAATGGGCAATTCAATTCCAAGTTTCTGCCCCAGACCTCGTGTGGCCCGGGTAGTGTTGACCCCCTCCGCCACGGTGTTGGTCTCCGCCAGGATATCCTCCAGTCGCCTTCCCTTGCCCAGTTCCACACCCACGCGACGGTTTCGCGACAACGCCCCCATGCAGGTAAGGACGAGGTCGCCCATCCCCGCCAGTCCCGCCATCGATTCCGGGCGCCCGCCGGCCGCGACGGCCAGTCTCGTCATCTCCGCTACTCCGCGGGTGATCAGGGCAGCCGCGGTGTTATAGCCCCAGCCCAGGCCTGCGACGACCCCGGCCGCGATCGCCATTACGTTCTTGACCGAACCCCCGATCCCCACTCCGATGACGTCAGGGCTGGTGTAGATGCGGAAAGCGCCGGACGAGAAGGACTCCTGTACCAGCAGCCGATCCTCCTCCATCTCCGAGGCGGCAACAACAGCCGTGGGGTCGCCCCGGGCGACTTCGGCGGCGAAACTGGGTCCGCTCAGAACGACCAGCCGGGGCTCGAAGTGATCCTTCATGACCGCTCGGATCACCTCATCCATCCGGAGATGGGTGTCCGCCTCCAGGCCCTTGGTCGCACTGACGAATATCATTCGCTCATGAGCGTGCGGAACGATCTCGGTCAGCAGGCTTCGGCACACGTGCGAGGGCATGACCAGCATCACGATCTCCGCGTCGGTCAGCACTTCTGAAAGCGCATGGCTCGGAACCACGGTATCGGGGATCCGGAACCCGGGAAGAAACAGGCTGTTTTCGCGTGTAGCGCGGATCGTCGCTACGACTTCGGCCTCGAATGCCCACAGGCGGACCTGGTGGCCGATTTGCCCGGCAAGCATCGCCAGCGCGGTGCCCCAACTTCCCGAACCGATCACCGCGACACGCATCGATTCTACTTGTTCCTGACCAGGCCTTCGGCCGAGCCTACCCGATCCTCGGTTCCCGCCCACAGCCTGCGGATATTGTCATGGTGCATGCTGATAACCAGGGCACTGGACACGCCGGCGGAGAGTTCAAGCGTCATGACCTCGTTCAGGGGTCTGACGAATACCAGATGGTCCCAGAACCAGATCCAGCCCGGCACCGTGGCGGTGGCGATCACCGAGGCCAGCGAAACGTATTTCCACATCCGGACAATGATCACCCAGAGGAGCAGGGCGGACAGCATGGCTGCCGGCGAGATCGCCAGAAAGACGCCGAGTCCCACGGCCACGCCCTTTCCACCCCGGAATCCGAGCCATACCGGGAAGAGATGGCCGAGAACGGCCGCCACGCCCGCCGCGCCCATCCAACGCAAATCCCCGGCCGTGAGCAGCGCGGCCACCGTCATGGCCAGATAGCCTTTCGCCAGATCGAGGAAGTAGGTCAGGAGTCCGACCTGGAAACCGGCTGCCCGGCTGACGTTCGTGGCTCCCGTGCTGCCGCTGCCGACCTCACGGATATCGGTTCCCTTGGCGAACGCGAACTTGACGAGCAGGTATCCGGTGGGAACCGTCCCAAGCAGGTAACCGAGCGCGATCACACCGAGTCCGGGGAGGGTCATGATGCGGAGAGCAACCGGCGGCGTAGCATATCCAATGCAATCTGCGCGCTCCACGCGCGGACATGCTGACGATCTCCGGGAAGTGACAACCGCCGGGTGACGGCATCCCGTTCATCGGCCACGCTGACATAGACCAGGCCGACAGGCTTATCCTCGGTACCGCCTCCGGGTCCGGCAATTCCGGTTATCCCCATCCCAAAGGTGGACTCGAACTTCGCGCGGACCCCGCGGGCCATCTGCTCGGCCACTTCGCTGCTGACTGCGCCCCGCTCGGCGATGAGCGCTCCAGGTACGCCAAGGAGCCGGGCCTTCGCGGCGTTGTCGTAGGCGACGACGCCTCCTCGAAAATAGGTCGAACTGCCCGCAAGATCGGTCAGCCGCTTGGAGACCAGACCTCCGGTGCAACTTTCGGCCGCGGAGACGGTCGCCCCTCGCTGAACCAGCATGCCCATGAGTACGGCCTCGAGGCGTTCACCCGAGGTCGTGAAGAGATTCGAACCCAACCGGTCTGCAATCCTCCGCGACAGCTCGCCAAGTCGCTCATCCGCGGTTTCTGATTCGGCGGCCACGGTGGCAAGGTGGATCTCGTGGCCGGTGACCGAAGCGAGGATCGTCGTTTCGATTTCGGGATACGCTGCGTAGATCGGCGCGATCTGGTCATCCAGGGCGGATTCAGGCAGGCCCGTGGCCCTCAGCAATCTCCGATAGATCCTGGAACCGCCTGAGCGCGATCGCAAAACCGGCTCGACCGATTCGATAAAGATCCCGCGCATCTCGTGCGGCGGTCCCGGAAGCATCACCAGGGTAATGCCGCTGCGATCGAGGTACATACCCGGAGCCGTGCCCGCGGAGTTCCTCAGCCATCGCGCGCCCTCGAGCACCATCGCCTGCTTCCGGTTGTTCACGCTCATAGGCAACTGGCGTGCCTCGAACCGGCGGGTGATGATCTCGTGAATCTCCGGCACGAATCGGAGAGACAGTCCAAGCGCCTCGGCGAAGCTCTCGCGCGTCAAGTCGTCCTCCGTGGGTCCGAGTCCGCCGGTGCTGATAATCAGCGGAAAGCGGCTCAGCAGCGACTTGAGCGTCGAGCACAGGCTTTCCCGATCGTCGGGGACGGCCACTTTGAGCGCGACGT
This sequence comes from Acidobacteriota bacterium, assembly GCA_016210985.1. GTDB lineage: Bacteria > Acidobacteriota > Blastocatellia > HR10 > JACQTD01 > JACQTD01. The sequence goes on from JACQTD010000276.1 coordinate 6,831, forward strand.
GGATACCGAGATCGTTGAGACGCTCGGTGAGCCACAGCGAGTTGGTATCGGTCCGGTGGGGCGTCAGCAGCTCCGACCCGATGGCGATGATGGCGGCTCTCATTTTTCTCCGCGACGCTTCCGGCCGTCAGTTCCATGCCGGGTATAACTTCCAGAGCGCCTGGTTGGCAATTCCCGCATAGACTCCAGCGAGCAGATCGTCGGCGACGACGCCGGTACCGGATGGAAGCCGTTCAAGCCTTCTCACCGGGAACGGTTTGATCACATCGAAGAGCCGGAAGAAGAAAAAGCAACTGAAGATCCAGAGTCCGACCCTGCCGTAACCCGGACCCCATTCGACCGGCCACAGCCAGGAGGCCACCGTGAAAGTCACTAGCTGCCCGGCTACTTCGTCGATGACGACTTGTCCCGGATCCTTCCGGCGGAACCAGATGACCGCGCGGTTAGCCGCCCAGACGCCTCCGAACGTAACGAGTAGCGTCAACAGGAGGAGCGCAGGTCGGGAGACTTGAGAGGGAGTCAACCCTCCGGCCATGATGTAGATGAGCACTCCGAAGGCCGAACCGGCGGTTCCGGGAGCGATCGGAGCATAACCGCATCCAAGTGCGGTGGCGATGGTAACGGCGATGCGATCCTTCAGCGTCGGTTGGGACTCCGACGGCCTTCCAGCAGCGATCAAACAACCCTCCCAATCAGGTCATGGGGAAGCGCTCGGGTAATCTCGACGTCGAGGAACTCGCCGGCCTGTAAAACGCGATCTTCGGGCGTCTCATTGATCAGCACGCGGCCGTCGATCTCGGGCGCCTGTGTTTCAAGCCGGCCCTCCAAAAGCAGGTCGGTCTCCGAGGAGAATCCTTCGAGCAGGGTCTGTAGCTTCCTGCCGATCAACGCGCTGTTCTTCTTCAGCGAGATTCGTTCCTGTTCACGCAGCAGCCGCTTCCGGCGGGACGTCGCGATCCGCCGCCCCACCTTTCCTTCAAGGACAAAAGAACGGGTGTCTTCCTCGTCCGAGTACTCGAACACCCCCAACCGGTCGAATTCCATCTCCCGCACGAATGCGACCATCTCGTCGAAATCGGCTTCGGTCTCGCCAGGATGTCCCACCACGAACGTGGTGCGGATCGCCGCGCCCGGCGAGCGGGTTCGGATGCGTCCGACCAGGTCGGCCAGGGAGGATTGGGAACCGCCCCGTCGCATGATCTGCAACATACGTGTGGTGGCGTGCTGGAACGGAATGTCGAAGTAGCTGCAGACCTTGGCTTCTTCGGCTACCACGTCGATCAGCCGATCGGAGACATGGTTGGGATAGCCGTAAAGAAAGCGGATCCAGGCCAGGCCGTCCACGCCGGCCAGCTGGCGGAGGAGGGACGGCAAGGCATCGCGAAGGCCAAGGTCCTCGCCGTAGTGGGTGGTGTCCTGTGAGATCAGCACGATCTCGCGGATACCGCGATCCGCCAGGCTGCGGGCCTCCGTAAGAATCGAGTCGATCGACCGGCTGCGGAACGCTCCGCGAAGCTTGGGGATGATACAGAACGAGCAGGAGTGATCACACCCTTCAGCGATCTTGACATAGGCGCTGAAGCGGGGCGTGGCGAGCACCCTGGGCGTGGCGTGATCATACAGGTAAGCGCCGTAGTGAGGCTCCGCGGGATGAAGCCGGTCCAGTTCACCACAGGCCCTGAGGATGTCGGCCACCTCATTAGTGCCCAGAACGGCGTCGATTTCCGGCATCTCGTTCAACAATGTTTCGCGGTACCTTTCGACGAGGCAGCCCGTCACGATCAGTCTCCGGCAACGGCCGCGCTTCTTCAGTTCGGCCATTTCCAGGATCGTATCGATCGATTCTTCCTTGGCGGGTCCGATGAACGCGCAGGTGTTCACGACGATGATCTCGGCTTCGGCGCGGTCGGCGGTCAGGTGGTAACCTCGTTCGGCTACCAACCCCATCATGACCTCGCTGTCCACGAGATTTTTCGGGCAGCCTAAACTCACAAATCCGATGGTCCTGGCCGCCGGGGTCGATAATGCAATCCATTCTTGTTCAATCATGAATTCGGGCCACTCAAAAGACCAAGTATTCTAATGGATAGGAGCGCCTTTGGCCAGATCATCGGAATTCAGCTTTCGCCGCTCCACGGCAGCATGCACGGATCCTCGATCTTTGTCTCGGATTTCCGCCCGGTCGCTTGCCCCGCTTCCAGGGCGCCGGGATAATGGGGGGGTGGACGGTATTCTCCAAATACTACAGCAGTTCACCTGGCGGGACGCGCTGGATATCGGTGCGGTGGCCCTGATTATTTACGGCATACTGAAGCTGATCAAGGATACCCGCGCCATGCAGATGGTGCTGGGATTGCTGGTTCTCGGCCTGATCTACTTTCTCTCCAGCCGATACGATCTCCAGACGCTTGAATTCGTTCTGCGCAATGCCATGCTCTATGTCGGCATCGCGGTGGTGGTCATCTTTCAGTCGGAGATCCGCTCGGCGCTGGTCCATTTCGGCAAGTACCTCCCCCGGCCTTTCGGACCGCGGGAATTGCGCCGCAGTGAAGTGGAAGAGATGATTGAGGAGATTGTTCTGGCGGCGACGTCGCTCGCGCCCCAGAAGATCGGGGCGTTGATCGTGTTCGAGCGGAATGTCGGCCTGCAGAACTTCATCGATTCCGGCGTCCGGCTCAATGCCGACATCTCCTACGACCTGCTGATGAGCCTGTTCCATCCCCGCGCACCACTGCATGACGGCGCCGTGATCGTGCGGGGCAGGCGGCTCGTGGCCGCCAGCTGCTTCCTGCCGTTGACGCTGAATCCCCTCCTTTCGAAGGAACTGGGAACCCGTCACCGGGCGGCGCTCGGCATCACCGAGGATACGGATGCCGTAGCCCTGGTAGTATCGGAGGAGACGGGCATCATCTCGCTGGTCGAGGGAGGACGCATCAACCGTCGCGTCGACGCCCTACGACTGCGGGCGCAGCTGAACGAATGGCTGCGACCGGTTCCAGGATTCCGCGCGCCGGATCCCGTCAGCGCGCGGACCGGCGGCGCGCATCGTGCGGCCATGCCGGCGCCGGCGGTAAGGAAGGCAGATGCGGGTAACTAGCGGGATGACGCTGCGGGCCCTCGAGACCCGGCCGGCTTCGCCGTACAGGCGGACGAGATCGACGCTGCGCCGCATCTTCTTTCATAATGCCGGGCTGAAAGTGACCAGCCTGGGATTGTCTTTCGCCGTATGGTACTCGGTAGCCTCGCTCCAACCCCGCGATATGACGCTCTACAACGTACCGCTCACGGTGGTCAATCACCGGCCCGACACCTATGTTTCGACGGTCGCCTACAAGGTGGTCGATCTTCGCGTACGCGGGCGGCTGAAACAACTCTCGGAAATTTCACCGCTCGGCGTGCCGATCATTCTAGATGTCAGCGCGCTTGGGCCCGGCCCTCATGCCGTCTGGATCGATCCGGCCCGGATCCCGCTTCCCCGCGGCGTCGAGGCGCTAAGGGCCGATCCGGTTTCGGTCCCGGTGTCGATCGAACGGGTGATCACCAAATCCGTGCCCGTCGAGGTCTTGAGTGATACCGAGGCGCTGCCCCCCGACCTTATCCTCTTGGAAGTTCAGGTCGTCCCCCGCGAAGTTCAGATTACCGGCCCCGAATCCAAGGTTGCTCCGATCGATTCCTACCGTGCCGGCACAGTTCGATGGAGCGTGCATGCCGAGCAGCAAACGGCCAGTCACGTGGTCCCCGTCTCGGTGGGCGACCTGCACGTCGTCCCTCGTGAAGTTGTGGTCAGGGCGACATTCGGCCGCGGCCGTGTCCGCTGAGGAGTAGCGCATGAATCCATTGTTCGGCACCGATGGCATCCGGGGTCGCGTCGGTGCTTACCCACTCGATCCGTCCACGCTCTTCGTCCTGGGCACTTCCCTGGCGAAGTCGCTGACGGGCGCGACCGGGCATAAACCTCGGTTGATCAGCGCGCGGGATACCCGGGAATCGGGACCGGAGATCGAGGCCATGCTCTGTTCCGGCATCATCGCCGCCGGCGGCTCGCTCGTCAGCGCCGGCGTGCTGCCCACGCCCGCGGTCGCATTCCTGGTTGAAGAATACGGATTCGACGGCGGAATCGTGGTTTCCGCCTCCCACAATCCTCACGAGGACAATGGAATCAAAGTCTTCTCAGGAGCGGGAAGGAAACTGGACGACCGGATGGAGGATGCCATCGCTGAAGAGGTGATCAGATTGCGTGAATCGGCCGTTCCCGCGCCCCGTTCCCGGCCGGATCAGGATCCCGGACTGGGAACCGCCTATGAACGGCACCTCCTCACGCTGATCCGTCCGCGATTGGATCTCGTAGCGTGCAAGCTCGTCGTCGATTGCGCCAACGGAGCTGCTAGCCGGCTCGCGCCGGGAGTCCTGGAGAAGCTGGGCGCGCAAGTTCATGCCATTCATGATTCGCCCAACGGCGTCAACATTAATCTTGCGTGCGGCGCCCTCCACCTGGACGGGCTGATCTCCGAGGTGATCGCCCGGAGATTCGACATGGGGGTTGCGTTTGACGGCGACGCGGACCGC
>JACQTD010000270.1 GCA_016210985.1 Acidobacteriota bacterium
CACGAGCTGAACAACCCGCTAGCTACCGTGAGCCTTCGGGTCGAAGAGTTGCTTTCAGGCGTACCGGAGCGGGACCCGAGGCGGCGATCGCTGGAGGTGGTCGAGCAGGAACTGGAGCGGATGGGAAATCTGGTCTCCAACCTGCTCCAGTTCAGCCGGCGGAACCACCGGCTGGCATCGACATTTGACGTGCGGGAGGAGATCGGGAACACGCTGGAGCTGATTCATTATCGTTTGCGAAACCGGCGGACCGAGGTGGAGCGTGCGTTTGGGGCGGACGTGCCGATGGTGCAGGCGGACCGACAGGCGTTGCGGCAGATGTTTCTGAATCTGCTGACGAACGCGAGCGATGCGATGCCGGAGGGGGGGAAGCTGTGGATACGGGTGAGCGGGGAGGCGATGGTGAGCGGGGTAGCCGGGATAAGGATCGAGTTCGAAGACACGGGGGTGGGTATTGCACCGGAAGAATTACCGAAGGTGATGGAGCCGTTCTACACGACGAAAGCCGAGGGGCAAGGGACGGGATTGGGGCTGGCGATCTGCCGGCGGGTCGTGCAAGAGCACGCCGGCACGATCGAGATTACCAGCAGGGTTGGCGAAGGCACGTTAGTGAGGGTGGTGTTGCCGGTCATGAGCGGAGCGAATGAGGACCTCTCCGAATGACGACACCTTCCCTAGGCCGCTTGTTGATCGTGGATGACGATGTGGGGTTGATGATCACTTTGCGCGACATGCTGGCGGCGAGGGGGTACGAGACGGTAGGGCTTACCTCGGCGAAGAATGCACTGGAAGCGCTCCGGCTTCAGGATTTCGATCTGCTCCTGACCGATCTGATGATGCCCGAAATGGACGGCATCGCGCTGTTACGCGCGGCGCTGGAAATCGATCCGCACTTGGTGGGCATTGTCATGACAGGACAGGGAACGGTCCAAACCGCCGTCGAGGCGATGAAGATCGGGGCCTTCGACTACCTGTTGAAGCCGTTCAAGCTGAACGCGATGCTGCCGCTGCTGTCCCGGGCGATGGGGGTGCGGCGGTTGAGGGTCGAGAACCTGCAGTTGCGAGAGACCGTCGCGATCTATGAACTGAGCCAGGCCACGGGCTTCACGCTTGACTCCAGAATGATCCTGGACAAGGTGGCTGACGCGGCCCTCGAGTTAGGCAATGCTGACGGGGCCTCGATCTGGCTGCCGGCCGCGAACGGAAGCGATCTGCGCGTTCGCGTCGTGCGCGGCCAGTACGGTGAAGACTTGCCGGACCATAACGCCACTGCGGACGGGGGCCTTCCGGGTTGGGTCGCACGCCACCTCGAATCGGTCGTCCTCCCGGACCAGCTCAGTGATCCGCGGCTGCAGCCGATCGCTTCCCATGAGCAAACCCGGCCTTCTATTACGGTTCCGATGCTGGCAAGCAGCAAACTAGTGGGTGTGCTCATGGTTCACGCCAGGATCGGCCGGCGACCCTTCAGGCCGGGACAGGTTAAGGCGATTTCTGTTTTGGCCAATATCGCCGCTTCGGCGTTGGAGAACGTGGAGCTTTACGAGCAACTGCGATCAGAGGAAGAGAAATACCATGCGCTGGTCGAGAACTTGAACGAAGTGATCTACAAGGTGGCCATAGAGGACGATCCTCACGGCGGACGCGTCGAATTCCTGAGCCGGCAGGTCAAAAACATCCTCGGATACCAGCCCGAGGAGTTCGAGCAGGACCCTGGACTCTGGTTCAGGATTATTCACCCGGATGACGTGGAGAGCATGATGGCAACCACGCGCAGATTGCTCGCTATCCCAGAAGCAGGCCATAGGGAGTACCGTCTGCGCCACAAGGAAACCTTGGAGTATCGATGGATGGAGGACAGAGCCGTTCCGGTGTTCGATCAACACGGCAAGGTAATCGCGATCCAGGGCGTGGCGCGAGATGTCACCGACCACCAAAACCTGCAGGCACAGCTTCTTCAGGCGCAGAAGATGGAAGCCGTGGGACGTCTCGCCGGCGGGGTTGCGCATGACTTCAACAATCTGCTGACGGCCATCATCGGGTACTCGAATTTGATGGAGCAGTCGATTCCGCCGGACGATCCTATGCGGTCCAACTTGGAGGAGATCACCAAAGCTGGCGAACGCGCCGCTGCACTGACCGGTCAACTCCTCACTTTCAGCCGAAAGCAGACTCTCCGACCGAAAGTATTGAACCTCAACGACGTGGTGGGGGGCGTGCGGAAGATGCTTCAAAGAATGATCGGCGAAGACGTCGAGCTCGTCACGTCGCTCGACTCGGACCTGGGAAGCGTCAAAGTAGATCCCGGCCAGATTGAACAGATCATCATGAACCTCGCCGTGAATGCCCGCGATGCCATGTCGCAGGGAGGCCGGCTCACGATAGAGACCGGAGACCTCGATTTGGAGAAGGACATGCTCAGCTTCCCGATGCGGGTTGAGGCCGGTCGTTATGTGACGCTGACGGTGATCGACACGGGTGAGGGGATGAACCAGGAGACGCTCTCCCATATTTTCGAACCCTTCTTTACGACCAAGGAGCAGGGGAAAGGCACGGGCCTGGGACTCTCGACCGTCTACGGCATTGTCCAACAGAGCAAGGGCAGCATCGGCGTTCAAAGCGACGTGGGGGGAGGCTCCTCCTTCAGGGTCTACCTGCCACGCGTAGACGAACCACCCGAACTTGCTGGGCGGCGGGCGGCAACCATGGAATCCCTGGCCGGTTCAGAGACGGTCCTCCTGGTGGAAGACGATGAGATGGTAAGAAGACTGGCAGGCTACCTTTTGCGTAATGGGGGATATACGGTGCTGGAAGCGGAGAATGCCGGCGAAGCCATTCGCCTTTGTGAGAGTCATGGAAAACCGATCCAGCTGATGCTTACTGATGTCGTGATGCCCCGCATGAATGGTCGCGAATTAGCAGAACGGGTCACGCCCATGCGCCCTGAGATGAAGGTTCTCTATATGTCCGGGTACGCCGTCGATGCGCTCTTTGGCCAAGGAGTACTGAACCCGGGCACACACCTGCTTTCGAAGCCGTTCACACCCCACGATCTGGCCCGCAAGATCCGTGAGACGCTGGATGCGCCTTTGAAGGAGTGATCATCTGCAGGCGCCCGTCGAGGACTATGGTAAAAGAAATGGATATACGGCTATCAGACAGTTTTCCCCCAACGGGATCTGTGCGACCGGGAACGCTGGTGCTCTCTCAATGGCACAGAATCGTGCCGGCCACTCTCATCGGGCTCTTCCTTGCCGAACTCCTCATTATGTTGTTACTCGATCTCCTGAATTTGCAGAGGGGAATCCTGGTTGATCTGCTGGACGCAGCCCTTCTTGCCGTCTTTTTCCTCCCGGTACTTTACCTGGTGGTTCTACTCCCGGTGGCTACCCTCACAACTCGACTCGCGACAGCCTCAGCGGACGCCCGATTCCGTGCTGTAGTAGAGGCTGCGAGCGACGCTATCATCATCATTGACCATCACAGCCGGATCCATTTCGTCAACCCGGCCGCGACAAAGTTGACGGGCTATTCGACGGGCGAGTTGGAGGGGACCGAGATGGCCATCCTCGTGCCCGAGGAGCAGCGGGAACAGCACCGCAAAGGGTTGCAACACTACATCGAAACCGGCGAGAGCCGAATTGTGGGAGGCAGCCCGGTGGAGATGGAAGTACAGTCTAAGGACGGCGAGCGCATCCCGGTAAGAATTTCGCTGAGTGCTCCTATGTCACACGAAGAGGGGCGGATTGTAGCGGTGATTGGTGACCTGCGCCAGAGCAAGCGAGTGGGACTCTATGAAGCTCTGTTGCCGGTGTGTTGCGTCTGCGGGGTCATTCGGGACGACACCGGAGTTGAGCACGGCGAAGGGGAGTGGGTCAGCCTCGAGGATTACATCCAGAAGCACGCGGCAGCGCGTTTTAGCCACGGTTTTTGCCCTGAATGCTTTGAGAAATACCAACGTAGCGAGGGAATGCTGTCTGTACCCCAAAGACTGCACAAGTGAATAAGATAGAATCGCTCATACGCACCCTTTTCGCGCGGGACAACCACCCACCGGCTTTCGTGGGAGTGTCACCATGAGAAAATACACGGTTCTAGTCCGCTTTGTCCTGACTGTCGCGGTTTTAGAATTCTGCTTAATGGGCACCAATACAGTCGCTTCCCAGGGATGATACGGCGCTTGCGGGCGGTTTGGTGCCCGGTGTATAAAAACACCACCTGACTCGGTGGATGCGCGCCCAAATGAACGAGCGGCTCGACCGCATGATGAGGCAGCGGCGTCAGCCTCTAGTCCAGCCTCGGGCCGACGCGGCTGAGGCAGGTCGCAACGGAGCTCCCGACGCTGACGCGGCAAGGACTCAAGACGGCACGGGCTTGGCCCTCTCAGGGAGGTGATCGAGACATGGAACGACCCACAAGGAATCACGGCCGCCCAGCCACCGACAAGAAGCGGCAGGCCCACGGCGATGCGACCGGGCAGGAGCAGGCCTCGCAGTACGCGCGCAGCCTGATCGAGGCGAGCTTGGATCCGCTGGTCACGATCAGTGCCTAGGGCAAGATCACGTACGTCAACGAGGCCGCCATCAAGGTGACGGGCGTGCCGCGGGAGAAGTTGGTCGACACGGACTTCTCCGACTACTTCACGGAGCCCCAGAAGG
>JACQTD010000271.1 GCA_016210985.1 Acidobacteriota bacterium
GAGCGCCTGGTGCGAGAGTTGGCACCGGGACAGACGATCATTCATCTGGCCACGCACGGAATCATCAGGGACGATGAGCCTTTAGAGAGTCTATTAGCGCTGGCCCCTGAGTTCAGTGGCCGGAAATCCGCCATTACGGGTGGGCTGGCAGGGGCCGGGCCGAACGGCGGACAACCGGCTACGGAGAGCGACGGCTTACTGACGGTGCGCGAGGTGTTTCAACTCGACCTCCACGCCGATCTGGTAGTGCTCTCCGCCTGCAATACAGGACTGGGCAGGATCAACGGCGATGGAGTGATTGGATTGAGCCGTGCGTTCATCTATGCCGGTACACCCAGCGTGATGGTCAGCCTCTGGCGTCTGGCTGACCGTGTCGCGAAGGATCAAATGGAGCAATTCCATCGGAGGTTGATACAGAGCGGAGGGGACAAAGCGGCGGCGCTTCGGGGGGCTCAGTTGAATGTGTTGAGGAGACTACGCCGAGGCCAGCTACGGACGCGCTCAGGGGCACCGCTGTCCGAGCATCCGCTCTTCTGGGCGCCCTTCATTCTTATCGGAGAGGCGCGCTCCTGACCGGAACCTGTGGGATCAGGCGTTGACCGATTCGGGCACCGGTGCCCGATACTTGCAGTCAGGGTTCTGACAGATATGCACCAGGCCCTCCCGTTTCGTGATCTTTTCCAGGAGGTACGACGCTCCGCATGAAGGACAGGTTTCAGACACGGGTTTGTCCCAGGCGGTGAAATCACATTTGGGATAGTTACTGCAACCATAGAAGGTCTTACCGCGACGTGTCTTGCGGACGACGATCTCCCCTTTGCAGTCATTGCGGGGGCAGGCCATGCTGATGGTCTCATTCTTGATATAAGCACAAGCGGGCCGGGTACTGCAGGCGATATAGGTTCCGAAGGGGCCCTGCTTCTCCGCCAGGGGCTTCCCGCAGAGCGGGCATGCCTCATCAAGAATCTTGTCGACGGCGGCCAGCTGTCCGTCCTTACGGATCTTTCGGGTCGTCTTGCACTCGGGATAGCCGGTACAGGCCAGGAACGAGCCCCATCGTCCGGACTTCACTGTCATGGGCCGTCCGCACTGTTCGCACCTCACGTCTCCAAAAGCGCTTTCGGCGCCCGGCTCGTTACCGGAGACGGCCTCCGCAAGTTTTCGCGTGGCTTTGCACTCGGCATTCGTACAGGCGAGAAATCGCCCGTAACGACCGATCTTGATCAACATCGGAGAGCCGCAGACCTCGCACTTTTCGTCGCTGGGCACGCCCTTGCGGACGTCGTCCATCTTCCGGTCGGCGGTCCGGAGATCGGCGGTGAACTTCTGGTAAAAGTCGTGGAGGGCCTGTACCCAGTCGACATGACCCGCCTCGATCTCGTCGAGCTTCTCTTCCATTTCGGCCGTGTATTGCACATTGAAGAGATCGTCGAAGCTCTCGACGAGAAGGTCATTCACGATCTTTCCGAGTTCCGACGGTTTGAATTTTCCTTCCAGTTTCTCGACGTAGGCCCGATTCTGAATTACCCCAAGGATGGCCGCGTAGGTCGAGGGGCGCCCCACGCCGTTCTCCTCCAGTGCCTTGACGAGCGTCGCTTCGGTATAACGCGGAGGCGGCGTAGTGAAGTGTTGTTCGTGGAGCAGGTCGAGTAATTGCAGCCGCTCGCCCTCGCGGACGTCGGGAAGCTGGCCCACGCGGTCTTCGTCGTCCTCCGACTTTTCGTCCCTTCCCTCCTCGTATACCGCCAGGAAACCGGTGAACTTGAGGACCGATCCGGTCGCGCGGAATAGATAGTCGCCGGCAGCGATATCGATGACGGTCAGATCGAATAGCGCTGGCTTCATCTGGGAAGCCACGTACCGTTGCCAGATCAGTCGATAGAGACCCAATTCCTCCTTCGACAGGAACCGCGCCACCGATTCGGGCGTTCTGAAGACCGAGGTGGGGCGGATCGCTTCATGGGCATCTTGCGCATCCTTCTTCGATCGGTAGAAGTTGGGATTCTCCGGCAGAAACTCCGGCCCGTACTGGCCGGGGATGAAACTCCGCACCTCCTCCAGGGCGCCTCCGGAAACGCGAGTGGAATCGGTTCTCATGTACGTGATGAGGCCAACGCTGCCTTCCGCTCCGAGATCGACGCCTTCGTAGAGTTTTTGGGCCACGGTCATGGTTTTTCGGACCGGGAACCTCAGCTTTCTGGCCGCTTCCTGCTGGAGTTTGCTGGTGATGAACGGCGGCACCGGATTTCGCCGTTTTTCCTTCTTTTCGACCGTCCGGACCAGGAAATCCGCGCCCTTCAAGGCGGTTACGATCTCCTCCGCCTCCTGGGCGGCATCGATGTGTCGCTCCCCGGGCTTGAGATCACGATCAAAATCGCCGGTCTTGAGTGTCCACTCCTTGCCCGAGGCGGTATCCAGGCCGCCGACCAGCCGGGCTTCGAAAGGAGGTGGAGCCGAGGCCTCCACACGCGCGCCGATCGTCCAGTACTCGGTCTTGACGAACTTCTCGATTTCGCGCTCCCGTTCCACGATCAGACGAAGCGCCACCGACTGGACTCGGCCCGCCGAGATTCCTCGTTTCACCTTCTTCCAGAGCAGCGGGCTGACCTGATATCCGACCAGCCGGTCCAGAATCCGTCGTGCCTGTTGCGCATCCACCTTATGCTCATCGATCTGGCCCGGGTTCTTGAAGGCCTCGAGGATGGCATTCTTGGTGATTTCATTGCAGAGCACGCGGAAGACAGGTTTTTCCGGATTCGTGTCGACCAGTTCTTCCTTCAAGTGCTGGCAGATGGCCTCACCCTCACGGTCGGGGTCGGCGGCGAGATAAATGGCCTTTGCCGCGGACGCCTGTTCCTTGAGTTCGGAAACCAGCTTCTTGTTGTTCCGCTTCTTAGCGTCGGGAATGATGATGTAGGTCGGCTGGAAGGCTCGTTCGACGTCGACGCCCAGTTCCTTTTGCGGAAGATCCTTGATGTGACCCACCGAGGCCATCACTTTGTAGTCAGCACCAAGGTATTTATTGATGGTTTTCGCCTTGGCCGGCGATTCGACAATAACCAGGTTCTTATTTGCCATGCATCACAGTTTCTTGATAAAGGTCTTGCCCGGCAGTTGCCGGATTTGCTCCTTCATTTCAAGCGCCAGCAGGACGCCCATGAGCTCGGACGGCGGCAATCCGGTCGTCCCCGTCAGCTCATCGACATGCCTGGGGGCGTCCCCGGATAGCACTCGGAGAACCTTGCGCTCCCGCTCGTCGAGCACCATGATCGCCTGCTCTACCGCGGCGCTGCCGCGGCTCAGTTCGTCACTCAGGATCCTCCGTCTCCACTCGGGCGGAAATTCCTCGACCACGTCGCGCCAGAGCTGCACCAGTTTGGCGCCGCTCTTAATGAGATAATTCGGGCCGAAGCTCTTTGAGGACGAAATATTCCCCGGCACCGCGAAGACTTCCCGGTTCTGTTCCATGGCCAGCCGCGCGGTAATCAGCGATCCGCTGTGCTCGGCGGCCTCGACCACCATCGTGCCCAGACTCAGACCGCTGATGACCCGGTTGCGGTAAGGGAAATTCTGGGGCGTGGGGGCCACACCCAGGACGAATTCCGTAAGGACGAGACCCTGTGCGCGGATCTCCTCCCGGAGTTTCCGGTGTTCTTTGGGGTAGGGTACGTCGAGACCTGTCCCCAATACCGCGATCGTGCCGCCGCCCGCCTGCAGGGCTCCCCGGTGGGCCGCGCCGTCAATTCCGCGGGCGAAGCCGGAAACGATCGTCACGCCGCGCGTGGCCAGGTCTCGGGAGAGGGAGAGTGCCGCATTCTGTCCGTAGCTGGAGGGCTGACGTGTGCCCACGATGGCCAGACAGGGGCGTTCGAGCACTTCCAGCCGGCCGGTGGCGTAGAGCACGATCGGGGGATCGTAGGTCTCCTTCAGCAGCTGAGGAAACCGCGGGTCCGCGAGGGTGAGGGCCCGGCCTCCGAAGGACTCCAACCTCCGCAGTTCCTCCTCCGCGGCCCGCCGGGGGGAAGGATCCTTGAGCCGATCGATGAGTTCCGGTTTCAGTCCGAACTCGGACAACGCTGAAGCTCCGGCGCGGAAGACGCCCGCCGGGCTGCCAAACCTGTCGATCAATCGCGCGGCCGTGCGGGATCCCACCCCCGTGACCAAGCTCAACGCAACGAATTCAGCCGTGGCATCCATCATTCAAACTTTCCCTAACTCCGCTGCATCCGAAAGCTGAAGGCCGCACTCGACGAAGGCGCGCAACTCCAGGATCCGTGTCTTCCGGCGGAGGCGTGTGGGAATCGAACCCACCGGTCCCGACTCTCGCCGCGACCCAACAGATTTGAAGTCTGCGGAAGTCACCAGACCCCATGCACCTCCCTCCAAAAAGGGGGCCTCACACTACCGGAAGGTTTTCAAACTTGTCAAGCCAGCTCATTTCGGGGTAGTGGGTCAAGATGAGCTTGGCTTGGAGTTCAACCTTTAGGTTGGGTATGGCATCACGGTGCACAAGCTAAAGCTTGAACTCCAAACTGACCCACTACCCATTTCAACCCAGCAGGTCCATGCTGATAATGGAATCTCACTTCATTATTTCGAGGGTCAGCGTCACTCGTGGCTGACCAGGATCAGTCCGGCCACCGCCGTGTTGTAAAGAAGATGGATGGCATAAGAAGGAAGCAAGCGGCCGGTCCAAGCCCGCACGCCCGTCAGCAACAGGCTGAGGAGGGTGATCGAAACCAGAATCAGCAGGCTTCCACCATATTGCTGGAAATGAACCCCGGCGAAGAGCATCGATACGCCGAGGACCGCCTTCACCTTCCCGAAGCGGGCCTCTACTGCGGGATAGAGAATGCCCCGATAGACGAGTTCCTCGACCAGCGGCGCCGTCACCACCGCAAGGGTGGCAATGACGATCCGGACGGTAGCCGAGGTCTCGAGCAGGCGGTCGAATTCGGTCTCCCCGCCGGGCAGCACGTGTGAGAGCGAAAAGACGATCCCGAAGAAGACGAGCACACAACCGGCGGCGTGAAGCCACCGGAACCGGGGGTGCCACTCCCAGCCGACGGCCTCCGCAAACGATCGCCGTCGAAACCGGGTGACCACGCCCCAACCCACCCCCAGCGTCAGCAGGTGCGCAACAAACGCGGAAATGATGCACACCAGAATGACCCTGGGATCGTAGAGCAATTTCTCGGCGGGACCGGAGAGATGCACATAACCGAGACCCATCGCGAGGATGACGCCCACACTGGGAAGAAGCAGAATAGCGAACGTGAAGAACGCCCATACCCAGATGGCGGTTCCCAGCGTCCATCCCGGCAGAGGTTTGGCGGCGCTCGTCGCCGGTCCGGGGCCTTGTCGGATTTCAGACGAGCAGGGCTCGCAAAAAGGGGGGGTGGCGTTCCCCTCAACCGGGGCGCCGCATCGGAGACAGACCTGTCCGCTGATCAAGTGAGCTGAATGCCCTCCATGGCATAAGATCCGGATGGTAACACAGTGTGATCGGCCTGAAAAAGACGAAGGCGGCCAGGAATGTGTCGCCACATCCGGCCAGTCTGCATGCCTGTAGCGCGAAGCAAGCGACGTGGCAGGGCATTGCCGTTCGATGTGGGTCGGCGACCTGGGACCGCATGCTTCCAGCATGCAACGGCCGTGCGGATGCTCTTCAAGCTTGCTTTTCTCCGGACTTCAGACCCTGCATTATTGAGCGCACTGCTGCACGCAGGATGCGTGCGGTCCCGGGAATCGGTCCTATAATGTATCGATCTCAATGGCGACCTGGCTGAAGGGATCCGGAGAGATGATGGGCAGCAAGGAAGGGAAGAAGTTGTACGTCCCGGGTTTGAAGATGAAGGACCTGCCTGCGATCAAGTATACGATCGAACAGTTCCTCTCCGGGGCGCCGAGCTGGCGAGTACGATTGAATGATGCTTGGCTGGCCGATCTGCCGCGCGATCAGTTCGCGACTTCCATTGAGTTCGGAAAGCTGATCTTCGCGCTCTGGACCGAGGAGCGTTCGGAGAGCTGGAGGGTCGCAGGTTGCGAGCCTCGTAGCGTGGGCCTGCGATTAATGCTGACACGCAGGATGGGCGGCGAGCGGTTCAGGCTTGACTTGGGCACTACGGGAATCCGGCCCGGAGATTTCGATGGGCTGGCCGAGTTACGGGAGACCCACCTCGAGCGGATCGTGGCCGCGCTCCGGGCCCGGTTCTCACCCATGGCGCTGGTGAGCTCCGGGGTTGGACGGAGCCATGTTTCCGGTCTTTCATCTATATATACCCGTGTGGCCTTTCGTGCGGCGGGTAGGCGGCTTGCGGCCGTGAGCATTGGAGAAAATGAAGCGGACGAATCGATCCACGGGATCCTGACCGCCGCCATCATCTGGACCCACCAACTCGCGGGTTCCTCTTTACCTCCCGAGCGGTGCCTGATCATCGTTCCGGAGAAGCGGTCGAGCATTATCGCACGGCGGATGACAGCCCTGTCCGCGGAGACTCGGACCCGGCTGGAGATCTTTGAACTTCAGCCCCAGGACAACATCCTCCGGCCCATCCAGCCGGCCGATCAAGGCCTCCTTTTCGATCCTGTCGCCATCAGGCTAGCGCGCGCAAGACCGGAGCTTCGGCCATCCCGCTCGATCCCGGTGCCCGGTCGACTTCCAACAGGCATGCGGGCGATCAGCCACCCCGATACCGGGGCGCTCCGCCTCACCTGCCATGGTTTGGAAGTGGCCGAGGTGACCGCCCGCGGTACCCGGATTAATCGGGCGGTGGCCAAGGCCGCCGGTTTGCGTCGTGGGTCGGGATTGCACCAACTCGGGGCCAGAGTGGCGCAGATCCGTCGCGCGGAAAGCGATCAGCGCTGGCATCCGCTGTTTCGATGGCAGGCCGAGCGATGGCTTGAAGAGTTGATCCGGGAGGACCCCGTCAGAATCGACCCGCAGTTGAACCCGAAATACCTCTACCCGCAGGTCCCTGCCCACGGCGCCTCCGGGAAGGGCCGCATCGATCTGCTGGGAATACGCCACGACGGACGTCTCGCGATCCTCGAATTGAAGGTCACCGAGGATCTGGAATTGCCCATGCAAGGGCTCGACTACTGGCTCCGGGTCGAGTGGCATCGAAAGCGCGGTGATTTCCATAGGCGGGGATACTTCGCGGATGCCTCGGTCTCGTCCCTACCCGCGGTACTCTACCTGGTGGCGCCTGTTTTTCGTTTTCACCGCGAGTTCGAGGTGGTCTCGCGGGCCATCGACCCCGAGGTGCCTGTCTACCGGATAAGCCTCAACGAGGATTGGCGGTCCGGCGTCAAGGTGCTCAAGCGGGACCGGCTCAACGTCACTCCGCATTTCTCAGGACCGGGAGATGAAACGCTTCCACGACACGCTCAACGGCGCCCTCGTCATTGACAAGCCCGGGGGCATGACTTCGCATGATGTGGTCGATGTCGTGCGAAGGGCAGCCGGGATCAGGCGTGTGGGTCATTGCGGCACGCTCGATCCCATTGCAACGGGCCTGCTGGTCCTCCTTCTCGGGCAGGCCACCCGGCTCCAACGGTTCCTTTTGGGCCGCGAAAAGGTCTACCGGGCCACGATCCGTCTTGGATATGCCACCGACACCCAGGACCGTACGGGAAAACCACTGGAGCCGGGGGTCGCATCTAACCTCGGTGTGGAGGAGAGATTGGAAACGGTTATGACAGGGTTTCTGGGCATGCAGGAGCAGGTGGCGCCGATGTACTCGGCGAAGAAGGTGGGCGGCCGTCCGCTTTACCGGAGCGCCCGCCTCGGGGAGGAGGTTGAGCGAAAGTCGCACACCATCCGAGTCGATGCGCTGAAGCTGCTGCCGGCCGAGAGCGGGATGGTCCGTCATCTGCCCGATGGGACGATGGAATTGGTGGTGGAGGTCATCTGCTCGGCCGGAACCTACGTACGAACGTTGGCCCATGATCTCGGCTGCCGGCTCGGCTGCGGTGGCCATCTTCAGGAGCTTCGCCGGCTGCGCTCGGGGTCGTTTACCCTGGAGAACGCGATTACGCTATCCGGACCGGGCAAGGCCGGTCTCGGCGGCGGATGGCGGGAGAGACTGATCCCGATGGATCAAATCGACTTGGCCATGCCCGCTTTAGCCTTAACTGACGAAGAAGCGCGCAGCATATCTCACGGCCAGACGATCGCGATCGAGCTTTCCCCTCCAGGATCCTACGTGAAAATGCTATCGCCTGAGGGAGGTCTGCTTGGGATCGGCGAAGCCGACGCTGCCGGACGCCTGCTGATGCCCCGGGTTGTGCTCGATTGATATGGGTGGAGGCTTTTGTGTATACTCTGTTCAAATGATCCGTTCACACGTGGTAGCGTCGATCGCAGGCATGGGCAGCTTCGGACGGGCCGTATGCGAAGCCGGGCGGCTGCCAGCAGCTCTTTCCCAGTCCTAGTTATCGTCCAGCGGCGTGTCCGCTCGCCCTTAGCGAGCGTGAAAGGAGGTAGGCCATGATGGATGACGAAGCGAACCAGAATTTGGACATCACGCGGCTTTTGGAGGCGCATCGCCACGGCCGTGAGAAACTGCGGTGGGAAGGAAATTTCCGCGATTACTTCGAACTGGTAACGCGCCATCCGAGGATGGCTTGGCTGGCGCATGCCCGCGTATGCGATCTGGTTCTCGCCTCCGGAGAGGAGACCCTTTATCCCGGGACCGCCGCCGAAGTCACAAGATATAACTTCTTCTCGCCCGAGCTGTTCGGCATCGATCAAACCATCGAACAGATCGTGGAGTACTTCAAGTCGGCGGCTCAGCGGCTGGAGGTGCGCAAGCGCATCCTGTTGTTGATGGGCCCGGTGGGAGGCGGAAAATCGACGATAGTGACCCTCCTCAAGCGGGGACTCGAGCACTATACCCGGACCGAAGCCGGCGCCGTATATGCGATCAAGGGCTGCCCGATGCGGGAGGAGCCGCTACACCTCATCCCGGCTGACATCCGCCCGGAAGTAGAACGTCATTATGGTATCTATATAGAAGGTGACTTGTGCCCGCGCTGCCAGTACAACCTGCAGCACATTTACAATGGCAGGCATGAGGAGGTGATGATCGAGCGGATCATTTTTTCGGAGAAGGAACGGGTCGGCATCGGAACCTTCTCTCCCTCGGATCCCAAATCGCAGGACATCACCGAGCTCAC
>JACQTD010000274.1 GCA_016210985.1 Acidobacteriota bacterium
CACCACTTCGCGCTCGGGGGTCACGCTGCGGCAGAGCCGGCCGGGGTATCTGGCGCCTTAGCCGTACGTTGAGCGGGGTGGAGTGGGAGGCCGTCACGGGGAAGGGCTGGAGCGGCCGGTCACCATTCGTCTTCTTCCTCTTCTTCCTCCTCCTCCTCTTCGGGTACCACCTCCAATTCGAGAGGATCGGTGTCAGTCACTTCCAGCCGCGCGCCGCAGTCGTCGCAGGTGACGAATTCGCCGATCTCCGTATCGGAGGAGACTTCGACTTCGGCATCGCAGTCCGGACAAATTCCTGTGTTCATAAAGCTGGCCTCCGTATTGCCCGTCGATGTAGTGATCTGAAACATAACAACAATCAATTTTCATGGCAATGTCGAATCCAGAGCCGTCCACCGCCGTCGGGCCGCTTCGCGAATCGCCGGGTCCGGATGCTCCCGCATCAGCGTGCGGTAGGCATCGCCATCATATAGATACCGCTCTGTCTGCGGTTCGAATCGAAACCGGATTCCCAGTCGGTTGAATCGATCGAGCGATTCGAAGTTCAGAAAAATGGACTCCGGAGGGCGGTGCTCAACCCCGGGGCGGGTCGCGATCTTTCGCGCGTGCGCCGCCTGAGTCAGGGTTTCAGCCGCCTTCTCGGCTTCGTGGCCCATCAACATCAAGGCCTCGACCCAAGCCGGTGTAGGGCGGAAATGACGCCTCATCAGGTAGCAGAGTTCCAGGCGGGCGAAGTCTTTCGAGGCCTTGATCCGTTCGAGCAGCCTGATTTCGTCACCCGGCCAAGCCGGCGCCACCAGGGCACCGGCGTCAATCCAACCGCGGGTTCGGCGCGTGGTGGCGACCCGAAAATACAAGGTGCCGGTGGAATCCCGTTTGCGACCCACGATCGCCGCCA
The DNA here is from genome assembly GCA_016210985.1 of Acidobacteriota bacterium. Classification (GTDB taxonomy): domain Bacteria; phylum Acidobacteriota; class Blastocatellia; order HR10; family JACQTD01; genus JACQTD01. The sequence continues at coordinate 899 of JACQTD010000274.1, forward strand.
GCCGTCCTGTCCGTAGCCGTTCGATAATGGCCCCGTCGGCGCCTGGAGTGCGCCGCAATGCGGAGAAGTGCTCGTTGAAGACGTAAGCCGCCACGGCACGAAAGCCGGTGCGAGTTCGGATACGCGAACCCTTCGGGGTCGGCATGGGCTGACCCTGAGCGATCACAAGTACCATCGCGACCAGCATCGCATTCGATGCCATGACCACCTCCGGATGAATCGGATTAGGGTGCTCCGGTCGATCCCTCGTGATCAGCCGGAAAGTCTAGCTTACCCGATGGCCGGCTAATCAACCAAGAGGTCCTGAATCAGGGATTGCCGCGTTGGACCGTTCAGGTCGGTTTCGGCCGAGTAGTGCTGGTGTCCTACGTGGAGCCGGACGCTGCGGGACGGGTCGGTGAAGACCCCGACTTGTTCCGGCGTGAGCGGAAACTTCAAGTAATGGACGGTGCTGGTCTTCTCCTCCATACTCCGGCCTGCTTCCGCCACCGCGCCCGCGCGGTCGCCGCCGGGAAAAACCAGCGACACATGATACTCGATGTCGACCAGCTTCGGCAGCCACTCCCGCAACTGGTCTTCGTCGTCGATCTCGATGAAGAGGGTCGCGCTCAATTCATGTAAGCCCGGTATCAGCGCGTTGTAAATCTCTATTTCATGGCGGATCTTCGACTCCTCCACGATGCGCTCGGTTCGCATCATCTCCTGCACCTGAAAAAGCACCGTGTCCCGATTCTCAAAAACCAGCGTGATGAAGGGCCCTAGTTCCACGCGCCGTTGTTTCTTCAGCGCGATGACCCGACGCCTTAGATCCTCGCGGATCTTTTCGTACTCGGCGATATTCTTGAGATCTTCCAGTTCCAGCGGTCTCATCGTCCCTCCGGCGGAAGCATCGCTACAGGCCGTAGGCTCGCGCGAGAATCTGTATCGGGTGAAGCGGTTGCGCCGATCCCATTCCTTGCGCGATCTGAAGGCCGGCGAGGGGGCAATCCGAAGCCACGATCTCCGCGGAGCTCCGCTCAATCGATTTGAAAAGCTTGTCGGCCGTCTTGAGCGAGATCTGATAGAACTCGGTCTTGGCCCCCCACGAGCCATCGAATGCCGAGCATCGTTCGATGACCTCCACCTGGGTTCCAGGTATCAATTTCAATAAGTCCCTGGATTTGAATCCCATGTTCTGCGCTCGTAGGTGACACGGTATCTGATACGCCACCCGTCCACCGGGTTGGACAAACCGGGTGTCGAGCTTCCCCCGCTCGTGAAGTTTCATCAGGTATTCGCAGATGTCATAGGCGTGGGACGACACCAGTTTGGCGTCGGCGTCATCGACCAGGTCCGGATATTCCTTCTTGAGCATGAGGCTGCAAGTGGGGCCGGGGATGACGATCTCATGGCCCGCACGCACGAGATCGGCCAGCTTCCTGACGTTGAAGCGCGCGTGGGCCACCGCCGAATCAAGATCACCGGCATCTAGGAACGGCATCCCGCAGCACCGTTGCTCCGGCACCACGACCTCCAAACCGTTGCGTTCGAGCACGGCGACCGAGGCCTTGCCGATGTCGGGATAGTTGTAATCGACGGAGCAGGTCGGAAAAAGAGCAACCTTTCCCAGCCTGGCATTCGAAGTACCCGAAGCCGGCGTCCGACTTCTGAACCACCGGCTGAAACCGATACGGGCATAGGGCGGCAAGCGGCGGTCCCGGTGGATTCCCAAAAACCAGTCGAGCAGCACCCGGCTTGGACGATTCGCCATCGCCCAGTTGATCGGGGTGGCGAGTCGCGTGCCGATCCAACCCAGAAGATCGGTCCGCGAGAACAGCCACTCGCGCAAGCGGATTCCCTCTGTCCGCGCCTTGACCATCTTGCCGCGCAGCATCAGCTTTGGAAAATCGATGTCCCAACGATGCGGCGGTGTATACGGGCAATGGTTGTAACAGAGCTTGCATTCGTAGCAGAGGTCCACCACCCGCCGGACATCCCGCGGCGTGAGGTGGCTGACCTCATCTCCCTTCGAATCAATCGTGTTGAAGAGGTCGATGAAGGACGGACAGAGATTGAAACAGCGCCGGCAACCATGACAGATATCGAAGACCCGCATCACCTCCGGTTGGAGGGCCTGCGGGTCCCAGAACTCGGCAGATTTGGGGTCGAAGGGCAAGACAGACTCCCCCTGAGTTTCCGCACCCGCCCGCGCCCATGACGCGGGCGGGTCGATGTCGGGGTAAGATGCGGCGCACGGGCGCCGATGACGGTCAAGCGAGCGTGTCGGCGGGCTCCTTTCCGGTGATCTGCGTTCTTCCCTTGGTGAACCTCGCAGCGTGCGATTTTTCGGCGCGCGCCAGCGTTTCGAACCATTCCGAGAGCTCCTCCAGCCCCTCTTCCCGCGCGGTACGCGCGAAGCCGGGATACATCTGAGTATATTCGTAAGTTTCACCTTCGATCGCCGAGGCGAGGTTCTTCTCCGTCGAACCGATGGGCACGCCGGTGACCGGGTCGCCGACTTCCTTGAGAAAGTCGAGATGACCGAACGCGTGGCCGGTTTCAGCCTCGGACGTATCGCGGAAGAGTCCGCCGATTTCCGGATAACCCTCGATATCTGCGATCCTGGCGAAATAGAGATACCGGCGATTGGCCTGCGATTCGCCGGCGAAGGCTTCCTTCAGATTGGCCAGGCTCTTACTGCCGGCCAGTGCTTTTGTCATGATGACCTCCTGGATGTGCGTTCATAGGATAAATTGAGCCCATTAGCCATGTCCCCGTTCGTCAGGTAGGGCGGACGGATCGACCCGCGGGGTGCTTGCAGCGACGGCAGAGTCCGTTAACCTGGACCAGCTGAGCGAGCACCTTGAAACCGCGGCGCTGATGTACGCCGGTGGGCAACCGGTCGAGCGCGCGGTCGGTAAAATCCTCGACCCGGCCGCACTGGATACAGACCCGATGATGATGTCGCTCCTGGTTGGCGTCATAGCGGGCGGCCTGATGGAGAAAGCTGAACCTGGAAATCAGCCCCTCCCGCTCCAGCGTCTCCAGCGTCTTGTAAACCGTAGCCAGCGAGATGGTGGGATAACGCACGTGAATCGCCCGATAGAGCCCCTCCGCGGTCGGGTGGGCATCGGTTCGGGCCAGGGCGCCGTAAATCGCCAGCCGCTGCGGGGTCACCGCCAGCTTCCGCAGCCGGCATTGTCCGACAAAATGCGTCATGCGTGTTTCCAAGGCTATGTCTTGTTTGAGCATCCTTATTACCCAGGAATTATTCGCATGTAGTTTCTATCATCACCGCTCGTCGGCGTCAAGTGAACCGCCGTCGGGATCTACTTCGAATTGTCCTCGCGCAAGAGGCGTCCGTTGAGCGGCTGAACCGGCCGGTTGTTGGCGCCCATGATGGCTCTCAACTTCTCCAGTTGCGCAGCGGAGATCTCGATCGGCGTCCTGAGCACGATCCATTTCACCTCTTCATTGCAAGGGGGAGTTGTCAGGGAACCGGTGTAGAGATAGTAGAGCCGCTCCGCCGGCAGTAGATCATTGGCATCGAACTTGATGTCTTCATAACGCTGCTCCGGTCCCGGCTTTTCCGGCAGTTTTTCCCAAAGCGGGGCGAGTTTCGCATTCTCTTTTCCGACCTTCACCAGAACGCCCAGCACCGCGGTCTTCCCCTCGCGGGACTGATGCACCATGTGGATCTCCATCGGAAACGACTTGCCGTCTACCCGGTGTTCACTCGGCGTGTGGAAATGGAACCTCCTGAACTGGTAGCTGCTGATATCGACATCCATCGATCCGACGGCGTCGTAGTACGTTTCCACCGTATGGCCATTGTTGACGATCCGGAGCGGGGACGGCCGGTAGTAGAGTATGAGATTGGGCAGGTCCCACGAACTTGCGCCGGTGATGTCGATGGGGGATTGTCTCCTCCCCTTGGCACAGGGTGTGAATTCCGGGCTGAGGGAACCCCAGTAATCCGGGCCGGTTTTGCCCGAATACCCCCAGGGCGACCCCTCTTCTTGCGGGGTCGCATCCTTCTTCTTTGAGTGATCTTGTGGGTAACCGCTGACGCCACCGTACAGCAGCATGAGCGCCAGCGCGGATAGAAAGAATCTCTTCCCGTAGAACATTTCCCCCCCTGCAACAGACAAGATATGAGTGATTCGTCGTCACGCGCCGGCAGCGGCGCTTCAGTCCGTCTCCAACGTGCGGCATGCCAGCGCCCGCCGGCGGCTACTCAACAATCTCCTTCCTGGTACTCTCAACAAAAGCTCCCAACCGTCTTGATGCGTCCAATCATCAGGCGCCACCAAGTCGCAGCTTTCTCCCCAAGCGGGACAGGGACTCGTCTTCCATACCCGCCAGCGCTTCGAAGTCCACCCATCGGAAGCCGTGGGCCTGCGAGTCGAAGCCGTCCACGAGTCGGAACAGGAAGCGCAGGTCGTAGTGAAAATGCGCCCCGGTCGTCTCCCGGGCGGCGATCAGGTGCACGTCCACGTCGAATACCTTATCCTTCACCAGGTTCAACGCCGGCTCGGGGATTCCGGTTTCTTCAACCAACTCTCGGAGCGCAGTGGTTTGCGGGCTCACGTCCACGGCTTCCGTGTGGCCGCCCGGCTGCAACCACCGCCGCAGCTTCTCATGCCAGAGCAGCAGAGCCCGTTCGCGATCCTTGTCCAGCAGTATGGCCGATCCCGTCACATGTCCTTCGGGGGTCTCCCGCGAGAACGGTCTCGAGCAGCGATCGAGAAACTGTATGAGCGCCCGGAGGTGAGCCGCTTCCGTAGCGTCGAAGGGCTCATAGTCCGCCAGTCCTTCGACGAGGAGGGACCGATACCCCTTGGAACCGTTCTCCATGAGCAGGGGTCCGCAACCGGACTAGGCCAGCGGGAGTCTCCTTGGAGCGGTATCCGGCCAAGGTCCCGGGGGAGCCGAGCCCGGAGGCGCCAGATGACCATCCGAAAGGTCCCCGTTGTCCTCGCGGATGAATGCGCGGTCCCTGGGTTTGAGCGAAGCGAGGAGTTCCTTGCGGCTCTTCACCTTCAGGGGCTGACCGGCATAAATCTTTTCCATCCGCTGCAAGTTCTTCTCGGAAAGGATTCCGGAGAACATGAGCAGCGGCCAGGTGAAATTCGGCCCATTGATGCGCCGTAGTTTGTAGAGCCAGAGTCCGATGGATCCGACGCGCCAGGCTGTCGGGCCCCACCAACTGTATTGGCCGGGACGAAGATTCATCTTCCAGCACTTCATCATCAATTGCCATTGCAGCGGCGTAAGTTGCCGCGTCTGGGTGACGCCTCGCTCCTGTTCCATGCGCGTGTCATGCAGCGGCGTGAAGATGGACGGAATGAGGAAGGCGAAGAGCTCGCGTTGCTCCATCTCGTAAATGAGATCGAGCGTGGCCATGACATCCTCGTCGGTCTCGCCCGGATTGCCGACGATCAACGTCATCGCCGGGAACCAGTTGTTCTCGTTCAGCACACGCAGGCCTTCGAGCACGACGCTCGGCCAGTCCTCGATGGAAAAGGGCACGCCTTTGCTCGGCATGATCTGCTTCGCCATGCGCACCGAACCGGTCTCCAACCCGACCAGGGGCGCGAGCGCCTTCTTCTCCGTGTGACGGCTCAGATACGGGAGGTGGATCGGGCTCTTGGGCAACAGCAGCTCTGACAATTTCCTGATGAGCAGCGGATCGACGACGGCGGGTGCGATCGTACAATGACTGAGCACGTGCTGCTCGACCCCGGGCGTGTTTACAATATCGGTATAGAGGTCGAGCAAGGCCTCGCGATTGGGAAAGTAGAAGGGGGTGTTGGTGCGAACCTGTCCCCAGATGAACATATCCTCGGTGGCCAGGGAGACCTGCTTGTTTCCCTGCCGCACATTCGCGCGGACCGCGTCCATGATCTTCTCTTTCGGAAGGTCAATCTGCGGATTCAGATCGGGAACGCAAAACCGGCAGCGCCGCCCGCAGCCGGTGGTCATCTCCACCACGCCGAAGGTCGTGCGCGCGTCCGGAAACAGAATCCCTTCCCGATCGAGCGGGTGCTTGACCTCGATCTGGCGCGGAAGCGGCTCCTGCCGGACCGCCTTGCGGAACAGCTCGAGAGTATCGACCGATTCACTCCTCCCTTCGACGACGCAATCGACGTCGAGTTCGTCGAAGGTGTCGGTCTGTATAATCTGCCAGCCGCCGGAGCCTCCGACGATGACCTTGAAGTTACGCCGGTGCGGGTTGGACTTGAGACTACCGAACAGCGCCCTGGCATAATGGGAATTGATCGGGAGCTTGGAGGAGCCGAACATCGAGGTGTAAACCCCGGCAGCGAAGGTAACCCCCAGCGGATTGTGGGTGGATACGGCAACCACCCTCGTGCGGGGGCCGACGAACCTCTCAAGGTCCTCCGGGAAACAGGCGACAATATCCGCTCTGGGGTATTCCCGTAACAGGGATTTCTCCACCAGCCTGACTCCGGCCGGCATATACCGGGCTGAGCCGTCCTCATTACGTTCCACTTCCCGCCACTTCGGGTATTTCCGGTTCAGTACACCCTCCATCCAAATCGGCAGCGAGGCCATGGCCATCTGGATGAAATAACCCGCGTGGTCAATCGACTCGGTGAGGGGAGCGGTAAGGACGATTAGTCTGCCGCCGTCGTCGGGACCGGTGAAGGAATCTCCGGAGGTGCTTGGTTTCATCTGCTCTCGTGTGTCGGCTTGGGTCATCCCAGTTCGGCCAGGAAGCGCTCATCATCGATTGACGCCAGTCTTCCGAGCATACGCCGCACGAGTCCGAGGAGTAGAACTCCAAAGGCGACGGGCCATTCATTCATCGGGTTCGACCTTCAGGAATCCCTCGCGGTAAGGGGAAGCCGACACCCGGCCACGCCGGCGCGCTTCAGCGTAGATCCGGAAGGGCATGTTTGACCTCCACTCCCCACAGAGACCAGCCGGCTCGAGTGCCCGCGATCCATAACGCACACCCTGCTCCGGCGGAGTGCCGGCGTACCTGCTCGAACTAGATCAATCCCAAAGCCACTAACAACAGAAAGAGACCAAGCGTGAGCCAAGCCGGTTGGAAAAGTGAATTCGACTGTTCTCCGTGCAGAAGCAAAAAGATTGACGCCAACAGCAGTATCAGCACAGGACACCTCCCTCGGGCACTTCCGAATGAACTAACCGGGAGCATCTTACTGCCACCCTGAACGAAGCGTCAACGAACCCTTGACCGGGGTCCAATTCTCCGTCCATGCCCCGGCGGTCAGGCTCAGGGGGCAAAAAGGCCTCAGGGTGATGTTGACATTCCTCGCGATGGGCATAGAATCTCCGACGCCATGGGGATCAGGCGAGTGAACCAACTCAAGCTATGATTGTTGTTGCGCCGTCGTTACCTGCACTCCTCCTTCCTTATAAGAATGGGCATGATCCCGCGGATCTGCCCGAGATCGTCCGACGCGTCCTCGGAACCGAGGGGATACCGGGGAAACTCAGTTATCTCTACCGGTTGGACGGGCTCGATATCCTCATTGTCAGCCTCTATTTTGGAATATTGGCGCTGCTCTCGATCTACGGCTTCTATCGCTTTCGGCTGGTTTATCTGTTTCTCCGTCATCGCCATATCCGGCCGCGGCCGGCCGGTCGTTTCGACGAAGCATCCCTTCCGCGGATCACTGTGCAGCTCCCTGTATTCAACGAGATGTACGTAGTGGAGCGACTCGTCCGGGCCGTCAGCGCACTCGATTATCCCCGGGATCGTCTCGAGATCCAGGTCCTCGATGATTCCACCGACGAGACCCAGGAGATCGCGCGTCGCGAGGTCGACCGCTTGGCTGTCCAGGGATTGGACATCAAGTATGTCCATCGCCAGGATCGGAGCGGCTTCAAGGCCGGGGCGCTGGAAAATGGACTCAAGCAGGCGAGCGGCGAGTTGATCGCCATTTTTGACGCGGATTTCATACCGCGACCGGACTGCCTGCGCTGCATGGTCGATTATTTCACCGACCCGAAGATCGGCATGACCCAGATGCGGTGGAGTTACATCAATGCGGATTACAACGCGCTGACCCGGGTTCAACAGATCATGCTGGACGGTCATTTCGTCGTGGAACAGACGGCCAGGAGCATTGACGGCGGCTTTTTCAATTTCAACGGGACGGCCGGAATGTGGCGCCGCGCGGCGATCGAGTGGAGCGGCGGATGGCAGCATGACACGCTGGCGGAGGACACGGACCTCAGTTACCGTGCCCAGTTGCTGGGCTGGCGGTTTGTTTACCTGCTCGATGAAGACGTGCCCTCGGAGCTCCCCGTAGACATCAATTCCTTCAAGATCCAGCAGCGGCGCTGGGCAAAGGGAGTTCTGCAGGCCGGCTTCAAGCTGATCCCGCGTATTTTCAGGAACGACGACTTGACGCTGGCTAAGAAACTCGAACTCTTCTTCCGTTTCACGAACAATGCCAATGCTCCGCTGGTCATCCTCCTGAGCCTCCTCCATCTCCCGGTCCTCATCGTGCGCTACAATCAGGGCTGGTTCCACCTGCTGCTGCTGGACGCGCCGGTGCTGATTTTCGCCACGGCGTCCGTGGTCACCTTTTATGTGGTAACGATCCGGCACCTGCATCCCGGAACGCGAAAACCGATGCGCTACCTTCCGCTGGTCATGGCGATGGGGCTGGGCATGGCCATCAACAATGCCCGGGCAGCGATCGAGGCCTTTCTGGGCATCAAATCGGCGTTCGCGCGAACCCCGAAGTTCAAAATCGAATCCCGGCGGGACGACTGGAGGCGAAAACGATACGGATTCCGGTCGGATCTCGTGCCGCTGCTGGAACTCGCCCTCGCCGCTTACTTCATCGGGGTCATCTACTACGCGCTCACGACCGAGATTTACGGCACAATCCCCTTTCTGCTCCTTTTCCTCGCCGGGTACGGGTACACCGGCCTGCTGTCCCTCAGTCAGAGCCGGATGAAATCCCGTCGCGCCTCCCTCTGAGGCCTCGGTCGCTACGGGCGGCCGGCTTGCGGCCGACCTCGATGGATACCTTCTCGTTCCAGGAACTCGAATTCCCAGCGGTGAAGCAACTGCTGGCCGCGAGAACGCAGACGCCGCACGGGCGAGCGCTGGCCGCCGCGCTCGCGCCGCTCCTTGATCGGGAAGCCATTCTGGCCGAGCAACGCCTGACCCGGGACGCCGTGCGCTATCACCGCGAACACCAGGGCTTCGGGCTTGGCGGACTCGAAGACCTCGGGCCCACCCTGGAATTGTTGCGCATTGAGAACACGCGACTCGAACCGAAACAGATGCTCCAGATCGCGCAATGGATCGACACCGCCCAGAACCTCCGGCTGATGGTGTCGGATCTAGTGGAAGCGGTTCCGGATCTCGCAGCGATCTCCAGGCGGATCCCCGACCTGCGGTCCCTGAGCCGGGCGGTGCGTCAGAAGATCCTGCCCGGAGGAGAAATCGATGAGGGCGCCAGCGAGGAGTTGCAGACCATCCGGCGGGACGCCCACAGGCTGCGCGATCGCATTCAGCGCAGGCTGCAGGCCGTGCTTCGGGAGAGCCCCGAGGCGGCCATTCAGGACGAAATCATCACCGTTCGCAACGACCGGTTCGTGGTGCCTGTCAGTTCTTCCCACCGGCGTGACGTTCCCGGTGTCATTCACGCCATGAGCGGCAGCGGGGCGACGGTGTTCATCGAACCGATCGAGACCATCGAGTCGAACAATGAGCTCATCCGGCTGCTGGAACTCGAACAGGCCGAGATCGCCCGGATTCTATTTGAATTGACGGAACGCCTGCGGGAAGAACTCGGCCGGCTGGAAGCGCTGATCGGATTGGCGGCGCAATTCGATCTGTTGGGGGCAAAGGCCAGGTTGAGCATCGATTTTAGCAGTGTCGAGCCGTCGATCACCGAGGCCGGCCGGTTGCGACTGACGGACGTCCGACACCTGGTATTGGAAGAGAATCTGCGAAAGCAACGAGTCCCGGTAGTGCCGGTGTCCCTGGAACTCGACGCGGAGCATCGGACGCTCATCATCAGCGGCCCCAATGCCGGCGGCAAGACGGTGGTGCTCAAGACCGTGGGACTCTGTGCGCTCATGGCCCAGTCAGGATTGCAGATCCCTGCGCGGGAGGCGGAGCTGCCGGTCTTCGAACAAGTGCTCGCGGAAATCGGTGACCACCAGTCGATTGCGGCCAATCTCTCCACCTTCACGGCCCACGTTCAAGGGCTCTCGGAGATTCTTCACGGACTGTGCTCCCATCCGCTGGTCCTGCTCGACGAAGCAGGTACGGGCACCGACCCTGACGAGGGCGCGGCGCTGGCGGTCGCGATCGTCAGCTTCCTGCACGGCCACGGAGCCATGACGCTGGTCACGACCCACTATAACGCGCTGAAGTCCTTCGCCTACCTGACGCCGGGGGTGCTGAATGCCTCCGTGGAGTTCGATGAGCGGAATCTAAAACCGACGTTCAGACTCCTTCCTGACGTGGCCGGCTCCTCCAACGGCATCGAAATCGCTCGCCGGATGGGGCTCCCGGGCGCCATTCTCGATCAGGCGGAACAGATCGCCCGGCAGTCGGATCAGGAGGCGCGGCGCTTTCTCAATCGGTTGAAGGTTGAGCTCGAGCAGCAGACGGCCGCCCGGGCGGCGCTCCAGGAAGAGCGAGCGGCTACCGCCGAACGCTACGAACGGCTCGACCGCGACTTTCGACAACGCCAGGCCGCGCACGAGCGTGAATTGGACAGCCGTTTCGATGAAGTGGCGGCGCAATTCCAGGCCCGCGCCGAACAGATGCTCGGCACGATCGGGGAAAAGGGCGCCCGCGGCTCGGTCCAAAAATCAACCGTCCGGAAGATTCGCGACCTCGCTGCGTCAAGCCGTCACGCCTACCGGCCGGCAACATCCGGGGCCTCGGGACCTTCCATCCGGTTGCCCTCCCGCGAGATTCGGGCAGGCGACCGGGTGCATATTCCGGATCTTGGCAAGTCCGGGACCGTGGAGCGGGTGGATGCCGAGGAATTGACGATCGCCATGGGACTGATCAAGTGGAAAGCCCGCATCGGCGAGGTGGAGTTGGTCGACACGCCGCCGGCCCCGGCCGTTTCCCTGCCCAGCGGCGTTTCTGTCCATGCACGACCCCGCGGGCGCGTGCGTTCAGAATTGAATCTGATCGGACGTACCGTCGAGGAGGCCCTCGAGGAAGTCGATCAATTCCTCGACGAGGCTGTGCTGGCTTCCCTGTCCGAAGTGAGGATCATCCACGGCTCGGGCAGCGGTGCGCTGCGAAAGGCCATTCGAGCGATGCTCGAAAAGCATCCGCACGTCGGCAGGTTCCGCCCCGCGGAGGCCCACGAGGGCGCCGGGGGCGCGACGGTGGTCGAGTTGAGAAAGACTGGCGAATAGTCTTCGAATCGGGTAGACTACCCCCCGTCTCTTTTCCTCGCGGTGGCGAAAATCGTCTAGTCAGTAAAAATAATTCTCGGCCAGGGTAGATATCTCCGACCTAGCGCGGATGATGGCTTGCGGACACGAAGTCGGACTCCTAGAATTCGCTCCATTGCGCAGGAGATAGGTGTATGCGGTTACCTCGCGGTTTTTCGGATGAAGTACGGCAACAGGCTGATATCGTAAAGATCATCGGGGACTACGTCAGCCTGAAGAAACGGGGCACCAATTACATGGCGCTCTGCCCGTTCCATCAGGAGAAATCGCCGTCCTTCGCGGTCCATCCCACCAAGGGGATCTTCAAGTGTTTCGGATGTTCGGAGGGCGGCGACGTGATTCACTTCGTGATGCGAATGGAGAATTGTGATTTCCCCGAAGCCATCCGCTTGATCGCGCAGAAGTCGGGTATTCCCATTCCGGCGGCGCCGGAACCGGGCCAGGCAGCGACGGCTGACCCCGAACAAGTCCGGGCCGCGAGCCTTTACGCCCTCAATGAATCGGCCTGCGCCTTCTTCGAACACGCGCTTCAATCGAACGAGGGCTCGGCCGCGCGCGCCTACCTGGCCGAACGCGGTATTCGGCCCGAGTCGGCTGTACGTCTCCGACTCGGCTACGCGCCCGACACCTGGGACGCGCTCAGCGGGCACCTGCGGAAACGAGGCGCGACCTCTGACCTCATCGTGACCGGCGGCCTGGCGGTCGCGCGTGAGGAAAGCTCGGGTATCTATGACCGATTTCGCGACCGGATCATGTTCCCCATTCTCGATGCCGGCGGGCGGGCTGTGGCGTTCGGCGGCCGTTCGTTCCGTGCATCGCAAACCGGACGGGAGGGACCCAAGTACCTCAATTCGCCCGAGACGCCGATCTACACAAAAGGCCGTCACCTTTACGGACTTCCCTACGCCAGAGAGGCCGTAAAACGCGAACAGTTCGCGGTCCTGGTGGAGGGTTATCTCGACTTTCTGCTTCCATTCCAGGAGGGCGTGAGCAACATCGTCGCCAGTCTCGGGACGGCGCTCACGGACCCGCAGGCATCCCTCTTGAAGCGGTTTGCCCGGCGCGTCGTCGTCAATTTTGATAGCGATCCGGCCGGGCGTTCAGCCACGCTTCGGAGCGTGGAGGTGTTGATGCGCGCGGGGTTGCAGGTCCAGGTGCTGGCGCTCCCCGACGGTGAGGATCCCGATTCCTTCGTGCGCGGTCAGGGAGGCGCCGAGTATGCCCGGCGCGCCGCTGAGGCGCAGAACTACATTGACTATGTCGTCGATCGGGCCGTACAAGGGAGGGACCTTTCGCACCCGACCACGCGGGTGGAAGCCTTCCGGACAGCACTGCCCTTCCTCGCCATCATTCCGAACGCCATTGAGCGAACGGCTTTCGGCGATCATGTCGCCGCCCGATTGAAGCTCGATCCGCAATTGGTGCACCAGGAAATCCGTCGGGAGGCCCAGGGCCGTAAATCCGCATCCGGGCCGGAGGGCGAGACCCTGTCGCGCCCGCCATCGATCAGCATGACCGAGTCGGAGTTCCTGCTGCTGGAGACGCTGCTCAACGAGCCGGAGAACGCCACGATTCTGGCGGGTGCGCTCAGTGCCGGGGAACTCGACGGTCTGCCCTGCACGCCGTTCTTACGTCGTGTGACCGCCGCGTTGGTCGCGGGTGTGGCGCCGGACTACGCCACACTGGCCGACCACATTGGCGCGAACGCCCAGGAACGGGACGTCCTGCAGCGCGTACTCGTACCCAAGAAACCGGTCCCGGAGAAGGCCTGGCGAGACTGGTTCACGGACTGCCTGATCGGTTTGAAGCGAACGAGCATGGAGCGACAGATGGCCCTGCTGCAGGACGCCATGGACGAAGCCTTGAGCAAGGGTGACGACCAGGCTTACCGCGAGCACTGGATGCGCCGCACCGGTTTAAAACGGGTTCTGGCCCGGAACGGCCTCCTGGAAACTCGCACCATCTCTAACTGAAGTCGGGGTTGAATGAACAGGCTGACCTAACCAAGATGCGGCTCAACGGAAAATATCGGGATGAGATTCAACGGCTGGTCGAGCTGGGCAAGGAGAAGTCGTTCCTAACCTACGACGAAATCAACCGGGAACTTCCGTCCGAACTGGTCTCTCCGGACGAGATTGAGGCCATTTTCGAGGCCATTGATTCCGCCGGCATTCAGATCGGCGACCCGGATGAGGCGGTGTTGGCCCGCCCGGCCGCCCCCCAGGAAGAGAGCGGGGAGTACGCCGAGGGGGAGATCGAACTGGCGCTGGTGGAATCAGAAAGCGTGAATGATCCCGTGCGGATCTATCTCCGGGAAATGTCCCTCGTTCCGCTGCTGACCCGGGAAGGTGAGATCGCCATCGCCAAACGGATCGAGCGAGGCAGGAACCGGGTGATGCGAATCGTCTCGCGTTCCAGCATTGTTCTTCAGGAGATCTTCCGCTCCTCGGAAGCCCTGGCCCAGGCTGACGTTGAGATCACCGATCTCATCAATACGCCCGACCAGGAGGGCCTCTCCGAGCAGGTTGTGGAGGAGATGAGTCAGCACTACCTCGCGGAGATCGAGATACTGCGGGAGCTTCACGAGGAAAGTAAGAAGATCCACCGTCGCTGGAAACAGGCGGAGTCCCAGACCCGTAGCCGGCGCAAGACGATGCGGGAACGAATGCGATTCGCGCGGACGGTGGTGGCGATTTCGCGCCGGATCCGGAGCCTCGACGTCACGCCTAAATTCCAGCGGCAACTCATCAAGTCGATTCAGCGCGTGACCCAGGATATCCGCCACCTGGAAGAGAAGCTTCGACCGAGAGCGGTGCTGAGTACCGACAAACGAAAGGCGAACAGTCACACGAACGGCCGGAAGAACGCGGGCGCGGCGCAGGTGATCCGCCGGCGCCTGACTGAGATCGAAGCGACTTATAACAGCGCTCTGGCCGACCTGAAGCGCGCCTGCCACACCATCGCGGTGAGCGAAGCCGAGACCAACCAGGCCAAGAATGAGTTGATCGAGGCCAATCTGCGACTCGTGGTCTCGATCGCGCGGAAGTTCACTAATCGCGGATTGCAGTTCCTGGATCTTATCCAGGAGGGAAACATTGGATTAATGAAAGCGGTGGAGAAATTTGAATACCGCCGCGGCCACAAGTTCTCGACTTACGCCACCTGGTGGATCCGCCAGGCCATCACCCGCGCGATCGCCGATCAGGCCCGCACCATTCGCGTACCGGTGCACATGATCGAGACGCTCAACAAGATCCTTCGTGTGACCCGGGCGCTGGTTCAGGAGCTGGGCTATGAACCGGCGGTGGAAGAGGTAGCGGAACGGCTGGGCCTTCCGGCGGCAAAGATTCGCCGCATTCTGAAAGTGGCACAGGATCCGATTTCCTTGGAAACCCCCATCGGTGAAGATGAAGGCAATCATCTAGGTGACTTCATACCCGACGAGAATTCACCCAACCCCGTCGATCATGTGCTCGCCAAGAACCTCCGGGAAGTGACCGAGGAGGTCCTCAAGGATCTCACGCCTCGCGAGGAAAAAGTCATCCGAATGCGATATGGACTCGACACCGATGGACTCGAGCATACGCTCGAGGAGATCGGGAGGCATTTCGCCGTCACCCGCGAGCGCATCCGCCAGATCGAGTCGAAAGCCCTCCGCAAACTGAAGAAGCCCAATCGAAAAGGCAAACTCGAGCCGTTTATCGAGGGCGATGCGCGTTATTGACCTCGCCTCAACGCGGGAATACCTGCACGACGCTGAGCGTGGTCCGCGCGCTCTCGACCGGTACGCCGGCCGCCGAACCGCGGCGGAAGAAATCCTCTGCGGTGAGCATGTAAACGCCGTTCGGCCGGAATCCAATCAACGCGATCGAACCGTTCTGGTCATTATCGGCACGTGCATCCCATTGCGCCGTCGGGTCGAATCTCAAGCTCGTCCCGAATAATCGGGGAGCCGGCTCGCCGTCCTCCTCGATGACCTGAACGATCACCATCGCGCGCGCGAGCGCTTCCGGCTGCGGTTGATAATCGACCGTGCCTTCTCCACAACACTGCGGGAGCACCGCGCCGGTCTTCAGGAAAGCCGTAGCGAGCCTGAAGGTGGCGTGCTGTGGTCCGTCGGTGCGCACGAGACTGGGCGCTCCCTCCGGAAACGGCACCGCTTTGGAATGGCGGTAGGGCACATACCGTATCCGCTCGTCCGGGCTCTCCGCCAGGGCTGCGCTGTAAATGCTGACGACCCCGTCGTGATCGTCGGTGACGTTGCTCCCGAGAAGTATCCGGCCCCTGGTGCCGGCGATGACGAGGACATCGTTGGCAGGCGACTGCGACGCCCAATCCTGCTGAAGCTCCCAGATAAACTTGCTTCCAATTCGGAGTTCCGAGGCATGCGCCTTTGAGCATCCGGGCGGGAGTACTGCGAATCCGGCTTCCACCGAGCCGAAATTGGGAGTGCCCGCCATGACCAGCTTGCGAATATCGCTCCGATAAGGGACGGTCGCATCCCCCTTCCTGGCCAGTCCCGCGATATAGGCTCTGGCAATGAGCCCTCCCATGCTGTGGCACACGATGTCCACTTGCGAAACCCGCAACCGCTCGCGTACTGCCTCGATCTGGTCCGCCAGCCGGCCCGCGAGCTGCGCAATGGGCTGCATGTCGCAGCCCGAGCAGGGCGCCGCGTCGATGCACTCGGGAGCCAGACACGGCCGCTCGCTGTAATTCGCCAGCGCTACCATGAACCCCTCCTGCTGCAACAGGTCACCAAAACTGGAGCCACTACCAGGCGTTCCGAACGCCTCGGATGGATCGCTGCACCACCCGTGCAGCAGAACCACGGGGACCGTGTCCTGTGCCGGTGCTCCGGCCCGTCTAGGCGTCGATTGAACGACGGCGCCGTGAAGCGCCAGAAGAGCCAGGATCGCCATGCCAAAAAGGATTCTCGATCGTCGCATCAAACCTCCCTCCCTGAATTGTCAAGAACTTCTTACCGTGTCATCCCGGACTCAGCAAGAAAACCGGAATCGCCGAGCCACCGCCGGCGCTGACATTGAGAAGCGCGCTGGAGGAGAGGCGTATACCGCAGCCCTCCACACGGTTGCCCTGCCAAACATACGGATCAATATCGAAATAGCGGTCATCGTAGCGCAGTTGCCCGCTTGCATAAGAAGGATATCGCTCCATGCCGACCGCCACCCGTTCCTGAACCACGAAGGAGCTCTTCAGGGCCTCTTCAAGTGCATCCTCCCAGTCCGTTTGATCGCAGGACCACCCGAGCACTACGCCGCGGCCCCCGTACTCGCTGTTCGGTTTGAGCACGAGCCGATCCTTCTCGCGCCGCACAAAGTCGATGAGGTCGATCCGGTGCCCGTCCCGATTTGTCGTCCAGTCCGCTTTCATCTTTCTCGTCCAGGGGAGATGCCGCGTAATAGCGGTTCGCTCCTCCTCGTCGAACAGGGACGCCTGGTCGGGATCGCTGAGCAGGCCGAAGAGCATCTTCTTGAAGAGCATCTGCACACGAAAGGAATTCACCGTGCAGACCACACGATCCCGCGTAGCCCGGATCAACGGGTGATCCAGACCGCACCTGGCCAGCAACTCGCCGGTGACGACGCGCTTGTAGACCAGGTCGATGGTGAAATCGCCGACTTGCAGCTCCCGCCCGTGGTACTCCAAGTCTGCCGGATCGGCAATGATCGAGGCGATGCCGCGCGAAGCCAGAAACTCCTGAAACAGAACAAACTCCTGCCGTGTCCTGACATCGCCCCAATCGACGATGGCGATCCGGGGAGACCGGCTCCCTCCCCACTGTCGATAGTTGTCGAGCAACGTGTCCAGTATTCTAGTGCGGAGCGGAATGCTCCGGACGGGGAAACGCCGCACGAATTCGCGCATGACAGTCAGGTCGAGAAAGACTTCACTGAGCACATCTCCGAAGATCAGACCACCTGGACTCTCGGCATTGTATTCTACGAATTGAACCTGACTCGCGTCATCAAGGAAGCCGTCCAGACGGGCGCTGGCGTCCGGGGCCTCATATCCCGGTTCAATTTGAATGACAGCTTCTTCCTCTTCGCTTAAGTCCATCTGTGCGCGCAAGGTGGCATTCTGCATCAGCGCGCGGTAAAGCTTCGCCGAGGCGCGCATCACGAGGCCGGCCCCGTGCCGGATGCGTTCGTAGGCCCTCGAGTCGAGGAAGAAGGGCCGCAACACATTGCAGATCGGGCGATCCCCGAAGGTGAGCTTCTGTCGATCGGCCTGTTCCGCCAGTGCCGTGGCCGTCTTCTCCGCCATGCCGGCGGTCTCCAGCAACGCATGATAATGTGCAATGGCATCCTGAATCATCGGGGCTATGGAAGCTCGTGATTCTGGCGATGGAAGCGCGCTGTCCTCAGCTGGGGCAGCGGGCTGCACGACGGCCTGGCCGGCTAGCCGCTCAACAGGGCGTCCCAGCGATAAGCCGGCTCCCCCGGATTCCGAGCTTTCTCAATCACCAGATCGGCCATCGCATTCACAACCCAGTCAAAGTAAACCGGGCCGAGGCTGGCGATGTCAAAATCAGGTGCCGAATTCATGAAGTCGATAGCATAGGGGATTCCATCCCGGATGGCGAACTCCACGGTGTTCATCTCGTAACCCAGAGCCCGATTCAACCGAAGGGTCTTCTCCACCAATTGCTCGTGCAGCGCCGGCTCGATCGGCGGGTCTTCTTGGCGATAACGCTCCTGATGAGGCCGGCGCGGATCCCAGGTCGTGACGAGCACTCGATCCTTCCCGACACAGATACAGCGGACATACTGCTCCCACGCGATGAACTCCTGGAGAATCATGCAGAGCTGTCCGGTCGAGTCGTAAGCGCGCCACAACTCCTCGAGGGTATCGACCCGGTGGATCTGTTTCCATCCTCCGCCCCAGTGGGGCTTCAGCACCGCGGGCAGGCCGGTGTATTCCACCATCGCCCTCCAGTCCAAAGGGTAGACGAGATTCGACAGGCTCTCCGTCACCACTCCTTCCGGGTAGGACTTCGACGGCAGGACGACCGTCTTCGGAACGGCTACGCCAAGTTGATGGGCGAGCGAGGTGCCGAAAAACTTGTCGTCGGCGATGCGCCAGAAGGGATTGTTGATGACGTGTGCTCCACAGAGTACGGCGTGTTTCAGGTAGGGTTGATAGCAGACGATCTCATGCGAGATCCGATCGATGAGCACCCGATATCCGCAGCGTTCCGTTATCCGGGTGCCATCCATTATCAGGTACTCGGCCACCACCCCGGCCTGGCGCCGGTTCACTTCGGCAATCAAGGCATCCGGGAACGACCGTTCCCTTCCCACCAAGAGGCCTACACGCTCCATGGCCTTATCTTACCAAAGGTGAGCAACAGTTCGCAGGAATTGGGTAAACGCAAGTTTGAAGACGAAGAACTGGGCGCAGTTTGGGAAGCTGTACCACGCGGATAGCTTGGAAGTCATGACGGAGATGCGCGATGCCACAGTTGACCTGGTGGTGACCTCACCTCCTTATGCGCTCCATTTCAAGAAGGAGTACGGGAATGCCGGGCAGAAGGAGTACGTGAAGTGGTTTTTGCTCTTCGCGCGTGAATTCAAGAGAATCCTAAAGCCGAAAGGAAGCTTCGTCTTGAATATTGGGGGCACTTGGACTCCTGGGGCGCCGGTTCGTTCCCTGTACCACTTCCGGCTGTTGATCGAGCTGTGTGATGAGGTTGGCTTTAATCTGGCCCAAGAGTTTTTCTGGTATAACCCTGCCAAAATGCCGGCACCAGCGGAGTGGGTGAACGTCCGCCGCATCCGAGTGAAGGATTCGGTTGAGTACATCTACTGGCTCTCGGCTTCAGAGTTTCCCAAGGCCGATAACAGCCGGGTGCTCCAAGCCTATAGCAGGGACATGGAACGTCTGATTAAGCGCGGCCTCGCAGGTACCAAACGGCCATCGGGCCACATCATCAAACAGACGTTCTCGGAGAACAAGGGAGGCTCCATCCCGGGCAATTTGATTCAGTGCGGCAATAATGAGGGCAACAGCGAGTACATCCGAGTCTCAAAACAGACCGGAAAGAAGATCCATCCAGCCCGGTTTCCTGCCGAGCTTCCTCGGTTCTTCATCATGTTTTTGACGGAGCCTGGGGACATCGTGTTCGACCCATTTGCCGGATCCAATACGACGGGGGCAGTTGCCGAGGAGTTGCGCCGGAGATGGATCGGTATCGAGAAGAGTGAAGAGTATGCCAGGGATTCTGAGCTACGTTTTCACGTCAAAGGAAATATTTTGGACGAGAATGGGTGCTCTGCTCCTTCTCAGGCGGAGCTGACGTTCTTATGAACGGACCCGACCGTGCGGGAGGCTCTATGGATAGTTCCATTTTTGGCGACCCACCGGACGGCTTCGAGAATTGGATTCACGGACCGTTAGAGGGTTGTATCCTCGTAACTGAGTCGGAGGATGTTCTTGCTGGGTTTTACAAACGGGCGGGTGATGCCTTAGTTGAGGTTGCGCTACGAAGCGAGTTGCCATTGATGTACTCAAAGCCCATCCTTTCTCTCTACCGTTTGACCTTAGAGTTGTACTTGAAGGAGATTAGCAACACTGAGAAACGGGGCCACGATCTCAAGGAGCTTTTGAGAAAGGTAGATGACCTAGTCAGCGGTCAGATTGGACAGGAAGTTCCCACCTGGGTCAGGAACGTAGTATTGAAATTGCATGACCTGGACAGGTATGCGCGGAGTTTCCACTACACCCGCGACCGTTTCGGCAAAAAGATGCAACCATTGCCGGGATATCTCGTCGAGTTCTCGCTTCTTAAGGCTGGTATGGAAGTGATCTGCCAAAGCCTCCATCGTATTCTAGAAAAGATCAGGCCCCCGGCCTTCGTACAGGTCGCTTGCGAGCCTGCACCTTGACCGTTCCCTCCTAATCTGCCCATCCTGCGGGTAGATGCCCTCCACTGGGCGATCTGCGGGATTGGCACTCCATCCGGTTCCTTGGAAATGGTAATACACGTTTGTTCCATTGAAACTGATCCACTACGCGGGAGCATCTTGTCGGGAGGCATTCCTCGAGGTAGTTTAGTCGTGGTCGCATCGAGGAAGGATCAGTTTCACACGATGATCATCAGTCACCTAGAATCGAGTGCCGGGACATGAATCCCTCGCCTGTTTCTCAATTGATGGAGATCGTCCGCCCAACCACGTTAATTGAATCGCCACGGCTGTCGAATCGCCTGGGCGTCAATCTTACGATCGCCAGCGAAACTTTCCAGCACACGGGGAGTTTCAAGTTTCGCGCGGCGTACAGTGTGGCGTCCCGCGTTCCCCAGGACCTGATCATCACCGCATCGTCCGGGAATTTCGGCCAGGCCCTGGCCTATGCCTGCGGTCTGCTCGGCAAGTCTTGTATCGTGGTCATGCCTTCCACATCGGCGAAGGTGAAGATCGAAAGCGTTCGGGACTATGGAGGAATTGCGGATCTCACTGATGTTCGAGTGAAGGGCCGAAATGAACGCGCCCGCGAGGTGGCTGCAGCACATCCTGAAGCCTACGTGGCAAGCCCGTATGACGATCCTTTGGTGATAGAGGGGAATTCCAGTCTCGGCCATGAGTTGGCCGGCACAGGCCGCTCCTTTGACTTCGTGGTCGCACCGATCGGCGGGGGTGGGCTGACCTCCGGTATTATCACCGGCCTGAATCGGGCGGGCGCTCATCCCTGCGTAGTCGGCGCCGAACCCTTGCTGGCGAACGATGCGGCGCGGTCGCTACGCTCGGGAACGCTGGTACGGAATGAAGCCGAACCTCAGACCATTGCAGACGGCGCTCGAACCATAAGCCTGGGCAATCACAACTGGCCCATCCTGCGCACCGGATTGTCGCACATCGTCGAAGTGCCGGAGTCAAGGATTATCGAAGCGACGCGCCTGCTGTTCACGGACACCAACCTGAAGTCGGAGCCGACCGGCGCGCTCGGGCTGGCGGCGCTGCTGACGGCGCCGGAGCGATTCCGGGGTCAGTCGGTCTGTTGCGTGGTGAGCGGAGGCAATGTCGATCCCGAGGTGTTTCGCGACATCCTGAAGGAATAGGGACGATCCAAGCGGTGGGGGAGACGGGGGTCTGGACCTTCTCCCCGATTACTGTCTTTCCACCGCCATCTCGGCGGCCTTCCGCTGTACGCGTGCGTCCAGGACACGGACGTTGTACCGAAAACCGACGTAGATTAGTGACAGCCCCATGATCTCGGTCACATAAAGAACTTCCGTGAGGCCGAAGCGGGTGAAGGCTCCACCGATGCCGGGCAGCAGCGCACCCACGGCAATATATACGTTTCCAATGAAGCGGTCATAAGTCAGCTTGCTCCTTCGAAATCGATAGGCGGAGAGCACGGCACCACCCACCAGAAAAAATAGAGCATAAGTATTGATGAACGGGCTGAAGGCCCTGACCCAGCTCCAGGCGAGTACTCTCCCCGTGGGACGGTACGGTTCGACCAGGGAATAGTCGATCGGCGACATCAGCACACAGACGGACGCGACGACGATCACCGTGATGAGTGCGATGGTCAGCCGGTTTGCCGTCCTGCGCCGGAGGAGGAGGTACACCGTTCCCTGCGCAAGGGGCGCGCCTCCGAGCAGGGCGCCCGAGATGTACCAGAGCCTGAAAATCGGTTCGTTCCAGCCGAACAGGGTGGTAGAAGCTTCGGTAAACGTTCCGACACCATAAAGAAAGACCCCGATCGCCCAACAGAGTAAATGCGCCCCATGACCCTTCTCCCGGTAACGCTGGAGAAGCACCCAGGAAAAGGCCAGTGAGAGCACGGTGGTGAGCACCGGAATGTAGAGGACAGGATGTCGCATGCGTAAGTCCCTCGAACAAACCTACTCAGAACCGCGGAGTATAGTGAGATCCCTCAGATTATCCAATCGCCCGAAAGAAGGCCTGGAGCTTGGTTTCATCCAGCGCACCCTCCGTCCGCACGCCGTTGCAGACGTCGAGTGCGAACGGTCCGACCCGCTCGATCGCATCGGCCACATTCTCCGGACGAAGGCCGCCTGCGAGAAATACCGGAACGCCCAAGCGTTCGCGTATCTCCCGGCTGAGGTCCCAGTCGTGGCGTCTCCCAGTCCCTCCAAGCTCCCTTACCGGCAAGGACGGATTCCCCGAATCGAGCAGGACCGCGTCGACCAGCGGAGCCACGGAGATGGCTTGGTCGACCGAACCGGGTCCTGTCACATGAATAACCTGAACCAGGGAGACGCCCGGCAGCGCCGCCCGCAGCTCGGAGTAAGCGCTCATCGCCAAACGGTCGCAGATCTGGACCGTGTTGACCCGGCAGCACCTCTGCTGGGCGATAATGGAAGCCGCATCCAGCTTACTGGTCAGCAGAAAAGTGGCGATCGGCGGCGGTGCGGCATCTGCGATCGCAGCAATCAACGATTCGGGAATGACGCCCGGCCCGCTCGGCATCTCCGAGACGAGCCCCAGTGCGGAAGCACCGTGGTTCATCGCGAGGCGTGCCTCCTCAATACTACCGATACAGCAGATTTTCACTCGTGGCCGATGCGTTGGGTGCATGTGGACCTCCGGTCAATCCAGGCGTTTGTGGAACCTCAGAATACTGAGCCCGAGGACGACGGTTCCCAGAAGCGAGAGTCCGAGCATTTGCGGCCAGAGGACTTGAACGCCGCTGCCCTTGAGGAAAACGCCCCTGAGGATCTCCACGAAGTAACGGACGGGATTGACATAGGTCAGCAGCTGGACAGCCAGCGGCATATTTCGAATGGGAAAGGCGAAGCCGCTCAGCATGAAGGCCGGCAGAAAAAAGAAGAAGGAAGCCATCATCGCCTGTTGTTGAGTCTGGGAAATCGTCGAGATAAACAGGCCGGCACCCAGGGTGGTGAGCAGGAACAGGACCGAACACCCCAGGAGCATGAGGCCGCTCCCGCGGAAGGGTATATGGAAAATCAAGAGCGCGGCCGCCGTCACCAGGACCACGTCGATGAGTCCGACGACGGCGAATGGAATCGTCTTGCCCAATATCAACTCGACCGGACGGAGCGGCGTCACCATCAACTGTTCCATCGTGCCGATCTCCTTCTCGCGAACCAGCGCCATCGCGGTCATAATCAGCGTCACCACCGTGATGACGTTGGCGAGAACACCGGGCACAAAGTAGTTGCGGCTCCGCAGCTCGGGATTGAACCAAACACGTCCCTCGGCCGCCACCGACGGGAGTGCGACAGCGACGGCTTCGCCGGCTTGCGCGGTTCGCGCGATCAGCCTGATGCGTTGCTGCTCGGCCAGTACTTCTGCCGCGTAGGTCCTGACGATCTTCGAAGCATAGCCCGAAAGAATCGAGGCGGTGTTGGAATTGGTGCCGTCGACGAGAATCTGCACCGCCGCCGTCTCGCCTCGTTTGACGCTCCTGGCAAATCCGGGCAGGATGGATACGATCGCCTGTACCCGATCCTTATCCAGCAGGGCTTGGGCTTCCGCTTCGCGTTCGGGGGTGGCGGAGATCGAAAAATGACCGGAGCCGGTGAATGCGGCCGCCAGCTCGCGGCTCTCCGGTGTCCGGTCTTGATCCATCCAGGCCATCCGGGCGTGTTCCACGTCCAGATTCACCGCATAGCCGAAGACGATCAGCTGAACGAGGGGAGGCACAAACAGCATCACCCGCATTCGAGGTTCCCGCATCGCTTGGAGCAGTTCCTTCCGGATGACTTCTCTCAGCCGCGGCCACATCGGGTCTACACCAGCTTCTGCCTTAACTTACGCGTGGCGGCGACAAATACCAGCGCGGCAAAGCCAATCAGGAGCAGTGACTCGACCCACAGCAGTGCGATCCCGATCTGCTTCAGGAATATACCCTTCACGATCGTGACGAAGTACCGGGTCGGAACCAGGTAGGTGAGCAACCGTATCACGGCCGGCATGTTCTCGATGCCGTAGATGAACCCCGACAAAAGGAACGCAGGCAGAAACGAGGTCAGGGTTCCCAGTTGGTAGGCAAGCAATTGCGTGCGCGCAACCGCGGAGAGCAGGATACCCCAGCAGAGCGCCCCGAAGAGAAACAGGCAGCCGGTCACCACAAGCAATAGCGGGTTTCCCCGCAACGGCACGTCGAAGACGAAGACGCCGACACCTACGGCGACCAGCATGTCGATCAGCCCCAATCCAAAGTAGGCAAGCATCTTTCCGAGCACGAGTTCGGCCGGACGAACCGGGGTGGACAGGAGTTGCTCCATCGTGCCCGTCTCCCATTCGCGCGCGATGGTCAACGAGGTGAGGAGCGAGGCTATGATCATAAGAATTACGGCGATCAGACCGGGAACGATATAGTTCCTCGATTTCAGTTCGCTGTTGTACCAGACTCGCAGCCGGGGCTCCACCGCGGGGGGAAGCTCCCCTCCCCCGCGTCGGTCGAGGGCGCGGGACCGCAGTTCGACGGAATGAGCTTCGACCAGGGACTCGGCGTAGCCCAGGGCGATGGATGCCGTGTTGGAATCGCTGCCGTCCAGCAGCAACTGGACGACGGCCTCGCTTCCGGACTCGAGATCGCGGGCGAAGCCGCGGCGAATCACCACCCCCAGCAGCACCTGGCTTCGATCGATGGCCGACTCGATCGCGGGATAACCATCCGCTGCCCCGACCATCTCGAAATACCGCGATCCGTGAAATCGCGCAATCAATTCACGGCTCTGCGGAGTCTGGTCCGCGTCGTAGATGACCGTCAGGATTCGATCGACATCCAGACTCAGCGCGTACCCGAAGAGGAGCAACATCATCAGTGGCACGGCGAGGGCCATGACCAGGCTTCGAGGATCCCGGATGATGTGGAGGAACTCCTTTCGCGCCACCGCGCGTGTGCGCGTGATATTCAAGGCCGCTCCCGCTCCTCACCCTCAATCATGGCGACAAAGACATCCTCCATGGACGGAGGGATGGATTCCCATCGCCGGATCTCGATGCCTCGCAGGCGCAACGCCTCGCGGATGTCATGATCCGCCTGGTCGGCATCGGTCACCGTCACATGCAGGCCTCCACCGAACACCGCAACGTCGGAAACGCAGGACAGACCTTCGAGGGCCTCCATGCTTTCCAGAGAATCGGTGGAATCAAGGTGCATCAGCCGGCCGGGGGGGAACTCCTGCTTGAGCTGCGAGGGAGAACCCAGCGAGATGATCCTCCCTCGATACATCAGTGCGAGACGGTGGCAGTATTCCGCCTCATCCATGTAATGCGTGCTGACAAAAATCGTCTGTCCCGCGGCGGAGAGCTGGTAGATCAGATCCCAGAACGCCCGGCGGGCGATCGGATCCACGCCGGAGGTCGGTTCATCCAGAAACAGAATGGGCGGTTCGTGCAGGATGGCGCAGCCGAGCGCCAGCCGCTGTTTCATCCCGCCGGCCAGGTGCCGGGCCAGCGTCCCTCTCCGATCCTTGAGGCCCGACATCTCCAGCACGTACTCCTTCCGGGGTCGGCGCAGCGCCGGCGGCACGCCATAAATCCCGCTGAAGAAGTCAATATTCTCCTCCACCTCAAGGTCTTCGTAGAGGGAGAATCTCTGCGACATATACCCGATGTGGCCCTTGATCGACTCGGCCTGGCCCGCCAGATCGAATCCTCCCACCGTCCCTCGTCCGCTTGTCGGTGTCAGCAATCCGCACAACATGCGGATGGTGGTCGATTTCCCGGCGCCATTGGGCCCCAGGAATCCAAAAATCTCTCCACTTCGAACCCGGAAGGAGACGCGATCGACGGCCGTGAAACTGCCAAAGCGTTTCACCAGACCGTCCACTTCAACGGCTGGAACAGCCTGTCCGGGAGTTCCTATGGTCATGACGCCTTGGCAATCAGCGCGATGAATACATCTTCAAGCGTGGGCACGATCCGATTCATCGTGGTCACGCCGAGCTGCGCCTTTTCCATCGCCCGTCTGAGGCCGGACTCCGAGATTTGCGCCGGCGAAAAGAAGACGTGCAGGGCGGCGCCCGCCGGCTCCGCACTGATCACCCCCTCACAGGCGCGGAGGAATTCTCTCGCCCGCTGGGGTTCGGAGGTGACCACTTCATAACAGTGTTCTTCCATATTCCTCCGAAGGGCATCCGGCGCATCGCAATGAATCAGGCTTCCATGATGGAGCAGCCCGACGCGATGGCATCGCTCGGCCTCATCCAGATACGCGGTCGTAATGAAGATCGTGACTCCGTCCCGCACCAGCCGGTAAAGGATCGCCCAGAAGTCGCGCCGCGAAACCGGGTCGACTCCGTTCGTCGGCTCGTCCAGGAGCAGGATCCGGGGATGATGAAGCAGCGTGCACATCAGCGCCAGCTTCTGTTTCATTCCTCCCGACAGCTTGGCAGCCCGTCGGGCTCGAAAGGGCTCCATTCGGGTCATATGCAGGAGCTGCCCCATCAGCCCCTCCCGTTCCGCACCGGACACGCCGAAGAGATCGGCATAGAACAGCATGTTCTCTTCGACCGACAAGTCGCCATAGAGGGCGAATCGCTGGGCCATGTATCCGATCTGATCCTTTACAGCATCAACCTGACGGGTCACATCGAACCCCGCTACCCGGGCACGCCCGGAGGTCGGATCCATCAACCCTGAAAGGATGCGCAGGGTGGTGGTCTTACCCGCGCCGTCCGGACCGACGAGACCAAAAATCTCGCCCGGCATCACTTGAAGATTAAGCTGGTCAACCGCCAGCAGGTCTCCAAAACTGCGGCTCAGTTCCGTGGTTTCAATGATCGGCTCGGTCATGGGGTTGCGAAGTGTTACGGGTTACGGGTTAGGTGTTGCGGGTTTCGGGTTTCGGGTTGCGTGTTGCGCGAGACCGGAAAGACGTTGGAATTCGAGTCTTCCTCCACAGCAAATCACGATTCACGCTTCCCCTCTCACGACTCACTACACCCGCAACCCGAAACCCGAAACCCGCAACCCGAAACCCGAAACCCGTATCACTCTTCACTTCTCAAGCCTTATCTCGGCATCGGCCGGCATATTCAACTTCAGCTCCCGTTCCGGATTAGCGATATCGACCTTGATTCGATAGACCAATTTCACCCTTTCTTCAGGCGTCTGGATCTGTTTGGGGGTGAACTCGGCCTGCGAGGAAATGAAGGAGACACGACCCGAGTAGATTCGTCCGGGGAAGGAGTCCGTCGTGATACTGGCCCTGGCGCCCAATTGGACTCGGCCGAGGTCCTGCTCCCGGATATATCCCCGGAGCCAGGGGTGGTCCACATCCCCGATCGTCACGACGGTGGCCCCCGCCGCCAGCACGTCACCCACCTCCGCCGACTTCACCAGCACCACCCCGTCGATGGGGCTCGTGACCTCGGTGTCAGCAAGCTGGGACTCGATTACGGCCAATTCGGCCCTCGCCCGCTCGACTTCGGCTTTTCGGGTTTCGTTCTCCAATACACGTCGCTCGACCTCCAGGCGAAGCGCCTGGGCCTGAGAGAGCGCAGCGCGGGCGCGGGCCACCTCCGACCGGGCGGCGGCAATCGTTTCCGCGCGAGGCCCTTCCCGGATCAGGGATAGTTGCTCCTCGGCCTGTTTCAGCGCCGCCGCCGCAGCCTCGGTACGGCTTCTGAACTGGTCATACTGGGCTGTGGAGATATCTTCATTCTTATAGAGTTTCTGGGCTCGCTCCCAGTCCGATTGTGCCCATTCATGCTCGGTTCGCGCCCGTTCGACCGCGGCCTTGCCCTGTTCGATCTCCTGGGGTCTCGAACCGGCCAGAAGATCCCTCAGGCGGGACTCGGCCTGGCTGATCTCAGCCGTTCGCTGGCTCACCTGTCCCTCAGCCGTCTCTCGTTGATACCGGATGGCTGCCTGGAGCTGGGGAATCTGGGACTCCGCGGCCGAGAGGGAGGCCCGTGCTCGGTCGCGCTGCCGCAGGACCTGCTCGCGATCAAGGCGGGCGATGATCATACCCTTCGTGACTGCGTCCCCCTCGTCCAGGGTGCGTTCGACCAGCTTTCCCGCCGTCTTGAAGGCAATGCCCACCTCAGTCAATTCGATATTGCCCGAGAATCGGATCGCCACTCCGCTGTCGGTTCGGAGCAGACGGATCAGTACCACGCCCGCCGATACGGCGGCCACGAGCAACGCCGCCACAAGGATGGTCTTCTTCGACATGCGTCTTCGCGCCCCCGTCACGGTATCAGCTGTCGAATCGTTCCCATAGCTTCACCCAGGTCGATGCGCGAGAGATTATGATTGAAGAGGGCGGCCAGATGATTGTCCCGTGCCCGCTGCAGCCGGTTCTGCGCGTCGGTCACCTCCAGATTCGTCGTCACGCCCGCCTGGTAGCGACGCCTCGCCTGCTCCAACTCGCGCTCGGCAAGCCCTTGTCCCTCTTCCGCCACTTTCACCTGCTCTACCGCAGACCGCAGACGGTCAAACGCTACCCGGACATCCAGTTCGATCTGCTGTCTCAAGTCCCTGATGCGTATGCGCTCCTGCTCGAGCAGCGAAGTGCTCTCGGACCGGCGCGCATTGCGCCGTCCGCCGTCAAATACAGGGACGGTGACCGTGACGCCGAAGGAGCGTGTCGGGGCTGCATGATTCAGGCTCGAACCGATGGTCCCATAATCCGCAAAAACCCCGATCGAAGGCACCCGCTCTAACAGGGTGGCTCGCCGGTTGAGTCTCGCGCTCTCCATGCGCGCCTGCTGCGCCTTGAAGTCGGCCCTGGACTGCAGCGCCACGACGATAGCCTGTTCCTCGGACAACACGGGAATAGGGTGTGCCACCAGCCTATCCGAGAGTTCCAGCCGGGTGTCGAGATCGAGACCGATGGCGCGCAGGAGCTGAAAAATGGCCTGCCGGGACTCATTTTCGGCGACCAGCAGCCGTTGGCGCTCATTGAAGAGTTGAACTTGCGCCCGTGTCACCTCGATGCCCGTCCCGGTCCCGGCCTCCTTCTCACTCGCCGCCAGATCCTTCAATGCCTCGGCGAGGGTGACATTGGATCTTAGCGTATCGACATGCGCCTGGGCACGAAGCGCAGAGACATAGGCTTTTGCGACCTGGCCGGCCACCTGATCCCCGGTACCGTCGCGATCGCTTGCCGTCGCATCCACAACCGCGCGCGCAGCCTGGAACCTTCGGATCGAGCTCAGGTCGAGAACATTCTGCCTCAAGGTCGCTCGGGCATCGAAGACGCTGAACGGGCCGACTCGCTCCGGCGGCTTGAATCCGGGTATCGGCACATCGAGCCGCAAACCGAACGCGGAGAGGTTTACGGTCTGGTTACGCTGTCCGACCGAGGATTCGATGCTGGGTAGTAACGCGGCTTGCGCCTGCGCCGCTCGGGCCACCGACTGCCGCTCGAGCTCCCTGGCCAGTTGCAGGCGAGTACTACCCTGGGGTGCCAGGGCGAGGTCGACCGCATGCTCCAGACTCAGCCTCAACAGGCCTGGCTTCAGCGAGTCGGATGGCCCCTGCGGTTCCATCGTGACTGATTGGGCTTGGGCAATACCGACCAACAGCCAGCTCGCAAGCCACGCCTGCAAGAGTTTCCACACGCATCGCCGCATCACTTGAACTCCTCCCGGAAATCGTCCAATCGACCCACGGTTTGGGCCGGACCCGCCCCTTTCCCCGGTAACGTTGTGAGCTGAATGGCAGGCGGGACCGCGAAAAGTCCGGATTGATGTTATTACTCCGGTCGTTTAATTGCTGGCTGACCCGACGGTATCTTACGTGGTTCTCAATTCTGACGCGCAGTGAGCGCACCGTGCGGCTTTGATCGGAATCGCCGAGAGACAGTAAACGCATTCTTTCGTCGAGGGGCCGGCTTCCGGCGCCGGCTGCTGCATCCGGTTGACCTGCCGGATGATCAGGAAGATCACAAAGGCGATGATCACAAAATCGATCACGGTGTTGAGGAAGACCCCGTAATTGATGGTGGGGGCTCCCGCAGCCTTCGCTTCCGCCAACGTGGCATACGCGGTGCCCGCAAGATTAATGAGCCGATCTCCGACCAAGGGACACTTCGGATAGCAGTGGCGAAACTCGCGGCGGATTGCGCCAGAGTAAGGTACTCCCCTCCGGCATCCGGATCATCCCGACTTCGGACCCATGGGATCCGTCTTTCGTTTTATTTCGCGGGCGCGTAATAAGGATTGGTTCCGGCAGCGTGATCGGTCGTATCGTAGATGTTTGCAACCTCGGGGATCCGCTCCCTGATCAGACCTTCGACCCCCTGCTTCAGGGTAACGCTGGCGGCGCCGCAACCCTGACAGCCTCCGCCCATGCGCAAATAAACGTTGTTTTCGATGATGTCGAGGATCTCGATGTAGCCGCCGTGGGAGGCTACCGCAGGATTGATGGACGTATCGAGCACCTCTTGCACCTTGGCCTTCAACTTCTCGGGCGCGATCGGAGGTTGCTTGTGCTTATCGGAGATGAGTGTCCCGCCCGCCTGCAGTCGCTCGCGGATAATTGCACCGATTTTCCTGCCGACGACGGGCCACTCCTCGGTTCCGGTCTTGTGGACCGTGAGGATATTGCCCGCCACGGTCACGCCATCCACGCCAGTCAGGCCGAAAAGCGCCTCCGCCAGCGGGGATCCCTTTCCCTGGGCCGGATTCTCGAAATTGACATACCCTGAGAACAACGGTCGGTCAACTGTAAACTTACAGGCGCCGATATCGAATTTGTCCACTTCTGCCGCGATCTTGATGGGCTGTTCCATTACCCCTCTCCTCCAATTCGTCCGAACGCTTTAATATAACGGGCAGGGACGACTATTTCAATCGCTTGAACGTCCGCAAGGCTCGCACTTGATCGTCCGTAGGTTCCGCGCAGCAAAACCAGGCTTCGGTCAATCGGGGGGAACGGGCCCTGGCCGGGCCCGCCGCGAGCCTTCCGCCGGCGCCGCCATGGAGCTTGTCCAACCCCCGTGCCAACTCGACAACCCGAATAAACGTTACGGCCGGGTCCTGACCCGTGCGCGCGGCCGCCATGAGTTCCGCGTTGACGACCCGGTGAAGATTGTCCATGTGGGGATCAGGGTGCTTCCAATTGAAACTGAGCGACTCCCGCACCAGGGGTCCGAGATGAGGAATCAGGGCCGGGCTCGACAGGAGTGCCGATCCGGGCGGGACGAGCAATCGAATCCCAAACTGGACTGGATCGACGTGATCGATCAGTTCCTCCCGCTCGACCCAGTCAAGTACATTGAGATAGTCGCGATACGTGGTCCAGGGCGTGAAGGAGACCAGAGAAGGGCGCAGACTGATTCCCGCGGCCCGGACGACTTCGAGCGCGACAGACACATCTGCCCGGGTATGTCCCTTCTCGAGGTTCGTAAGTACGGTGTCGCTCAAGGACTCCACGGCAGAAACTACGAACAGGCAGCCTGCCTGACCCAGTTCCGGGAAGACGGTGCGGTGCTTCAGGATGTGCTCAACCTTGGTGGTGATGTCGAAGGTCAGGTCGGGGAACACAGCATGCATGTCCCGAACCACCCCCATCGAGTGGCCTGGTCCGTTCAAGAAATCGGGATCACCGAAGGTGATGTGCCGCGCGCCGGAGTCCACCAGTTTCCGGATGTCTTCGAGGACTACCTCCCTAGGCACAACGAAGAATCGGCCATCGTACACGGGGGTAATGGGGCAGTGAAGACAACGATGAAGACACCCTCGGCTGGTCTCCACATAACCCACGAGTGTCAACGTGTTCCGGTGTTCGAGCCGGGCGTATCGTTCAAGCGGCGGCAACTTCGATCGACTGGGTGCCGGGAAGGGTAATCGTTCCAGCCAGGGAGCCGCCCGACCGCCTCTTGCAGTGACCCCGTCAACGCTTCCGGCGGATTCCCCAGCCAGCGTTTGAACGAGTTTCACGAGCGGGCCTTCGTACTCACCGCCGATGACGGACTCGGCCAGGCCATCCAGCAGCAGTCCGGCGTTGAGCGAGGCATAGAGGCCATAGAAGCAGATGTGGCATGCGGGGTTGATCTCCTTCACCCGTTGCGCCGCCTGAATGCCCAATCGGAGCGCGGTATGCATCGGAACCGAGATGCCGACGAATCGCGCGCGGGAAACGGCCTCCGGCGCCAGTTCCTGGACCGCTATATCGATCGCCCCGGGCGCGAATCCCGCACGTTCGAGGAACGCCATTGGAGAAGCCAGGCCGAGCGGCTGGTGTCCAAGTTCGTAGCAGGAGATGAGAAGGAGGGCTCCCGGATCCCTCCAACGGGGAACGCTTGATGCCCCGCCATCGAGGCTGCTTCTCGTGCTGATCAGCTGTACGGGCATGCGATTCGGCATTTTCGACCCCGGGCTTGCCACCGTCAAGCGGGAGCGGGCCGCAGGTTTGACAATCCCCGCCCGACCGGGTTCCAATACCGGCGCTATCCGACCCGGAGGGGTATCGTTGAGCCTTCAGTCCGCCATCGAATTTCGTCACGTCACGCATTCATTCGACGCCGGGGTCGTACTTCAGGATATCAATTTTTCCGTCGGATTTGGCGAAATGGCGGTGATTCTCGGTGGATCGGGGAGTGGAAAATCGACGATCCTGCGATTGGCTCTGGGCCTCATCAAACCCGACGAGGGCGAGATCCATATTGAGGGTCAGGAGATCACGAACCTTTCGGAGGGCGAGCTTTACGGTTTACGGCAGAAGATGGGTATGGTCTTCCAGGGCGGCGCCTTGTTCGACAGCGCGACCGTTTACGAGAATGTCGGTTATAAGCTGATCGAAGCCGGCTGGCCGGACAATAAGACGGAGGAGGAGGTTCGGCGGCAGTTGGCCTTCATCGATTTCAAAGGCGATCTCGACGATTACCCGTCGGATCTTTCAGGCGGCATGCGGCGGGTGGTCGCCATTGCCCGTGCCATGGTCGGCGATCCTCATATCCTCTTCTTCGACGAGCCG
>JACQTD010000273.1 GCA_016210985.1 Acidobacteriota bacterium
GATGTAAACATCAGTGTCGCAACTGAGCGAGTTCATTAGCGATCGCCACCAGGTCGTGGTCGTTGATTGCCTCTACAACGGTGTACCAGTCGTGATTCACAGTCATCGGATACATGGCCCCGAGAATCGCCCCGGCAATCGATGCTACGGAGTCACTGTCTCCGCCAATGTTCGCAGCCAGGAGAATCGCTTCCCGCGCCGACTGCATCACTGTTCCGAGTCCCAACGCCAACGGCACGATAGTCATGGTCTGATTCGGAAAGCAAAGCGCGGCTACCTCTGCCGGTCGAAGCGCAGGCAAGCGCCCTAGGTTCTCATGCACCGTGCGGACCGCGTTCGCAAATGCTGGGGCGGCGGGCCCGGGCCAGCGACGCTCGCTTTCGGCAGCCGCATACTCCGCAACCTCCAGAACCTGACGTGGAGAAGCCTCATCAATTGCTGCCGACACCGCAGCGGTAGTCGCGGCGGCGGCGGCGATTGCGCGTGACCCGCCATGAGTCGAAACCGAAGCCTCCCGGGCGCCGCTTAGGAGTTCGTCCAAGCGGTGCGAGGTATAGAAGATGCCCACCGGTGCAACACGAATTGCGGCTCCACAGCCATCATGGTTCTTAGCAATCCGCGTGGGATCGGCGGCCTGGTGAAACTCCCAGAGGGACTTGACGCCCGGATGTACGCACTTCGTGCATCGCAGCATTTCACGACCGACGCTCACGTGTGAGACGTTCCGATCGGTGATGATGGCGCGCGCGACAGCGACGGTCCGTTCGGTGTCGTCCGTGGTTTCACCGATCCGCCACTCGTACTTCGCATTCCCCACATATCGAGGGATGACCGACCCGGGAGTTCCTTCGAAACCTCGGATGCCGTGGGGATACCAATGGAGCACGTCTTCACGCGATAGCATCTCTGTTTGCTTGCCGACAGCGTCACCGGTGGCGATGCCCTTGAGTCAGCCGAGGATGCGATCCGCTATAGTGAAGATCATGGCGGGCAGGGGAAGCGGAACGAGTGAGCTGCCGCCTAACTCTGAATTATACAGATCCGCATATCACTCGGATACACGACGGTATCGGACCGCGAATCTCGGATCTGTCCCTCTTCCTCGATCATCGCCATCCTGTTGCCCCTTCATGAGATCCGGAAATTTCACCCGACGAAACGAAAAGTGCTATGCTGATCGATATAAGGCGAATACGCCAGACTAGATGGTCATAAGGCGTCGGCAGGGCTACGGACGCCCCTCCCGCCGCGATTCAGTACATGAATGTAAATCATGGTCGTGCTCACGTCTTTGTGACCGAGAAGCTCCTGGATCGTTCTAATATCATAGCCGTCCTTCAATACATGCGTCGCGAACGAGCGCCGGAAGACATGAGGGCTGGCTGGCTTCGTTAATCCAGCCTTGCGGGCTGCCTCCCTCACGACCTTCTGGATCACGGTCTCATGGAAGTGATGGCGATGCTTGATCCCAGTTTGACGGTCAACGTGGCCATCTCGGACCACAATTTCATTTCTTGTGAAATCGATGCGGAACGCACGCCACCGTGTCCTTTACGCGGATCCGGAGAGCGCCAAGAAGCCTAAGTCCTGCCTCGTATAGCAGCAAGCAGACCAGCTTGGGAGTCCCGTCCACCCGTTTGAGCACCGCGCGAACCTCCTGCCGTGTCAAAACTACTGGCAGACGCTTCGGCCGCTTGGCCCGCACTAGGTCGCCGACATCCCAAATGTGCACGTCGAGCACCTTTTGGTAGAGGACGAGAGGCCCACTACCATACGCCCCTGCGCAGGATGGAGTCAATGCCGTTCTTAGTTGAAATTCGTCAGCGGCTCCAGTTTTGTTCACGCGGCTTTCTCATCGGCGTTCGCAATACGGGCCTTTAGGGCGGCGCGTAACCGTGAAAGGTGTCGGTAGCCCCGAACCCTTTGCAGCCCGGATTCGATCTGCAGCAACGCCGTCGCCACCCATCAATGCAGTTGGTTACTGTTCTTCCAGTGATCCACCTTGTCCGTTTTCTGGCCGAGTTGAGCATTGATCGATTCCAGACAGTCCGTGGCCGAGAAGCTCTGCCCGAGTTCCTCGATCAAACCCAACCGATGCAGCATCAAGGTTTCCTGCAGCCCCTTGTCCAGGCTCGCCACCGCCGACTGGTTAATCAGGCTCAGTTCCTTCCGGATGGCCTACCACGCTTTCTCCGCCTCCTTCAGACTCGGCTTGCGATAAGCCGCCTGCAACCGCTGGCGAACGTAAGGTTGTTTGGCCTGCTTGCGAAGGCCGCGCGATTCCAGTTGCCACAGGAAGTCACTGCATACCTTCTCGTTTTCCGTGCTCGCCTGAAGAAAGCCCAAGATCACCTTCTCCCCCTTCACGGTCACCCCCGGGGCGATCACGATTTGCTCCGACGCAAAACTCTTCCCATCCAGAAACAGCGCCACCAGGTCGTACTTCTTTAAGGACCGCTCCTGCAATTCCTGCAGCTTCCGCTCGCTGGCCCGGATCACCCGCCGCGAAATCGTCGACGGCGACATCCCAAAGACCTCCGGCACCGTCTCAGCACACGCCCGGTAGTTGCGACACGACAGCCCGTGCACGATCCGTTTCAACCGTCCTTCATCCAGATTCCGAGGCTCACGAAACTTCCAATACGACGCCAGCGCTATCTCTTGCCCGTGATCCGTATCCCGAAGCCGCGGAACCTCGGTAGGTATCTTCTGATCCCCCAGATAAACCGATCCAGGTTGCGATCCCCACCGCTGCACCCGGGCCTGCCCGTCGTGCCGTCGATACCGATCACCTGCCAACGCCCTGACCTCCTGCGCCAACGTTTCCGCTACCGCTTCCAGCCCAAGCGGAATCAAGGCCTGAATCAATCCGATCCGACCCTCCAAGTCGCTGAACTAACTATCGCACCCCCTCTCTTCAACTTCCTGTGCATGACAAGAGTATCGCGCAGGCTCATCGGGGCCGCCAGGGAGAATGTCGGCCGTTTTATAGAAGGGACAGCCTGTGTAGAATGAGGGGCGGATCGGCGCTATGCGACACCATAGACATCGCCAGCTCACGCCGCAGCGGGGTCTGCGGATCGCCCTGGTGCTCACCTGCGCTTACATGCTGGTGGAAGCCCTCGGTGGGTGGTGGACCAATAGCCTGGCGCTTATGGCGGATGCCGGGCACATGTTCACCGACGTCGGCGCGCTCGTGCTGGCACTCGGGGCGATTTGGGTGAGTGCCCGGAAGGCCCCGCCGGCGAAGACCTACGGTTACTATCGGACGGAGATTCTGGCGGCCATGATCAACGCCACCGTGCTGATCCTGGTCTCCGTGGGTATCATCCTCGAAGCGGTCCAACGAATCCGCGAGCCTCCCGCCATCGCCTCCCTGGGCATGCTGGTCGTCGCGGCGGGCGGCCTTGGGGTCAACCTCGTGAGTTACCGTCTGCTCCGCCAGCCTGCTGAAGGCGGACTCAACCTGCGAGGGGCAGCGCTTCACGTTATCGGTGACGCCATCGGCTCCGTCGGCGCCATCCTTGCGGCGGCGCTCATCTTCTGGCGGGGCTGGATGCTGGCGGACCCGCTGGTCAGTATCTTGACCGCGGGTCTGATCATCTTCGGCGCCTGGACGCTGCTGCGCGATGCGGTGAATGTCCTGCTGGAGGCGACACCCCGACACATTGACGTCCGTCAGGTTGAACAGGCCATCCGGAGTGTGGATGGCGTGTCCAGCGTCCATGACCTCCACATCTGGACGATCACCTCAGGAAAAGAAGCCTTGAGCGCCCACGTGATCCTGTGCGAAGGGGCATGTCAGAAGTCCGCGCTGCAGGAAGTCTGTGCCCGGCTGCAACGGGAGTTCGGCATTGATCACCTCACCATACAGACTGAAAGCCATGATTTTGAGGAAGAGGAGATGCGGTTCTAATCACGACCTATGGTTACCGCCGTGCAGTTCCACCTGGTTCGCCACTAGCCGGAAGTGCCCGCCGAGAAATTCCACCGCCTTTCGGCTCATGATCATGCGGTCGGTGAAAATTTCGAAGAATTCCATGACGCTCGCCACCGTGGTATCGATGTCGAGTTCGAGCGTGATGATCCTCCGGACGCCATCCACCTGCAGGACGCTTCGGGTCACCGAGTAATTGACCTGATCGTGGATGTCGAAGAGCTTGGGATCGGTTACGCGGACCCGGGACCGATGTACATCGGTCTTGTCGGCCAGGATCACCGCCGCGCTGGCGGCATTCACCGGGTAGCCATCACTCTCGTCATGGTGTCCGATGGCGGAGACGACGGTAGCGATTTCACGAGGGTTCATCCCCATATCCGCCAGGACCTGGAGGGCCATCAACGCACCCGAATGGGCATGCTCGTGCCGATTGATCACGTTTCCGGCATCGTGCAGGTAGCCGGCAATGGCCGCCAGTTCCGGCATCCGATGATTGAAACCGAACTCCGACAGGATGTGACGGGCCACTTTGCCGGTCACCTTGGCGTGGCGGGGTCCGTGTTCGGTGAATCCGATGGCTTCCAGGACGGCGTCGGAGGCCTCTACATAAGCCTGGACCCGATGGTCATTGATCACCTCATCGAAACTGACTTCACGTGGAATTAGTCTTTTCTGTTCTTCTATCGTGCTGCTCATAGTCTCTATCCCGTTGCCTCTTGGGCGCTGGAAGCCCGGCTCTCATTTCGGTTCCGGCGGCGAGGCGTCCGCGGAAATGCTGATCGGCCGAAGACTGCCGAAGTTCGAAGGATTGGCCAGCATGCGTTCGGCCAGTAAGTGCCGCACGCGAGCTTCGCCGAGCGCCGTCTTCGTGAGCGCCTCCTGGAGCACCTGCTCGCGATCCGCCCGAACTTTCTTGTCGATATCGGAACGCACCTCGTCCAGTTTCAACTCCCGGTCGCGTTCGACGCGGCGATCGAGCTTGAAAATGAACCAGGTATCGCCGCTCTGAATCGGTTCGGTGAAGGCGCCCTCCCGCATGGACTCCAGCCGCTGCAGGAGCATGGGCGGCAATCCGGAGGCATTGGCCGCGATGAAACCCAGCGCGCCGCCGCGCGGACCCGAAAGCGGATCCTCCGAACGGCCGGCGGCGACGGTCGCGAAGTCGGCTCCCTTTCGCAATTGGTCATAAACCTCGGATGCCTTGCCGGCGGCGGCCTCCGGACCGACCGCGTCGTCCGAGGCATTGCTCTTGGCCGCATCCACTCTAATCTGACTCAGGAAGAATCCCCGCTGCTCAACAAACTGAGCCCGGTTGGCGTCATAGAATTCCTCGATCTCCCGGTCGGTCACGGTGACCAGGGGAATGACCTCTTTGTTGAAGAGCTTCTGAATTGCCACCTGCCGTCTCATCTCGGCGCGGAACTCCGGCTCGGTCTGACCTCCATCGCGAAGTTTCCGTTGAAAACCCTCTTCACTCCATTGCTGGCTGCTCTTCAGGCGCTGAATCTCCTGGCTCACCTCGTCATCGGAGGGCAGGAGCGTGGCCCGCCCGGCCCGCTGATAGAGCGCCTCCTGGGCGATCAATTGATCCACGATTTGAAGCCGGGCCGCGGCAAGCTCCGCCGCGGACAGGGGCGTCGCCGTCCCCTGCTGTGCCCGGTTACGCAACTGCTGCTCGAGGATCCGGTCGACTTCGGAAATGCGTATCGCGGCCTCGTTGACCCGGGCCGCGAGGTCGCCGTCGGGAGGATTCTGCGGGTCCGGTTTACAGGCGACCCACCCGGGCGCAAATGCCAACATCAGCAAGATCAGCACCGAGATCCGGAAATCCCTTCCGTCACGTCCGGCCGGCCGGTGGGCCTGCAACGACCGGTAGCCGTTCGGCTTGACGTCCCACAACCTGTCTGGTATAAACCCGTGTTTTGTCCTGCAAGGAGAGTTTTCGACATGGCCAACCGATGTGCGATATGCGGCAAGGGTCCCCAGTTCGGTAATCGCGTCAGTCACGCCAACAATCGGACGAAACACCGTTTTGAACCCAACCTTCAACGCGTGCGCGCGTTGATCAAGGGAGCGGTGCAGCACATCCGCGTATGCACCCGTTGTCTCAAGGCCAACAAGGTCCAGAAAGCGGCATAACCGCCTCCGTCCCGTTGTTCGGCTCCCCCCGGAAGTAACTGACCCTATTCTCTTCAACCTTTTTTCGCTCCCTGTCCGCAGCCCCCTAAGCGAGGGCGACGGCATCGATCTCGATCCGGGCATCACGGGGTAATCGGGCAACCTGCACGGTCGCCCGGGCGGGCTTGGCATCGCCGAACCGCTCCGCGTACATCTCATTCATCTTGGCGAAGTCTCCGAGGTCAGCAAGGTAGACGGTCGTCTTCAGCACGGCGGAGAGCGAACTGCTCGCCGCCTCCAGCACGGCTTCGAGATTCAGGATCACCCGATCGGTCTGTTCCGCGATGCCCCCGGGGACCAGCTCACCCGTCGCCGGGTCGAGGGGAATCTGGCCGGAGAGAAAAATCAGGCCGCCGGCTTTAATCGCCTGTACGTAGGGCCCAATGGCCCCTGGCGCTTTCGAAGTCTGTATCGTTTCCATCATCGCACGTCCATCGCTCCTGAAAATAATGTCGCCGGGCCGCCCGCACGCCGCGAGGGGGGCGCCGCGGCCTTTCAACCCTTGTCGAGCCGCTCGACATCGATGACCCCCTCCACGCCTTTGACCGCGTTGATCGCGCGGTCGAGGTGCTTCATGTCGAAGATCTCGACGGTAATGATGATCTCACCCCGTCCGTCGGCGTTGACGGTCGCCCGGGCGTCCCGGATATTGGTCTTGATGTTGGCGATCGCCAGGGTGATGTCGGCCAGCGCCCCGGGGCGATCTTCAACCAGCACATGGAGGGAGACCGCGTAGGCTTCGTTCTCCTGCCCCTTCATCCACTCGACATCGACGACGCGTTCCCGGTTGACCATCAGTCCCGGCACGTTGGAGCACCGGCGGGCGTGAACGGCTACGCCCTTTCCGCGGGTAATGTATCCCATCAGGGCTTCGCCCCGGATCGGATTACAGCATTGTGCGCGGTAAACCATCAGGTCATCGACCCCCTTGACCCGGATGGGAACTTCGCCCAGGCCGAGCGCGCGCTTCACCGCCTGTGTTACCTGATTCAATCGCGAAGGCTGGCGGTCGTCCGCTTCGGAGATCGCCGTCTCGGGAACGAACCGGGAAATCACCGTGCGCGCCGCCGTCTTGCCGTATCCGATGGCGGCGAATAAATCCTCCACCTTCTGATAGCCGTAATCGGGCGCGAGTTTCTGAAGATCTCCGCTGTTGAGCAGTTTCTTCGTGCTCAGGCGGAACCGATCCGCCTCCTTCTCCAGGAGTTTCTTGCCGATTTCAATCGCCTGGGTCCGCTCATTCTCCGCCAGCCACTTTCGTATCTTGGTCTGTGCGCGATTCGTCTTGACGAAACTCAGCCAGTCGCGACTCGGGTGGTGATGGGTCGTCGTGAGCACTTCCACCACGTCGCCGTTGCGAATCTGGTATTTCAACGGGACGATCCGCCCGTTGACCTTGGCCCCGGTGCAAGTGTGGCCCACCTCGGTGTGAATGGCGTACGCGAAGTCGATCGGGGTGGCGCCACGGGGAAGTTCGATCACCTTCCCTTTCGGCGTGAAGGCGAAGACCTCTTTGGGATAGAGATCGAGCTTGAGGTCATCGAGGAACTCGCGGGGATCCTTGACATCCTGCTGCCATTCCACCAGGTGGCGCAGCCATCGGTACGTCTTTTCGTCGCCGTGGTCTTCCTTGGCGCCGTCCTTGTACTTCCAGTGCGCGGCGATGCCCTCCTCGGCGGTGCGATGCATCTCGGCCGTTCGGATTTGCACTTCGAACGGCTGGCCGCTCTCTCCGATCACCGAGGTGTGCAGGGACTGATAGCCGTTCTCTCGCGGGGTCGCAATCCAATCCTTGAACCGCCCAGGGACGGGCACCCAGTGCTGGTGAATGACCCCCAGGGCGGCGTAACAGTCGCGCACCGAGGAGGTGATCAGTCGAACCGCGATCAGGTCATAGACCTGGTCCACCGTGACCTTCTGACGCTTCATCTTCTGATAGACGCTGTAGGCGCGTTTCACCCGCGCCTGGACTTCCGTCAGCGTCACCCTATTCTCGGTCATGATCTGGACCATGCGTTTCTTGACTTCTTCGAGGTAGGGTTCGATGACCTGCCGCTTCTTTTGAAGCGTGTCCTGAAGCCGGACGTAGTCCTCGGGATGGAGATATTTGAACGACAGGTCATCCAGCTCGCCGCGGATTCGTCCCATCCCCAGACGGTGCGCGATCGGAGAATAGACATCGAGCGTCTCCTGCGCGATGCGCGACTGCCGCTCCCGGGGAAGATGATTCAAGGTCCGCATATTGTTGAGGCGATCGGCGAGCTTCACGAGGATGACGCGGATGTCGTCGACCATCGCCAGCAGCATCTTCCGGGTGCTCTCGGACTGGCGTTCTTCGCGGGATGAGTAACTGATCTTGCTCAGCTTGGTCAGGCCGTCGACAAGGTGGGCGATCTCCTTCCCGAAGTACTGCTCAATGTCGTCGATCGTGGTCGTTCCGTCCTCCACTACGTCATGCAACAAGCCGGTGGTAACCGTGACGACGTCCAGCCGCATCTCGGCAAGCATATTTGCAACTTCAAGCGGGTGAACAAGATATGGCTCCCCCGACATTCGCACCTGGCCCCGGTGCTGCATCGCGGAGAAAAGGTAAGCCTTGCGCAGAAGTTCGACTTCGGTACCGGGATGATACCGTTCTACATTCTCTACAATGTCCTCGAATCGTATCAATGCTCACCCATCCGAAGCCAATTGATCATTTTACGCGAAGCGGAGCCTCTCTGACCAGCGGCATGTCCGGGCGCTTAAGCCAGAGCCCCCCTGGGACCGCACGTGCGCATGCGTTCCGCGCGTGCGGTCCCGGGAGAGGACGGAAGAGAAATGACTAGGGAGTGGCCGGGGGAGGTTCCTTGGCTTTTTGCTCGGCCTTCAGTTTGTTCAGTTCGATGGCGTTGGCGCGGACTTCGTCGGCCTGCTTGACCAGCGCCTTCTTGGCGCTCAGGTCCTTTTCGATTTTGGCCTGCTCACGATAGGTCAGATTGAGGTAAGTGTAAGCGTCGGCATACTCCGGGTCGAGCGCGATCGCCTGGTTGAGGTATTCCATGGCCCGGCGCTGCGCCTCGCGCAGCGGTGTCAGTTGGTCCTCAGGAACGTTGGCGGCCGGTGGATCGTCAGTGACGCGGTACTTCTGGGTGAGCTCGAACGAATCTCCGAAATATCCTTGCCCGAGCGTATAATAGATTTCGGCCTTGCTCCGGTCGGTGACGCCTGGCAACTCGAGTCGTTTCAGGGTCCATTCACGCTGCTTCTCCTTGTCACCGAGGTTCCCGTAGATAACCGCAATGTAGGCGACGGCATCAGCGTTGGCGGGGTCTCCCTGATGAATCTGCTCGTATTCCGCTAATGCCTCCCGTGCGAAGGTTTCCTCTCCGCTCAAGCTGTACTTGGCGTAGAGGGTGGCGGCATAGAAGAGTTTCACCTGCTCGGAGTCAGGGTCGAGTTCCATCGCTTCCTTGAGGAGTTTGAGGGCGTCGTCATACTCCCCGCGGTTATAGGCGCTGGCGCCTTTATTAAGACGATCCTTGGCCTTGATCTTGCCTATGTAGCCGCAGCCTTGCGCCGACATGCCCACGGCGGCCACAAGAAAAATGGCCCCTAGCCAGGTTCGGGTGTTCTTTTTCACTTGTGCGATCTCCTCGCTTCGAGCGGGGTGGCCGGTACGCCTCGCGCCTATCTCGGCCCGCCGACCGTGTAAGAACTCCCGGTGTCCTGACACATCACTTTTCCGGAAGGTCGTCAATTTGGAGTCCGATGGGTGTGGCACCTGCCTTCTTGGCAATGTCAATGACGCGGACGATTTCACCGTAAAACGCGTTTCGGGCGGCCCGTATAAAGACGGTCTTCATGTCCGGGGGCCGGGTCACCAGCAACTCACCGAGTTTGACCCCAAGCTGGTCTTCCGTGACATCCAGGTTGTTGATCTTGATGGCGTTGATAGTTCCGGCCGGACTAATATCCAGGCTGAGTACAAACACGAAGGGGTTGACGTTAGGGACGGTAGTATCCTGAACCCGCTCCGGAACCTTGGACTCCAACTTATGAGGCTTGAGCGGCGTGATCACCATGAAGATGATCAGCAGCACGAGAAGCACGTCAATCAGGGGCGTAACATTGATGTCCGGCTTCGCCCCGGATCCGGCCTTC
Source organism: Acidobacteriota bacterium (assembly GCA_016210985.1). Taxonomy (GTDB): domain Bacteria; phylum Acidobacteriota; class Blastocatellia; order HR10; family JACQTD01; genus JACQTD01. The sequence continues at coordinate 10,262 of JACQTD010000273.1, forward strand.
TTCCCGCCTTCAGCAACCTTCATCGACATACCGTCAAACTCCTCAACCCATTAACCGTCTCTCATGGCGCCGGGGCCGGCTCGGCGGCGCCGCTCTGGCCTCGTTTGCCCGGATCGACCACCAGCCCGACCCGGTCAATCCCGGCCGAGCGGATCCCATCGATGACGCTCACCACGTTGTCGTATCGCACCCGGTTGTCCGCCTTCACGTATACGATCCGCTGATCAATCGGCTTCGTTTCCATGGTTTTCCTGATGCGCGTCTCGAGCTCGCTCTGGCTGACCAGTTCGCGACCGACGTAAATCGTACCGTCGATCGGAATCGCCACCACCACCGAGGACTCCTTGCTGATCGCCGGATCCTCCTCGGAATTCGGCCCCTTCGGAAGCGTGACGCTGACCCCTTGCTGGAGAAATGGAGTCACGACCATGAAGATAATCAGCAGGACCAGCATGACGTCTACCATCGGGGTCACGTTGATCTCTGAGTTGAGGCTTCCCTCACCGCCGACCTGCATGGACATGATCGGTTACTTGCCCGCCCGTTGCTTCAGGAAATAGTCAACGAGCTCCGAGGCCGAGTTTTCCATCTCGACGACAAAGGAATCTACGCGGCTCGTAAACGTGTTGAACATCCACACCGCGGGCACGGCGACGAAGATCCCGAAAGCCGTCGTCACCAGGGCTTCCGAGATGCCGCCGGCCACGGCCGCGATACCGGCGGTTTCGGCGTTTTTCAGGCCCTGGAAGGCGTTGATGATGCCCACGACCGTCCCGAAGAGACCGACGAAGGGAGCCGTCGACCCGATGGTGGCGAGAGACGAAAGGCCTCGCTTGAACTCCGCGGTTTTGACGGCGGTCGCGCGCTGAAGCGCCCGGCGAGAGGCCTCGACGATCTCTCCCGGGATCACGTTAGGAATCGCATGCGCCTGGAACTCGAGCAATCCCGAGTTGACCACCATCGCCAGATGGCTCTTCTTGTATCGGTCGGAGACCGAGATCGCCTCATCGATATGCCCGTCCCGAAGGCAGCCCGCAACCTTCGGAGCGAACTCGCGCGACTGTTTCTTCGCGGCATTGAAGGTCAGGAGGCGCTCAATCATCACGGCGATGGAGTACATCGACATAATCGCCAGTATGATCACCACCGCCAGCGCCAGCGCCGTCATGCGCTGGAGCATCTCCCACATGGTGAAATCGAGCGATTCCGAGCCTTCCTGGAAAAAGAGAGCCAGCGGAACGCCTAAGTGTACCAGCATGTAAAGCATTTAAAGTTCCTCCGAAAAGGGTGTACGGAGCTGGCGATCGCTAGTGCGCCGCCCCAATCCAATAAGTGTCGACCACCACGCGCAATGTTCCCTCTCAGCGTCCAAGCGTCCGTCCCCCGATATCCTCGCCATGGCCTGTCGGGGCGGACACCGCCCGGGGTCATCCGGGCCTACAACTTGAAGTTGAAAATCAGAATCCCGGTGACACGTATCGGCTGACCCGAAAGCAGCGTTGGCCGGAATTTCCACTGCCGAGCGGCATCGAGCGCCGCCTGGCGGAGAAGCGGATGGCCTGACACCACCGTCGTGCTGAGCACGCTTCCGTCCTCACCGATAAGTACTTCGATCTGCACCGAATCCTGGATCCTCGCGCTCCGGGCAATCGGCGGATAGACCGGGGCCGGTTTGCGGATCGCGTTTCCGGCCAGCACGCCGCCGGATACTCGGCGAATTTGCTTAGGTTCCTCCCTCGGCGGAGGCGGTGGCGGAGTCGGGGCCTCTACCGGACCCGTACTTCCGATCACGCCGCCGATGACTCCCCCCATTACCCCTCCCGGCACGCCACCGGGTACACCCCCCGGCACGCCACCGACACCGCTGCTCTGGACGATGACGGTAGGAAGATTGGCGGGCGGCATCTCCTTGGGTACCTCCGTGGGGGCCACGAATCCGGCAGGAATCACGATAGCGTGTTTCGGAATCACCGGCGCCGCTGCCGGGGGTGGCGGAGGCGGCGGAGGCGGCGGAGGCGCGAGCGAGGCCACATCGAGGAAGGTCTCCTTCAACTGCGGATTGACGAGCAGAATACCGCCCACAACCATGGTGATCAGCACCACGGCGTAGACGAACATCGTCAGGAGAAAGAACCACTTGGTATTGGTCGCCTCCCGCCTGAAGGTCGATTCGATCAAAGAGGATTCAAACATGGCACCCCACTTCGGTGGCCGATGGGTCATGCAAGACTGCCGCAGATTGTATTCCCTTAAATGGTCAGCAACTGAACCCAGTATAAGCACCGGCCTTAATGCGGTCAAGGAGAATCTCATCTCGAGGCAGTGGCTTTATCCCGCCTCGCTTCAGGCGATCGTCGGGTATCGGTGCGGCTCGTGTGCCCGACCGAACGCGCTTTCCTCAGCAATTGCCACCAGACCATGATCGGGCTGGCGATCGCAACGGAAGAGTAGGTGCCGATGATGATCCCAAACCACAGAGCAAGGGCAAATCCCTCGAGAACAGGACCGCCGAATAACCACAACGACAGCAGTGCGATCAGCGTCATACCGCCGGTCAGGATCGTTCTGGATAACGTCTGATTAATACTATCATTAACCAGCTTCGTCAAGTCATCGCGCCTGCGGAGTTTGAGGTTCTCGCGGATGCGGTCGAAGATCACGATCTTGTCGTTCATCGAGTAACCGACCAGCGTGAGAAAGGCGGCTACGACCGTGAGCGAGATCTCCTTCTGCAAGATGGAGAAGATGCCGAAAGTGATGAGCAGATCGTGAAACAGCGCAATGACTCCCGCGACGCCGTAGACCCACTCAAACCGGAACGCGATGTAGATCAGCATTCCAATGAAGGACGCCAGCGAGACATAGATCGCCCGCTGGGTCAGTTCCTCTCCGATTTGCGGACCGACGATCTCGGCATTGATCATGGCGGCATTCCCGGCAAAGAAATGAGCGGGCATGGCGTCCACCAGCGTCGCCGGAATCTCAGGAACCGACTTTAAATCGGCGGGGCTGTCGAGAAGACCGTTTCGCGTGCGGTCGCGGTGATCGACCATGCGGTCGGCGTATTGCGTGTACTGTTGCTCAGCCGATACCTGTCCTGCTTGCTGCACCAGTCCCAACGGATCGGCTTTCAGCAAACCATCGCGGATCGCCTCCCGCGTCGCGGTATTCAAATCAACCTTGCTGGCCACGTCGGCCGGATCGTTCAGGCCCGCCAATGCATTGACGATCGCGCGCTTCTGGGCGGTCAACTCTTCGCCCGCAGGGGTTATGGCTTGAGCCGGGGTCCCGGACGCCGGGGGCGTCGTCTCACCGGAGCCGGCGACCTGGGCGGCCGGCTCGAGAGGTAATCGAATCAGCAGCTGGTTCTTCGTCCCCCCGAGCGGATCGCTGATCGGCTGGATAATGATCTTTCCGGTATCAATCGCGTGTTTGGCCAGTTCTTCACGTAGCCTGGCCTCCGGCGGCGCGGTGCCACGGAACCTGACATTGACCAGCGTTCCGCCGGCAAAATCGATTCCCAGATTGAATCCACGGGTGTACACGGAAGCCGCTCCCGCCAGCAGGAGCAGCAGTGAAAAGAGGATGAGCCAGCGCTTGATCCCCAGCCAGTCGATGTCGGGGACCTTGATAATCTCAATCATGTTTTTTGCCTTAGATGCTTAAGCTCTCCTGGGAGCGGCCTTCGCGCGAGAGGATATAATCGAATATCGTCCGCGAAACGAAGATCGCCGTGAACATATTGGCCACCAGACCCGCCACCAGGGTGACCGCGAATCCCCGGATCGGACCGGTTCCGAAGATGAACAGGAACATCGCGGAGACCACCGTGGTCACGTGGGTGTCCAGGACCGTAATGAACGCCCGGTCGAACCCGAGTGAAACAGCCGACCTCACGACCTTGCCCAGTTTCAATTCTTCCCGGATCCGCTCGAAGATCAGCACATTGGAGTCGACCGCCATCCCGATGGTCAGCACGACGCCCGCGATGCCGGGAAGCGTCAGTACCGCGCCGACGACGCGCAGCGAGGCCAGCAGCATGACCAGGTTCAGGATCAGCGCGATGACGGCGTTCAAGCCGGAGAAGCGGTAGTAAAAGAGGACCACGAGCACCACACCCGCCAGTCCGACAAGCGAGGAGACGATGCCTTGGCGAATGGAATCCGCTCCCAGGCTGGGCCCCACCGTCCGCTCTTCCAGGTAGACCACGCGGGCGGGAAGCGCGCCGGAGTTCAAGGTCAGCGCCAGGTCTTCCGCTTCCTCCCTGGTGAAATCGCCCTCGATCTGGCCGCTGTCCCTGATCGCGCCCTTGATGTTCGGCGCACTCTTGATCTCGTTGTTGAGCACGATCGCGAGACTCTTGCCGATGTTGGCGCTGGTGGTGTTAAAAAACCGATCCGCACCCGACGCCCGGAGCGAAAACAGGATCTCGTACTGGTTGCCGCCCATGCTTGAGGGCCTGGCGTCGGCCCTGCGAAGATCGGCGCCGGTGATCACAGGGGTTCGGTCCACGACGTAGAATTGCTTGGACGCGGGGTCGGGGCCCGACCGACGCTCCGAGGCCGGAAGCACCTCCTTGTCGGGCGGGACCGTGCCGCCGAGCGACTGCTTGGCCTCATCCTCGGATCCGAAGGGTCCGCCTGACACCAGCTTGAGCTCGAGCCGGGATTCAGCGCGGATCAGATTCTTCACGCGCTCGGGATCGCTTACGCCCGGCAGTTGCAGCAGGATCTGGTAATTCTGGGGCGGACCGTGCCGTTGTATGGTGTTTTCCGTCACCCCCAGGGCGTTGACGCGGTTGTCGATGACCAGCATCGCCTGCTCGGTCGCGCGCTCGCGCAGACTGACCGCCTCTTCCGTCTTGATGGTGAAGACCACATTCTTACCGGCGGTGCTGATCGTCCATCCGGGACCGAAATCATCGCCTATTTTTTTCTTGACTTCCTCCATCTTGGAAGTGTCGTCGAGTTCCACGACGACCTGGCCAAGCCCCGGCGATGTCGCTTGTTTGAAAGCCAGGCCCGCCTGCTTCAGCAGGTCCTTCGCCTTCTCTACATTGCCGTCGGTAATCGACCGGAGGGCATCGTCGGTCTGTACCTGAAGAATGAGGTGACTTCCACCTTTGAGATCAAGGCCAAGTTTGATGTTCGCAGCCAGGTTGGCCTTCAGCTGCGTAGCCGTGAAGTTCGAACGGATGATCGACCAGGAGAATTGGCCGGTGAGCGGATCCATCAGTCTGACCGGGCCGAAAAGCAGATAGGCGCAGGCCAGGCAGACGCCGACAATGACCAAAGAACGATTTCGTAAGCTTTTGCTCATCATAGTGAACACCCGTGTCGAGCACGCGCTCCCCGGGTTCGTCCTACCGGGCGCGAGCGCCGCGCTAGGTGCGAAGCATCAACTCCCCGTGGATTCCGGCCCTTCCCGAAGCGCTGCGACCGAGGATCGGGTCAATTCGAGTTTCGAGGTGTCCGACCGGACGACCATGGTCTCCCCCCGAAGACTCAGCACGGTACCGTGGATCCCGGCGGTGGTGATGACCCGGTCGCCGATCTTCAAATTGGCGACAATCTCCTGAAGTTTCTTTCGCCGTCGCCGCTCCGGGAGGAAGAGAAGGAAATAAAAGATGGCAATGATGGCGAGGATCGGTACATATTGAATGATCGGATTCATGATCTTCGGCTGGTCATGTGCAAGCTCTTCGGTTTCTCCCGATCAGCTCCCGGACTCAGAGCGGTACGACTGGAGGAATGATTGGGCGAAGTCCGCGAAGGTATTAGACTTCAGACTCTGCCTGATCCGCTTCATGGTGTCAAGGTAAAAACTGAGGTTGTGCTGCGTGCAAAGTATTGACGCTAAAATCTCTCCCGACATGTAGAGATGCCTCAGATAGGCCCGGGAGTACCGGGCGCACACCGGGCAGGAACACCCTTCGTCGATAGGCCCCGCATCCCTCGCATAGGCGGCGTTCTTGATGTTCAGCGGGCCGGCCCCGGTGAAGGCCTGACCGTTGCGCGCGTTACGGGTCGGCATCACGCAGTCGAACATGTCGACCCCGTACCCGACGCAGGACACCAGGTCAGCGGGCGTGCCCACGCCCATCAGGTAGCGTGGCGCCTTCGACGGAGCCTCGGGTGCGATCGCCTCCACCGTCGCATACATCTCGTCTTTCGACTCCCCGACCGCCAGCCCGCCGATGGCGTAACCGTCGAAGCCGATATCTACCAGTGCGGCCAGGCATTCGCGCCGCAACCGCAGATCGGTTCCCCCCTGGCCGATTCCGAAGAGCAGATGCCTGATTTCACGCTCTCCAGCAAGGACGTCGAACCGCTCGCGGCAACGGCGGGCCCATCGAACCGTCCGCGCCGACGCCTCACCCATATCAGTATCGGCGGCCGGCTGCGCCGTGCATACATCGAGCGGCATGATGACATCCGAGCCCAGCGTCCACTGTACCTCCACGGCCAGTTCGGGAGTGAACAGGTGTGGGGAACCATCCAGGTGGGACCGGAACTCGTATCCCCGCTCTGACACTTTGCGCAGTGCAGCCAGGCTGAAGATCTGAAACCCGCCGCTGTCGGTCAGGATGGCTCCCGGCCAGGAGATGAACCGGTGCAGGCCGCCCAAGGCTCCGATCACTTCGTGACCCGGCCTAAGATAGAGATGATACGTATTGGAGAGAATGATCCGGACGCCCAGCGCCTCGAGCATCTCCTGGGTCTGCGCCTTGACGGTTCCCACGGTGCCGACCGGCATGAAGACCGGCGTGTCGATTTCGCCATGGCCGGTCCGCAACCTGCCGAGCCTGGCGCGCGTGCGATGATCCTCGGCGAGCACCGTGAAGTTTGAAACCATTATTCAATTCTGGAGACCCGCGGACCGGTTTCACCCGCGTGCAAGCGCCACAACCTTCCCGGCCGCATCGCGCATGTTTCGTCCGACAGCAATGCGCAAACCGGATGCCTCCAACAACTCGCGCGCCTTCTCCACATTCGTGCCTTCCAGACGAACTACCATCGGGACGCGCAACCCGGTCTTCCCGATCGCGTCCAAGACGCCCTGTGCGACCAGGTCGCAGCGGACGATGCCGCCGAATATATTGATCAGGACCGCTCTGACATTCGGATCCGAGAGCAGAATCCTAAAAGCGTTCTCCACCCGGCCGGCGCTGGCCCCGCCGCCGATGTCGAGGAAGTTGGCGGGTTCACCTCCGGCGAGTTTGATAATATCCATCGTAGCCATCGCCAATCCGGCACCATTAACCATGCAGCCGATCTCACCCGAGAGTTTGATGTAGTTCAGGTCATGCTTACCCGCCTCGATCTCCAACGGATCTTCCTCGTTGAGATCTCGCAATGTGGCCAGATCGGCATGCCGGAACAACGCGTTATCATCGAGGGTGATCTTAGCGTCGAGGGCCAATAAGGCGCCTTCGGCTGTGATTACCAGCGGATTGATCTCGATCAGGGAAGCGTCCAGCGCCGTAAACGCCTTATCGAGCTTCATCAGCATCCCGGCGCCGGAATGGATCAATGCGGAAGGCAGGCCGATCCCGGCTGCGAGACGTCGCGCCTGGAAAGCTTGGAGACCGAAGGCGGGATCTACGATTTCCGTCTGGATCAACTCCGGCGTCTGTTCGGCGACGCGCTCAATCTCCATACCGCCGGCTGAGCTCGCCACGATGACCGGCACGCCCGCAGTCCGATCCACCAGCAGGCCCAGGTAGAACTCCCGGCTGATCTCGAGGGCCTGCTCGATCAAGAGTGTCTTGACCTCCCGCCCCGCCGGGCCAGTCTGGGGGGTCACCAGTGTCATCCCCAGCATGCCCTCTGCCAGCGCTCCGGCCTCTTCGGGTGTGCCAGCCATTTTCACACCACCGCCCTTTCCCCTTCCGCCCGCGTGGATCTGGGC
>JACQTD010000275.1 GCA_016210985.1 Acidobacteriota bacterium
TCTTTATGAGGACCGTAGACCTCATCAGAAAGAAGCGGGACGGCGGGACGCTTACCGGTGATGAGATTGCGCACCTGGTACGAGGCTACACGCGCGGCGAAATTCCGGACTACCAGATCTCTTCCTTTCTTATGGCCGTGCTTTGGCGGGGCTTGAGCGACGACGAAGTGCTTCGGTTCACGGAAGAAATGATGCGGACCGGCGAGGTGGTCGACCTTTCCTGGATACCCGGCCCCAAGGTGGACAAACACAGCACCGGAGGCGTGGGGGACAAGACCTCGCTGGTGCTGGCGCCCCTGGCCGCGGCCGCCGGGGTCCGTGTTCCGATGGTATCCGGACGAGGCCTCGGTCATACCGGGGGAACGCTGGACAAGCTGGAGTCGATCCCGGGTTTCAACGTGAACCTATCTTTGAGCCAGTATAAGAATGTCCTCCGGGACGTCGGACTGGTGATGATCGGTCAGACGAAAGAAATCGCGCCTGCCGACAAAAAGCTCTACGCTCTTCGCGACGTCACCGGGACAGTTGAGTCGTACGGACTGATCTCCGCCAGCATCATGAGCAAGAAGATGGCCGAAGGGATCGATGCGCTGGTTCTGGATGTGAAGACCGGGGACGGCGCCTTCATGAAGACCCTGGAGGATTCACGACGGTTGGCCGAGACGATGGTTCGCATCGGTCACGGAATGGGAAAGAAGATGCGGGCGTTGATCACGGACATGAATCAGCCGCTCGGACGCATGGTCGGGAATGCGCTCGAAGTGATCGAGTGTCTCGAGACATTGCGGGGAAGAGGACCGGAGGATCTCACCACGCTTTCAGTGGAATTGGCCGCGCAGATGGTCGTTTTGGGCGGCTTCGCCAGCCACATGGAACATGCCCGGGCGCTGATGAGAGACTTGATCGAGTCAGGCGCCGGCCTGGAGAAGTTCCGCGAAGTGATTGCCGAGCAGGGAGGAGATCCGGCGGTAGTCGACGACTATTCCTGTCTTCCTGCGGCGGCACACAAGTATGAACTCGCCGCCGACACATCGGGCTTCGTCCGGAGCTTGGCGGCCGAGTCGGTTGGACTGGCTTCGATGATCCTCGGGGCGGGACGTGAGCAGGTCGATTCGAAGATCGATCCCGGGGTTGGTATCGAGCTGCACAAGAAGGTGGGCGACCGTGTGGAGCGCGGTGAACGGCTCTGCACCGTCCATTACAACGGTGCGGAGCGCCTCAGCGAAGCGGTATTCCTTCTCGTTTCGGCCTATCGATTCAGTGAAGAGCCGCCACCCGTGAGGACGCTTATCTACGAAGTGATCTGATCGCTCTCAAGATGCGCCCCGAGGATCGGCGCGGAATCAGATGGCCGAGGGAACATGAGACATCCGTGGTTGGTATGGTTGAGCCCTGAATGCGGATTCCGCTGGCGCCTGGCACTCGCGCTGGCGCTCGGATGCGGACTGTTGTCCGCCGCGCTTTCGCTTGTGCACGGGGAGACCCCGGGGGTCCGGGTCGCCGCGTACGTCGAGTCGCCGGCGGTGGCCGCGACACCGTCCCCCGACAACGAAATCCCCACGCCCGCTCCGGCATCGCCGCCACCGGACCGGGCCGGAACTCAGGCCGGGTCCTTGACCGAGCGCGCCCGCGGCCTCCTGGGATTCGTAGTGATACTTGGCCTTGGTTTTCTGCTTTCCACCAACCGGCGTGCGGTCAAGCTGAAGACGATTCTCTGGGGGGTGGGACTGCAGATCGGGTTCGGCATTTTTGTGCTTCGTGTGCCCTTCGGTCAGCGTCTATTCCAGACCATCGGCGATGGGATCAAGAAGCTCCTGGATCATTCGTTCTATGGCTCCGAGTTCGTGTTCGGCGCCCTCGGCAGCCGGGAGCGTTCCCTGGGATTCTATTTTGCCTTTCAGGTTTTGCCCACCATCATCTTCATCGCCGCCTTCTTCGCCATACTGTATTACCTGGGCGTCATGCAATGGATCGTGAAGGGATTCGCCATGGTCATGACCCGGTTCATGGGGGCCAGTGGCGCCGAGTCATTGAATGTCGCCGCCAGTATATTCATGGGTCAGACCGAAGCTCCGCTCACGGTCCGGCCGTTCATCGAGAAGATGACCCGGTCGGAGTTGATGACCGTGATGACTTCGGGCATGGCACATATCTCCGGCGGGATCATGGCGGCCTATATCGCTTATGGCATCGAAGCCAAGTTTCTACTGACCGCCGTGATCATGACGGCTCCGGGTACGATCATGATGGCGAAACTCTTCGTACCTGAAGAGGAGCAGCCGGTCACGGAAGGCCGGGTGCAGTTGGAGGTCGAACGGACCGACGTCAATATCATCGATGCCGCCGCTCGCGGTACCACCGAGGGTCTGGGTCTGGCGGTCAATGTGGCAGCGATGTTGATCTCGTTTCTTGCCCTCATTGCCCTGATCAATACGATCCTGGGATTGGTCCACACGAGTATGGAGCAGATTCTCGGCTACCTCTTCGCGCCGATTGCATGGTCGATGGGCGTAGCCTGGCGTGACGCCCCCACCGTCGGATCGCTCCTTGGAACGCGGATGGTGTTGAATGAGCTTATCGCGTTCTCCAAACTGGGACCGATGAAAGATGCTCTCGATCCCCGCTCCTTCGCGATCGCCACATTCGCGCTCTGCGGATTCGCCAACTTCAGTTCGATCGGCATTCAGCTGGGCGGCATCGGCGCACTCGCCCCCAGTCGCAAGAAGGACCTGGCCCAATTGGGTTTCCGGGCGCTCCTGGCGGGCACACTGGCGAATTTCATGTCCGCTACGATCGTCGGGATGATGTTATGAAAAGATGGAAACGGGGAAGCGGGGAAACGGGGAAGCGGGGAAACGGGGAAGTGGGGAAGAAATGACTACCTCTGGATCAAAGAAGGGGAAGACTGCTGGGTCTGGCAGGAATAAGAGTATTAGATCGACCAGGCGCAAGACCTCCTCGCTTCAAACCCCTGCAACCCGCGGAACCCGGGCACCTCGTTCTCCAACTTCCCCGATTCCCCGATTCCCCGTTTCCCCGATTCCATCTTTTCCCGTTTCCCCGGTTCCATCTTCTCATTACCAGCAGGCGGCAGCTTATCTTCGCCGGCGGGCCGGGCGCCCGCTGGAGGTAGCCGTGGTGCTGGGCTCCGGACTCGGCGAGTTCGCGGATCAATTGAAAAACCGTGTCGAAATCCCGTATAGCGCCATTCCCCACTTTCCTCGATCCACGATCGAAGGTCACGTAGGGCAACTCGTCATTGGCAGTTCCAGCGGTGTAAGTGTTGCGGCCATGCAGGGCCGTTTCCACTATTACGAAGGATATGCCATGGAGCAGGTGACGTTTCCAATTCGCGTCTTCGGCCTGCTTGGGATCAAGAGCCTGGTACTCACCAACGCCACCGGAGGGATCAACTTGAAGTTCAAACCCGGCGCCCTGATGCTGATGACCGATCACATTAATTTCATGGGCGTAAATCCATTGCGCGGGGCTAACAATGAAGACTTCGGACCGCGGTTTCCGGATATGTCGGAAGTCTACTCGAAGCGGCTCCTTAGCCTGGCCCGGCGTGAGGCGAAACGTCTCCGGATTTCGCTGGAGGAGGGCGTCTATGTGGCGGTAGGCGGACCGAGTTTTGAGACACCTGCGGAGATTCGGGCTTTCCGCAGCCTCGGAGGGGATGCCGTGGGCATGTCGACCGTGCCGGAAGCGCTGGTAGCACGTCATATGGGGCTGGAAGTTCTCGGGATTTCAATGATCTCAAACGCTGCTGCAGGCGTCCTGAATCAGCCGCTCGACCACCGCGAAGTCCTTGCCATGGGCCGGCGCGTCGGTGGTACGCTGACCCGGCTGCTGCAGTCGTTGGTGCCGAAACTGGCCTGAAGGGCCCCGGGGAATGGGCAGGAGACCAACCCCACCTGAGCCGGGCTCGCCCGGCTGGAGAGGGAGGCTGATGGATAAAGAGAGGGAGCTCATACGGAGCGCCAAGTCCGTTCGACGGCGGGCGGTAGCGACTTATTCCAAGTTCAAAGTGGGTGCTGCGGTGCTGGCGGCAGACGGTGGCATTCACGAAGGATGCAACGTGGAGAACTCAACTTACGGGTTGACGGTCTGTGCCGAACGGGTTGCAATCTTTAAGGCCCTATCCGAGGGTGTCCGGAAATTCCGCATGATCGCGGTTGTAGCGGACACAGATCCGCTCACCCCGCCCTGTGGGGCCTGCCGTCAGATTATCTGGGAGTTCTGCGGCGACGTGCCGGTCGTTCTGGCAAATCTGCGGGGCGGTGTGGCCCGGTATCGGATGAGCCAATTATTGCCGTTGGCATTCGACCGGAAGCTGTTGAAGAGGGCTTCCAAGCCGTGAAAATCAGCCGCTGCTCGCCGGGTATCGCTTCTTACGGCGATCCCGGCGATGGAGGGTTGGTGCAGCGACTAACTCAATCGAAAGCGTCAGTTGCGGTGAACGTAAAAAGACACCAGAGCCCCTGAACCGAAGATCACTTTCGACCCAGTATCCAAAATCCAACTATTCTAGGAATATTTACTAGCCTCCGCTATCTTAAACTAACATGTCCGTCCGGTCAACACAAAAATCGAGGGTTGGTTCGACCGGGCGGCGGGCCTGATGGCAGACCAATCGATCACCGCCCCGCGCGGAGCACGCCTGAGTTGTCGCGGCTGGGCTCAGGAGGCCGCACTCCGGATGCTGATGAATAATCTGGATCCGGAGGTGGCTGAGCGCCCGAACGACCTCGTGGTTTATGGTGGTACGGGAAAGGCTGCAAGAGACTGGCCCGCTTTCTACGCCATCACGACCTCACTTCGTGAACTCGGGAATGACGAAACCCTCGTTGTTCAGTCGGGAAAGCCGGTCGGTATTTTCAGGACACATGAATGGGCGCCGCGTGTCTTGATCGCGAATGCCAATCTCGTTCCCTACTGGGCGACGGCTGAAGAGTATCATCGCCTGGAGGCCCTGGGCCTCACGATGTACGGTCAGATGACGGCCGGCAGCTGGATCTACATCGGGACGCTGGGGATTGTGCAGGGGACTTTCGAGACCTTTGCGGCCGCGGCCGCCCGGCATTTTCGAGGTGATCTATCCGGGCGGTTGGTCGTATCCGGCGGCATGGGCGGTATGGGTGGGGCTCAACCGCTCGCGGCCACCATGAATGGAGGGACTTTCCTCGGCATCGACGTCGACGCGTCCCGAATTGAGCGAAGAATCAGGACCGGGTACTGCGATCGGGTAACCGACCGGCTCGATGAGGCGCTGGAGTGGCTCTCCACCTCCAGGAGGTCCGCCCAACCGTTGTCGGTCGGTTTGGTAGGCAACTGCGCCGAGGTGTTACCCGACCTCGTCCGGAGGGGTGTGGTTCCCGATCTCCTGACCGACCAGACGAGCGCCCACGATGCTTTGAATGGATATGTACCCGCCGGCTTGAGCTTGCAGGATGCGGCCACGCTCCGGCGGAAGGATCCCGGTGAGTACACCAGACGGGCCATGGAATCGATCGCGCGTCATGTTGAGGCCATGCTCGCTCTGAAGAAGCTGGGAGCGATAACTTTCGACTATGGGAACAATATACGCAAGCAAGCGTACGATGCCGGCCTGAAAGCGGCCTTTGAAATTCCCGGATTCGTTCCGGAGTACATCCGTCCTCTGTTCTGCGAGGGGAAGGGGCCGTTCCGCTGGGTCGCGCTTTCAGGAGAGGAAAGCGATATCAGGGCCACGGACCGTCTCGCCTTGGAACTCTTCCCCGAAAACCAAGTGCTCCGCCGCTGGCTCACGCTGGCCTCGGAGCGAATCCGATTTCAGGGTCTGCCCGCGCGCATATGCTGGCTCGGCCTCGGTGAGCGCGCCCGATTCGGTGAGGCGATGAACGACCTGGTGGCCAGCGGTCGACTGGCGGCGCCGATGGTGATCGGGCGGGATCACCTCGATTGCGGATCCGTGGCCTCCCCATACCGGGAGACCGAAGGCATGAAGGATGGCAGCGATGCGATTGCCGACTGGCCGGTTCTCAACGCACTACTGAATACGGCTTCGGGTGCTTCCTGGGTTTCCTTTCATCACGGTGGAGGTGTAGGTATCGGCTACAGCCTGCATGCCGGGCAAGTCATCGTCGCCGACGGCACGCCTGCGGCCCGTGAGCGGTTGAATCGCGTCCTCACCAACGATCCAGCCATCGGCGTGGCTCGCCACGCCGACGCCGGTTATCCGGAAGCTGTCGCGACGGCCCGCCGCTGCGGAGTCAGGATTCCGATGCTGAATTCCGGCGGGAAGGAACGAGGAAAAGAATGAATCGGGGAAACGGGGAAGCGGGGAAGCGGGTAAGCGGGGAAGCGGGGAAGCGGGGAAAAGATGGAAA